>JBMTEY010000249.1:0-2019 GCA_049433545.1 Burkholderiales bacterium | reverse complement strand
CCCGCAGCAGCGCGGCAATTTTTGGCGGCAACGGGTTGCGGGCAGACTTGGTATCGGCTGTTTTGTCGATGGCCGGCATCAGGTTATCGGGGTTTTGCGCTGGGTAATATCGTTTACCCGATGATTATAAGTGAAAAGCCGGTTTGACCTGCAGCGATCGGCAATCGCCGTGCACAGCGCCTGCCAAAAAACAAACCCCGCCGGGCGGCGGGGTTTGCATGCAGCCGTAATGCGGTGGGTGATCAGCGGACCACGCACTCCTGACTTGCGCCACCGGGAACCGCGCTGCCGCCGACACCCAGGGTAAACGGCAGCTGGCTGAGGTTCAGTCCCGGGTCGCCCGGCAACAGTACCGGCGGCTTCTGCGGATCCTGAGCAAAGCCGAACTGGCCTTCACCGATGATCTGGGTGCCACCCTGGTTCTGCATGATGTAGCTGCCGGTATAGGTCGTATGGTAGGTGCCGGGCTCCAGCGATCCGCAATCCGCAGTGCAGGCCACGGTGTCGCCCGAGGAGCCCCGGATACCGATGGTCGCAGTCGAAGTGCCGATCTTTTATGCATCCTGGTTGCCGCGCTTGCCAATGAGACCGGTAACGGTCCGCAACCCGCCCTTCAGCAGGCGCATGAACATGCCGTCGTTCTGCGGTGCCTCCTTGTTGAACGAATAGGCTTCCAGCTTCATGGTGCTGTTGGGCCGCATCGTCGCCGCGCTGCCATCTGTGAAATTGATCTGCGCGTAGCTGTCGCGCTGAGTGGTCAGGATGTCGCCGGGCTGGACCTCGGATTTCTGGGAAAGGATGCGCACCGAGCCGTCCGGACGCTGCACCGACATGGTTCCGCTCAGATGCGTGATCACGCCGGCGCCGGCAGCGTAAGCGCCCGTGGCTATCATTGCCAGCATGGCCGCAGAAATGCACACCAACAGATTTTTCAGTTTCAACATGATCAACCCCCTTCTGAGCTCAACTCAGCGGACTGCTTAAATCCCTAATCAACCACCCCGATTTCGATCCCGTTTATATACCACAAGCAGGCTGCCGGAAAGGAATAGCGCCACACAAGCCCATGTAAACGTGCGAAAAATCACACATGCTGGGGTTTCCAGCCCGGCTCGCCCTATCGCGAGGACCCACGATGCGCCATCGACTGGCGGTCCAGCACGATGATCTTGCGCTTGTCTGTACGTATGAGGTTCTTTTCCTGCAGATCCTTGACGACCCGGCTGACCATTTCCCGCGACGCACCGATCATCCGCGCGATTTCCTGCTTGGCCGGTGCCTTCTGCACGACCCAGTTGCCGTCGATGTTTTCAGCCATGTCGATGATCAGCCGCGCGACGCGCCCGTAAACGTCGATCAACGCCAGGCTCTCAATCTTGCGGTCGGCCTCACGCAGGCGTTTGACCATGTTGCGCAGGACCAGCATGGCAACCTCGCCATTCTCTTCCAGGCAGGACAGGAATGCGGTCCTCGGGATGCGCAGCATCTCGCAGGCTTCCAGCGTTTCAACGGTTGCCGAACTGGGGAGGTCGTCGAGCAGGCCCATTTCCCCGAAAAAATCCTGGGCCGCCATCATGGTCAGGATGACCTCGCGCCCCTCCTCATCCGGAATCAGCACCTTCACGCGACCGGACAGGATGATGTACAGCGCCTCCGTTTCTTCACCGGCCCGCAGTATCGCAGCGCCACGCGGATAACTCCGGTGCTGCACGCACGAAACAAGCATTGCAATCTGCTGGTCGGAGAACGATGAAAACAGCGGAACCGTTTTCAGGATCTGTGGATTCAGCACTACGGGCATGCGGTTTGTCATTGTTTTGATCTGTTTTCCCTATCAGGTGGCACAGCTTGCCATGCAATAGACAATGTTGCCAAAAGCTCGGCCAGTAGTCATGCCTGCAAAATTTACGCACCTGCCCGATGCGCCGCAGTCTCCGGACAAACCGGCGGGGACCTACATGGGCACTGACGTGACTGGCTTTTTCTGTGCCAGGTTGAATGTTGTATTTTTCAACCTGG
>JBMTEY010000248.1:0-2027 GCA_049433545.1 Burkholderiales bacterium | reverse complement strand
TCGAGATGCCCTCGACATGCGCCTTGCCGAACTGCACCGGGATGCCGAAGCCGATCGCCGCCATGATGGCCAGTTTGTGCGCGGCATCGACGCCTTCGATGTCGAAAGTCGGGTCCGCTTCGGCGTAGCCCATGCGCTGCGCCTCCTTCAGCACGTCGGCGAAGGCCGCGCCCTTCTCGCGCATCTCGGAGAGGATGAAGTTGCTGGTGCCGTTGATGATGCCGGCGATCCACTCGATGCGGTTTGCGGTCAGCCCTTCACGCAGCGATTTTATGATCGGGATGCCGCCGCCGACGGCGGCCTCGAAAGCCACCATTACGCCGCGCTTGCTGGCCGCGGTGAAAATCTCGTTGCCGTGCAGCGCAAGCAGCGCCTTGTTCGCCGTAACCACGTGTTTGCCGTTGCCTATTGCCTTCAGCATCAGGTCCCGGGCGACGGTGTAACCGCCGATCAGTTCGACGACGATATCGATCTGGGGGTCGCTGACCACCTCCTGCGCGTCGCCAGTAACCCGCACAGAGTCGCCCGCAACCGCCTTGGCGCGCGCAATGTCCTTGTCCGCAACCATGGCGATGCGGATGTCGCGACCGGCGCGCCGCGAAATTTCCTCACTGTTGCGCCGGAGCACGTTGAAGGTGCCGCTGCCGACAGTGCCGATGCCAAGAAGCCCCACATTGATCGGTTTCATGATGATGCGCTTCTTCCTATGATTGTTGCAGCAGTCCGTCCTTGCGGAACATTTCCCTGATCGTGCGTATCGCCTGGCGGGTGCGCGCCTCGTTCTCTATCAGCGCAAAACGCACATGGTCGTCGCCGTAATGGCCGAAACCGGTACCCGGTGCCACCGCGACCTTGCCCTCGATCAGCAGCTTCTTTGAAAACTCCAGCGAGCCCATGGCCTTGTACGGCTCGGGAATGGGCGCCCAGATATACATCGTCGCCTGCGGCTTCGAAACCGGCCAGCCCATGGCGTTCATGCCCGCCCACAACACGTCGCGCCGGCCCTGGTAGACCTGGCGCACGGTTTCAACGCAGTCCTGCGGCCCCTCCAGGGCGATGATCGAAGCGACCTGGATCGGCGTGAACGTGCCGTAGTCGTGGTAACTCTTCATCCGCGCCAGTGCGGTCACCAGTTCGCGGTTGCCGACCATGAAGCCGACGCGCCAGCCGGCCATGTTGTAACTCTTCGACATCGTGAAAAACTCCACGGCCACGTCGCGTGCGCCCGGCACCTGCAGGATGGACGGCGCCTTGTAGCCGTCGAACACGATGTCGGCATAAGCGAGGTCGTGCACCACGTAAATGTCGTGCTCCTTCGCAATCGCGATCAGGCGCTCGAAAAACGCCAGATCCACGCATTGCGTGGTCGGGTTGCCCGGAAAATTCACGATCAGCATCTTCGGCTTGGGATAGGTATCCCTGATCGACTGTTCAAGTGCCTCGAAAAAATCGACACCTGCGTGCATCGGCACGTGGCGGATGTCCGCTCCGGCGATCACCGGCCCGTAAATGTGTATCGGATAACTCGGATTAGGCACCAGCACGATGTCGCCGCGTTCGAGGGTGGCCAGCGCCAGGTGGGCAATGCCTTCCTTGGAGCCGATGGTGACGATGGCTTCCGATTCCGGGTCGAGTTCGACGCCGTAGCGCGACTGGTACCAGTTGCAGATCGCCTTGCGCAGACGCAGTATCCCCTTCGATACCGAGTAGCCGTGGGTATCCGTGCGCCGCACCGACTCAATCAGCTTGTCGACGATGTGTCGCGGCGTGGGCTGATCGGGATTGCCCATGCTGAAATCTATGATGTCCTCACCGCGTCGACGCGCGGCAAGCTTCAATTCGCCGGTGACGTTGAACACATACGGCGGCAGGCGTTTGATGCGCGGAAATTCTTCCATGAACGGGTCTCGGGGAAAGTGCTGCTGTGATGCGGCTTACTGCGGCAGGCGGAAAACGTATAATTGTATCGAAGCTGATTATTACCGGCAAATCATAGGGTTATGAAACTGCACCTGGCCAGCCCCAAA
>JBMTEY010000247.1:0-2030 GCA_049433545.1 Burkholderiales bacterium | reverse complement strand
CACGTGTTCGGCTACGGCGTCGGCCTCGACATGACCCGCCGCGACCTGCAGGGCGAGGCCAAGAAAATGGGTCGTCCCTGGGAGATGGGCAAGGCCTTTGATGATTCGGCACCGTGCACGGCGTTGAAGACCGTGGCGATGGTTGGCCATCCGGCCAAGGGAGCGATCTGGCTGAAGGTCAACGGGCAGGTGAAACAGAAGGGCGACCTGTCGGAACTGATCTGGAATATTCCGGAAACCATTTCGTACCTGTCGAAGCTGATTACGCTGCGTCCCGGCGACATCATCATGTCGGGCACGCCCGCTGGTGTCGGTCCGGTGCAGCGCGGCGACAAGCTCGAGGGTCATGTCGAGGGCGTCGGCGACCTGACGGTCACCTACGCGAAATAATCATGTCGGGCGGCGCGCGCAATGCGCGCCGCATCAGCATGACGCCGGTGCCACGGCCGGCCATTGGGGAGATAACAATGCAGAAACGCAGACTCGGCAGGAACGGACCCGAAGTGCCGGCGCTCGGCCTGGGTTGCATGGGCATGTCCATCAGCTACGGCGAGCCGGATGATGCCGAATCGATCGCCACCATGCATCGCGCGTTCGACCTCGGCTGCAACCTGCTGGTGACTTCCGATGCCTACGGCAGCGGCGTCAATGAGGCGCTGATCGGCAAAGCCATCAAGGGTCGGCGCGACCAGGTCTTGATTGCCACCAAGTTCGGCAACCTCGGGCTGGCTTCCCGTGGCGGCGGCGATGCGCCTGCGCTCACCGGCGGTCATCCCGATTACGTGCCGCAGGCCTGCGAGAAAAGCCTGAAGAACCTCGGCGTCGATGTCATCGACATCTATGGCCTGCATCGCGTCGATGCGACGGTGCCGATTGAGGACACGGTGGGCGCGATGAAGCGCCTGGTCGAGCAGGGCAAGGTACGCCACCTCGCGCTGTCCGAAGCTGGCGCGCAGACCATACGCCGCGCCCATGCCGTGCATCCGATCGTCGCAGTGGAGACCGAGTATTCGCTGTGGAGCCGCGACGTTGAGAATGAAATCCTGCCGGCGTGCCGCGAACTGGGCATCGGCTATATGGCGTATGCCCCGCTCGGCCGCGGCTATCTGACGGCAACGATCAAGAGCGTGGATGCCCTCATCGCCAAGGACCGGCGGCGCGAGCACCCGCGCTTTCTGCCTGAAAATATCAATAAAAACAATAATTTACTTAAATCTCTCGAGGCGATAGCGAGTGCTCACAAAGCGACCCCTGCGCAGGTTGCGCTGGCCTGGCTGCTGGCACAGGGCAGCGACATCGTACCCATCCCGGGAACCAAGCGTCGCCGCTACCTCGAAGAAAATCTGCGCGCGATCGAACTGCAACTGGCTGCTTCGGAACTGGCGCAGCTTTCGGCGGCGTTCCCGCCGGGGGTGACTTCGGGAACGCGTTATCCGGAGAAGCAGCTGAAGTCGCTGGGCATCTGAAGCGGCTCAGGCGGCCGGTAGTCCGGCAATGCCAGCGTGCAGCATGGCCTCGCGCTCGGCAAACCATTCTTGCGCGTATTCGCAGTCACGATAGGCTTCGAAGTAGGGTCCACCGAGGGTGTAATGCACCAGCGCGGCATCCGGGCGAGGCGGGTTGTAGCCGACCAGGTGATTCCAGCGGTCGGGTAATGATCCAATCAGGTCATCGTGATCGAGCCACTTGAACTGGTGCAGCTCAAGTCCCGATGCTGTGTTAACGAATGCCGGGGTCAGTGCCCGGCAACGGGCGTTGTTGAACAGCATCACGCTCGACCAGTTCTTCTTGTCATACTGGGTTTGCGGCTCGTTGAGGAACTTTCGCTTTTCTTTTGGTGCATGGTTGTGCTTGACGACCATGACCGCATATCTCTCGTCGCGCAAGGCCCACAATTTGGCGATGTCCGCCAGCATCAGCATGTCGCAATCCATGAATACAGACCACCCCTCGTAATTCGACAGGTGAGGCGTCAGGAAACGCGAAAACGAAAAGTCCGTGGATTGCAGCGGATGGCGCTCGCGGGAAAA
>JBMTEY010000246.1:0-2030 GCA_049433545.1 Burkholderiales bacterium | reverse complement strand
ACCCGCGCCGGCATGCTGACCAATCCGCTGCGCGACCGCTTCGGCATCGTCGCGCGTCTGGAGTTCTACACCGCGGACGAACTGACGCAGATCGTCGGGCGTTCGGCGCGGCTGCTCGAGGTCGGCATCGATGCCGACGGCGCGCGCGAAGTCGCCGGCCGTTCGCGCGGCACGCCGCGCATTTCCAACCGCCTGCTGCGCCGCGTGCGCGATTACGCCGAAGTGCGGGCGGGAGGGCATGTCACGCGCGAGGTTGCCGACGCCGCGCTGAAAATGCTCGACGTCGATCCGGTCGGGCTCGACGTCATGGACCGCAAGCTGCTGCGCGCGGTGATCGACAAGTTCGCCGGCGGCCCGGTCGGAGTCGAAAACCTGGCGGCGGCAATCGGGGAGGAACGCGACACCATCGAGGATGTCCTCGAACCGTACCTGATTCAGCAGGGTTATCTGCAGCGCACCCTGCGCGGGCGCGTGGCCACCGCGCTGGCGTATCGTCATTTCGGGCTGGCACAGCCGTCGCAGGGCGGCGCCGGCGATCTCTGGAACTAGTAATGCTGTTCCAGGTTGAAGTCACGACCCACTGCACCTTCACCTGTTTTTACTGCGCCGGGCGCGAAATGCCACAGCGGCACATGAGCTGGCCGGTATTCGAACACGTACTGGCGGGCATCCCCGCCGGGCCGTACGCCGTTTCGCTGCAGGGCGAGGGCGAACCGACGCTGCATCCGCGGTTCTGGGACATGGCGGCGGCGGTGCGGGCACGTGGGTTCGTGCCGACCACCATCACCAACGGTTACGAGATCGATGCCGAGCGCATGGCAGCGGAACTGCCCGACGTCGCGGTATCGCTGGATACCATCGATGTGGCGGAGGCGACCCGCATCGGACGCCTCAAGCTGCCGCGCGTACTGGCCAATGTCGAACGCCTGCTGGCGGCGATGGGCCCGGCGCGGATGCGCATCATGACCGTCGATTACGGCCAGGACCTGTCAGCATTGAAGGACTTTCTGCGGGTGCGGGGCCTGATGCGGCATGTCGTGCAGCCCCTGCAGTCCAAGGACGACTACGCGCGCCGTTATCCGGAGCGGCGGCCGACCGCCGGTCGTTACCATCATCAATGCCGTTTCCTGCGTGCGCCTGTGATGCGCTACTACGACATTTCCGGCCGTGAACTGCCGTGCTGTTTCATCAAGGACACGTCGACGTTTACCTCGATCGAAGCGTTGTCCCGTGATCTCGACCGCGGCGTGGTGCCGCCGCCGTGCGCCGGTTGCCGCGAGATCATGAATGCGGCAGATGCAGTTTAGACACCGAGAATTAATATAAGTATTTGTTTTAATTGATAAATTTGAAAAATACCGAGGCTAAGGCCGCAGCGGGACCGTCATCCAGAAAGTCTACCGCGAGGACTGCCGAACCCTTTCTGTGGCCGGTACGCGTTTATTACGAGGACACCGATGCCGGCGGCGTGGTGTTCTACGCCAACTACCTGCGCTTCATGGAGCGCGCCCGCACCGAGTGGCTGCGCGCACAGGGCTACGAGCAGCCGGTGATGGCGGAAACCCTGCGCGTGCTATTTGTGGTGCGCGCGGTGCAGATCGATTTCCTGCGGCCGTCGCGGTTCAACGACAGCTTGCAGGTGAGCGTGGAAGTGGATAACGTCAGCGGCAGCCGCATCCGCTTTTTGCAGAGCGTGCGGCACGGGGACGAGGAGCGTGTACGGGCGGTGGTCGATGTCGTGTGCGTCAGCACCGACAGCTTCAGGCCGGTCCGCATGCCCCGGGAATTGCGCATAACAACGGGACCTTAAAAGTGAACGCAACACTCACGCATGACATGTCGGTAATCAGCCTGATCACCGGCGCCAGCGTACCGGTGCAGCTGGTGATGGCGATACTGCTGCTGGCATCGCTGTTTTCCTGGTACTACATATTTCTCAAGGTGTTCACGCTGCGCCGTGCGGCGACGCAGACCGCGGAATTCGAGCGCCAGTTCTGGAGCGGCGCCGATCTCAACGACCTGTTCCAGCG
>JBMTEY010000245.1:0-2034 GCA_049433545.1 Burkholderiales bacterium | reverse complement strand
CCTGCCCGCCAGTTTCTGCTCAAAATTTTTGGACTTTGTCTGGTAACGGCTTTCGGTAACCAGAAACAGGCGTTAGAAATTGCGGGCCAACTAATGATTAGACAAGGTCTAACGGTTGGTCTAAAATAAACCTCAATGAAAGCAAAGTCTTACGATCGGCGTTCGCTGATAGCGTTGTTGCGCGAACATGATATCGCGCCCACGCATCAGCGGCTGGAGATCGCACATGCGCTGTTCAGCCGCGGCCGGCACCTGTCTGCCGACCAGATTCTGACCTTCGTCAACGAGCGCCACGCGGAGACCTCGAAGGCGACGGTCTACAACACGCTGAACCTGTTCCGCGACCGCGGGCTGATCCGCGAAGTCATCGTCGACCCCAGGCGCGTGTTCTATGATCCGAACACGCAGCCGCACCAGCATCTCTACAACATCGAGACGGGCGAGATTACCGATATCGATGCAGACGCGCTCACGGTCACCGGCCTGCCCGAATTGCCATCCGGCATGGTCACCGACGGCGTGGACATCATCGTGCGTGTTCGCGCCAGCGCCGGGCCAGTGCGTTAAAATACGCGCCTTCCGCAATTTTCCTCTTGCAGCAGTGCTGACGTAGCTCAGTTGGTAGAGCAACTGATTCGTAATCAGTAGGTCGGAGGTTCGACTCCTCTCGTCAGCACCATTTCCCGCGCAACAGCTTCCGCTGGCCTGCTGCCCGCGCCGCACCAGGCGGCGCCCGTGATATTTTAACTATCTGTTTTTAAATGTAATTTTATAATACCCCGGAAATCCCGCCATCGAGATTGATGCTGGTTCCGGTCACGTAGCTGGCGGCATCCGAAGCGAGAAATGCGATGACGTTGGCGACTTCCTGGGCTTCGCCGGCGCGCTTGAGCGGGATGTCCTTGCTCATCTTGCCGTAATACTCGTCGGCGCTGATGCCGTCCTTGGTGTAGCGCCGTTCATGCTGTCCCGACTTGATCTTGCCGATGCAGATGGTGTTGACGAGGATGTTGTCCGCGGCGAATTCCTTGGACAGTGCCTTGGTGATGGCCAGGCCTGCGGCACGCGACACCGAGGTCGGATAGGAACCCGCGCCGGGCTGCTTGGCGCTGGAAATGGTGATGTTGATGATGCGGCCGCCGCCGCGTTTTTTCATGTGCGGAATCGCCAGCCGCGAACAGCGGACGGCGCCGAACACCTTCAGTTCGAGGTCAGCCGCCCATTCGTCGTCCGAGAGGTCTAGAAAATTGCCGCGTTTCGACGTGCCCGCGTTGTTGAGCAGGATGTCGATGCCGCCGAAATGCTTGACGACTTCGTTGATGAAGCGTTCGCAATCCGCCGCCTTGCTCATGTCGGCGGAAACGGCAAGGGCTGTGCCGCCGGCCTTGGTGATTTCGGCGGCCACGGCGTCGAGCAGCGGCTGGCGCCTTGCGCAGATGGCGACCTTGGCGCCTTCACGCGCCAGCATCAGGGCTGCGGCCTTGCCGATACCTTCGGTGCCGCCGGTAATGACGGCGACTTTGCCTTTGAGTCCGAGTTCCATGCTGTTTGTCCTCCACAATCGTCGAAAAGAGGGGCATTGTATCGCCGATTCCGCACCGGCCCTTTTGCGGACCCTGCAATCGTCGTAGGATAGCCTCATGGTCGCGGATATCGGCGCGACGGCGCGACATGCGCGGGAGGTTCAGATGGCTACGATCAAGGATTTTCTCCACAACGCCGGCGTGGGTTTGCTCGCGCTGGTATTGTTGCTCGCGGGTTTTGCATTGCCGGCTTACGCCGCGACCCCGGACCGCCAACTGACGGTGGACCAGTTTTCGGTGGTCAAGATCAGCGTAAAGGCCGTGCCAGATGCGCGCAGCGCCCGCTCGCTGGGACCGCAGCGCGAAGGCACCGGCGTGGTCATCGACTCGGGCGGCCTGGTGCTGACCATCGGTTATCTGGTTACCGAAGCCGATACCGTCGAACTGGCGACCGCCGACGGGCGGAAATTCCCGGCCAATGTCATCGGTTACGACAGCGCAACCGGCCTCG
>JBMTEY010000244.1:0-2039 GCA_049433545.1 Burkholderiales bacterium | reverse complement strand
ACGCCGCGCAGCATGCGCAGGATCAGCCACAGCAGGCGCAGGTAGAGGTTCATCCGTCGCTGTTGCGGCGATGCCTCAGGATTTCGACGACACCGGGCAGGATCGACAGGATGATGATGACGATGATCACCAGCGTCAGGTTGTCTTTTACCCACGGCACGTTGCCGAAAAAATACCCGGCATAGCCCAGCGACACCACCCAGAGGATCGCGCCGGTGACGTTGTAAAGGGCGAACTTCGCGTAGGTCATGCTCGCCGCGCCCGCCACGAACGGCGCGTAGGTGCGAATGATGGGCACGAAGCGGGCGATGATGATGGTCTTGCCGCCGTGGCGCTCGTAGAAGGCATGCGCGCGCTCGAGGTGTTTCGGATTGAGCCAGCGCGATTCGCCGGATTTGAATACCCGCGGGCCGAGGTAATGGCCGATGGCGTAGTTGACCGCGTCACCGAGCACCGCGGCGATGATCAGCAACACGGCCAGCAGGTGGATGTCCATGCCGCCGGCGGCAGCAATGGTGCCGGACACGAACAGCAGCGAGTCGCCGGGAAGGAACGGCGTCACCACCAGGCCGGTCTCGCAGAACACGATCAGGAAGAGGATCAGGTAGATCCACGCGCCGTGCGCGGCGACCAGCGCCTGCAGATGGTCGTCGAGATTGAGGACGACGTCGATTAACAGCGTCAGGAGTTCCAACGCCGGACCCCGTGCCGGGCCCTAGACCACGGCGCCGGATTCGTTCTCCGGCTTTTTCTCGATTTTCACCAGGTCGTCGCGCGACACGCCGAGGTACATCACGATCGGGCTTGCCACCAGCACCGAGGAATAGATGCCGAAGCAGATGCCGATGGTCAGTGCCAGCGCGAAATGGAACAGCGTCTCCCCACCGAACAGCAGCATGGCCAGCACCATCATCTGCGTTGATCCGTGGGTGATGATGGTGCGCGACATGGTCTGGGTGATCGCGGCGTCCAGCACGTCGGGCACCGAGGCGCCGCGGTACTGCCGGCTGCGGAAACATTCGCGTACGCGGTCGAACACCACCACCGACTCGTTGACAGAGTAGCCGAGGATGGCCAGCACGGCGGCGAGCACCGGCAGCGAGAATTCCCATTGGAAGATCGAGAACACGCCGACGATGATGATCACGTCGTGCAGGTTGGCGATGATCGCGGCGAGACCGAATTTCCACTCGAAGCGCAGCGCGAGGTAGGCAACGATGCCGATACACACGAACAGCAGCGCCAGCGCGCCGCTTTCGAAGAGTTCCTTGCCGACCTGCGGGCCGACGAATTCGACGCGACGCATTTCGAGCTGCGCATTGTCCTTGCGCAGCTCCACCAGCACCTGCTCCGAAAGTTGCGCGCTGGTAAGGCCCTCCTTCACCGGCAGGCGGATCAGCACATCGCGGGCGGTGCCGAAGTTCTGTACCGAGGCCTCGCTGAAGCCGATTTTCGCCAGCGTGCCGCGGATGCTGTCGAGTTCCGGCGGCTGGGTATACGACACCTCCATCACCGTGCCGCCGGTGAAGTCGACTCCGAGGTTCAGGCCCTTGGTGGACAGCGAACCGACGGCGATCAGGAAGGTGATCAGCGAAATGATGTTGAACATGCGCGCAAAGCGCATGAACGGGATGCTTTTCTTGATGCGGAAAAATTCCATGGCCTTGTGGCGTCCAGTTATCCGATGGCTATGCGGTCGAGCTTGCGCCGTCCGCCGTAATAAAGATTCATCATGCCGCGCGACACCACCACCGCACTGAAGATCGAGGTCAGGATGCCCAGGCACAGCACCACCGCGAAACCCTTGACCGGGCCGGAACCGAAAGCGAACAGCGCCAGCCCTGCGATCAGCGTGGTGATGTTCGAATCGAGAATCGTGCCCCAGGCACGGTCATAACCGGCATAAATCGCGGCATGAGGGGTATTGCCGTTGCGCAGTTCCTCGCGGATGCGCTCGTTGATCAGCACGTTGGCGTCGATCGCCATGCCGATGGTCAGCGCGATGCCGGCCATGCCGGGCAGCGTCAGCGTCGCCTGCA
>JBMTEY010000243.1:0-2044 GCA_049433545.1 Burkholderiales bacterium | reverse complement strand
CTTTATCGCGGCGCGGAATACGTGGTTGATTTCCTGCCCAAGGTGAAGGTGGAGGTCGTGGTGCCCGACAAGCTGCTCGATTCGGCGATTGATGCTGTGGTCAAGGCGGCGCGTACCGGAAAAATCGGCGACGGCAAGATATTCGTCAGCGATGTCGCCCAGGTGATCCGCATCCGCACCGGTGAAACCGACGAGGCTGCCGTCTAGCTTTTCCTCGGCGCGGTCTGTTTCCCCAAGAGGACACGCTACGCGGCGCCCCCCCAAGGGGACTTGCTACGCGGCGCGGAGCAATACCAGCACGGCGCCTCCGCCGCCTTCGGGGGCCGGGGCCTGGCAGTAGGCCAATACTTCGTCACGCTGCATCAGCCAGCCGGCCACCTTTTTCTTCAGCACCGGTTCACGGTTTGGTGAGCGCAATCCCTTCCCGTGAACGATGCGCACACAGCGTAATCCTTCGCGCATGCAGTGCGCCAGGAACCGGGCCAGCAATTGCCGGGCTTCGGGGACTGTCAGGCCGTGCAGATCCAGGTGGTCCTGTATGACCCAGTGACCGCGGCGCAACCGGCGCAGGTGCTGGGAGGAGAGGCCGTTGCGCAGGTAGAGCAGTTCGTCGCCGTTTTCGAGCCCGGCTTCCCATGCCGGAACGTCACTGAGGGAGTCGAGCAGCACGGCTTCCTCGTCCTGCCTGCGCTGGGCGGCTACCGGTTTCGGGCGAGGGCGCTCAAGATGGACTCGCTTGGTCGGTGCGAGCGGCGTTACATCAGGCAATGCCGAGTGAAAAAGTAAGGCATCGTCCGGCTTGGGGTTGCTGGCACGTGGCTTGGATTTTTTCACGGCTCATCTCGTCGGGCCTTGCGTTAACTTCAGACCAGCCCCTTGCCCTCCAGGTATTTCTGGGCGTCGAGTGCGGCCATGCAGCCGGTACCGGCGCTGGTCACGGCTTGGCGGTAAACATGATCCTGCACGTCACCGGCGGCAAAAACACCCGGCACGCTGGTGGCGGTCGCATTGCCGTTCAGACCGCTCTGCGTGACGATATAGCCGTTTTTCATTTCGAGCTGTCCCTCGAAGATGTCGGTGTTGGGCTTGTGACCAATGGCGATGAACACCCCTTGCAGTTTTTTTTCAGTGGCAGCGCCGGATTTGGCGTGCTTGACGCGCATCCCGGTCACGCCCGAATTGTCCCCCAGCACCTCGTCGAGGACATGATCCCAGAGGATGGTCGCCTTGCCGGCGGCAACCCGCTCGTTCAGTTTGTCGACGAGGATGGCTTCGGCGCGGAACTTGTCGCGGCGATGGACGATGGTGACATGGCTGGCGATGTTGGTCAGGTACAGCGCTTCCTCGACCGCAGTATTGCCGCCGCCGATGACCGCGACTTTCTGGTTTTTGTAGAAAAAACCGTCGCAGGTTGCGCAACCCGATACGCCTTTGCCCATGAATTTTTCCTCGGATGGCAAGCCGAGGTACATGGCCGATGCGCCGGTGGCGATGATCAGTGCATCACAGGTGTAAGTGCCCTGGTCGCCGGTCAGCGTGATCGGCGAGGCCTTCAGCTGCACCGTGTGGATATGGTCGAAGATCATCGCGGTGTTGAAGCGCTCGGCGTGCTTCTGGAAGCGCGCCATCAGGTCCGGACCCTGCACGCCGTCGGCATCGGCGGGCCAGTTGTCGACATCGGTGGTCGTCATCAGTTGCCCGCCCTGGGCGAGACCGGTGATCAGCACCGGCTTGAGGTTGGCGCGTGCGGCGTAGACGGCGGCGGAGTAACCGGCGGGGCCGGAGCCGAGGATCAGTACCCGGCTGTGTTTGCTGGAAGCGGTCATGGTTTCGGAAACGTCTCGATTGTAATGATTGGGGAAACGCCAAATGTAGCAGTTTGAAGGAGTCCTAGCGATACTCTGCTACCATCAAAGGGTTGCCTGCGACATGAAAATGCGGAAGAAAAGTGCCTGACGCAGTGTTTGCCCGTTCATCGACGTCAGTCAGGGTGGCCTGACTGGTTTTTTGTGCCAAGTTCATTGACGCACTTTACTGCATAGCC
>JBMTEY010000242.1:0-2045 GCA_049433545.1 Burkholderiales bacterium | reverse complement strand
CCGGCCTCAAGGTCAGCGTCGCCGGACTCGGCTGCGGCGGCAGCAGCCGCCTCGGCACCACTGCCGGACACAGCGATGCGCATGCCGTCGGCATCGTGCAGAAGTCGCTCGATCTCGGCGTCAACTTCATCGACACCGCGCAGTTCTACGGCACCGAACCCATCGTCGGCGCCGCACTGAAGGGCCGCGACCGCGCATCGGTGGTGATCTCGACCAAGCACAAGGTCAGCCGCGGCGCGACGCCGATGGCCGCCGCCAACCTCGTCACCAGCCTCAACGCATCGCTGAAGGCGCTGCGCACCGACTATATCGACCTCTACTGCCTGCACACCGTGCTGCCCGACGACTACAACCTCGTCGCCGCGAAAATGGTGCCGGTGCTGCTGCGCGAAAAGGAAAAGGGCAAGATCCGCCACATCGGCATCACCGAGTGGGCGGCGCACGACCACAACCATGACATGCTCGAACGCGCGCTCACCGACGACCACTGGGACGCGGTGATGGTGGCCTTTCACATGCTGTCTCAGAACGCGCGCAGCCGCGTCTTCCCGGCGACGCTGAAGAAAAACATCGGCACCCTGGTGATGTTCGCCGTACGCGCGCTGTTCAGCGTGCCCGGCCGCCTGCAGCAGGACGTGCGCGCGCTGGTCGCCGCAGGAAAGCTGCCGCAGGAACTCGCGGCGAAGGACAACCCGCTGGATTTTCTGCTGCATGACAACGGCGGCGCGAAAAACATCATCGAGGCCGCCTACCGCTACGCACGCCACGAACCGGGTGCGAACGTCGTGCTCTTCGGCACCGGCAACCCCGACCACGTCGCCACCAACGTCAACGCCATCCTTAAACCGGCGCTGCCCGAAGCCGACCGCAGGATGATCGAACAGCTGTTCGGCGCACTGGTCGGCGTCGGACTCGACGAACCGACGCTGAAAAAAACCGCAAAACCCTCCGGCAACTGAAACACGCCGCCCGAACGCTACTGCGCCCTGATCCCCGCCTGCTTCACCACTTTCGCCCAGCGCGCGAGATCCGACACCAGCAGTCTGGCAAACGCCCCGGGCGTGCCGGTCTCCACATCCACGCCCTGGCGCGACAGGCGCTGGCAGATGTCCGGCACGGCGACGATTTCACTGTTGAGCCGGCGCACGATGTCGGCGGGCAACTGCCCCGGCCCGACAAAGCCGTACCACAAGCCCACCTCGTAACCGGGCACGGTTTCCGCGATCGCCGGCAGCTCGGGCAGCGCCGGTGAACGCCCTTTATTTCAGCGCGGCTTGTCGCCCTTGATCGTCACCCGCATGCCGCGCCGCCGCTGCGGGTAGTAATCCCACAGCGCGTGGTGCTGCACGCAGCGGTTGTCCCAGAACGCAACCGAACCGACCTGCCACTGGAAGCGGCACTGGAATTCCGGCTGCTCGATGTGCGAGAACAGCATCGAGAGCACCGCATCGCTCTCGGGCTTGGAGAGCTCCATGATGCGCGACGTGAAAATCCGGTTGACGAACAGCGCCTTGCGGCCCGTCACCGGATGGGTGCGCGCAACCGGATGCACCGAACGCGGATACACCTTGCCCGCTTCCACCGCACCCTCGTAGCGGCCGCGGTAGGTGGCCTCGCCGTCATGCAGCGCGGTCATGCCGTCGAGCATTTTTTTCATCGGCACTGATAACGCGTCCCACGCCGCGTACATCGAGGCAAACAGCGTGTCGCCGCCGATCACGGGCACTTCCAGCATCTGCAGTATGGTGCCGAGCGGCGGCTCGGGATCGCAGGAAACATCCGAATGCCAGTCTTCTCCGGCGATGCGCTTGGTGTTCGCGTCGGCGTAGATTTCCATGACCTCCGGATGGCCCTCGATCAGTCGCGGCCACGCCGGATGCAGATGCAGCTCGCCGAAACGGCGGCCGAAATCCTTCTGCTGCGCCGGTGTCATCTGCTGGTCGCGGAAAAAACAGCACGCCATGCGTACCCAATGCCTGCACCAGCTCATCGATCACAGGCTGATCGAGCGGCTGCGACAGGTCGATGCCGTGAATCTCGGCGCC
>JBMTEY010000241.1:0-2070 GCA_049433545.1 Burkholderiales bacterium | reverse complement strand
CGTTGCTTGAGGATGTCGCCGAGCTTGGGATACCACGCGGCAAGGTCGTCGAGTTCTTCCAGGCGCACGCCGTAGGGCGGGTTGGTGATCAGTACGCCGCTCGCGGTTGGCGGTTTCGAGTCCTCGAAGCTGCACTGCTTGAGTTCGATGCGTGATTCCAGTCCCAGCGCGGCGACGTTCTGGCGTGTCTGGGCGATCGCATCCCCGCTCCGGTCGTAACCATAAATATTTGTTTTAATTGATATATTTTCCTGTGCTGCAACTTGTTCACGCAGCGTTTCCCAGGCCTTGCGGTCAAAATTGCGCAGCTTCTCGAAACCGAAGCGGCGGTTCACGCCGGGCGCACGCTGCATCGCCATCAGTGCGGCTTCGATCAGGAAGGTGCCGCTGCCGCACATCGGATCGAGCAGCGGTTGTTCCGGCGTCCAGCCCGCGAGTTTGAGGATGCCGGCCGCGAGGTTTTCACGCAGTGGCGCTTCGCCGGTGGCGATGCGCCACCCGCGCTTGAACAGCGGATCGCCCGAAGTGTCGAGGTAGAACACCGCTTCGTCGCGGGTGAGGAACAGGTGGATGCGCACATCGGGAGCGCGCGTGTCGACGTCGGGGCGTTTGCCTTCGGTTTCGCGCAGCACGTCGCAGACCGCGTCCTTCACGCGCAGCGTGACAAAGTCGATGCTCTGCAGCGGGCTTTTGATCGCCGCGGTTTCGACGCGTATGGTTTCGTTGGCGCTGAACCACTGTCCCCAGCGCAGCTTGCGCGCCGCGGCGTAGATGTCGTTCTCGTCGCGATAGCGGCAGTGGCCGATGCGCCACAGCACGCGGCTGGCGATGCGGCTTTCGAGGTTGATCCGGTAACACAATGCGTACGGGCCGCGGAAGCCGGTGCCGCCGTCGACCGGGCGCACGTCCTGCGCGCCGAGCGCGGTGAGCTCCTCGCCGAGCACGCCTTCGAGGCCGCGCGGACAGGTGGCGAAAAACTGTTCCATGTCAGGGTTGCCGCGCGGCGAGGTCGACATAGACCTCGAAGCGGATGCGCTGCCAGGGATTGCGCGCTTCGGTCAGCCGGACGATGCGGGCTTTCACCGGCGCGCCGTGGTCCATCTGCCTGGCAACGTCCCGGTTCTCGCGGCGCGGCAGGTAACCGAGCATTTCGCCGCGCCATTCGATGCGCACGGCGTTGGCATCGTGCGGGTTGCGCGGTTCGCGCACCAATACCAGCAGATCGCCGGGGCGCATCATGTCCCACAGCCCCTTGCCTTCGTAATACTGGAAACCGGCCAGTGGCGATTCCTGGACGATGATGCGCGCGTCGGCGGCGTGGACAGGGGTGGTCAGCGCCAGTGACAGCGCGAGGATGGCGAACATGGGGTGCATGGATCCTAGAACGGTTTGACGACGACCAGGATGACCGTCGCCAGCAGGATCAGCACCGGAATTTCGTTGAACCAGCGGAACCAGACGTGGGATCGGGTGTTGCGGCCCTGCTCGAACTTTTTCAGCAGGCTGCCGCAGGCGTGGTGGTAGCCGATCAGCACGATCACCAGTGCCAGCTTGGCATGCATCCAGCCGCCGCCGATGCCGTAGCCCAGCCACAGCCACAGGCCGAAGGCCAACGCCGGCACCGCCAGCAGCGTCATGAAGCGGTAGAGCTTGCGTGCCATCAGCAGCAGGCGGGCGCGAGCCGCGTCGTTGTCTTCCAGCGCCAGGTTGACGAGGATGCGCGGCAGGTAGAACAGCCCCGCAAACCAGGAAATCACGAACAGCAGGTGGAAGGATTTGATCCAGAGCATGATGGGCATCTTACTGCAGCAGCCGGCGGCGGGTCATCGCCAGCGCGATGTAGAAGCCGGTGACGGCATAGGCGGCGAGCACCGCGATGTGCAGCAGCCAGGAAGCCGGCACCTCGCCGGCTACGAGCGGGCGGGCGAGGCTGACGGCGTGGGTCAGCGGCAGCAGCTGCGCCAGTATCTGCGCCGCGGGCGGCAGTTCGTTCAGCGGGAAAAACACGCCGCACAGCAGCATCATCGGCGTCACGCACAGCGTGAAGTAGTACATGAAAAAATCGTAGCT
>JBMTEY010000240.1:0-2088 GCA_049433545.1 Burkholderiales bacterium | reverse complement strand
GAACCCTCGTATGCAGCTTGGGAAGCTGCCGTTCTGCCATTGAACTACACCCGCGACGGCACGAATTGTACGACATAAGCCGATTCCCGTGACGGCAGATGCGCCGGATCCGCGCGCGTAATCCGCGGGAACTCAGTCGCCATGATGCCGTCTAACATGATGATGCATCATGTCAACGGAGGAAAAATCATGAAAAAATTCATTGCCGCAATGCTGCTTCTCGGCACCATGCCCGCATTCGCCCAGTTCAAATCCTCGACTGACAAAGCCAGCGTGCAGTCCATACTCGCCGCGCCCGACAATGGTCAGCGGGTGCTTCTGCGCGGCACCATCGTCAGCAACAACGGTGACGAGTCGTACTTGTTCACTGACGGAACGGGACAAATCGGCCTCGCCATCGAGAACCGCCTGCTGTGGGGCCAGAAACTCGTCAAGGGCACACCGGTGGAAATCGAAGGTGAAGTTGACGAGCACTGGTTCAGCGACGTGGTTGACATCAGCGTCGAGCGCGTCCAGGTGATCAAGCAGGGCAGCGCGGCGGCCGGCAACCCGAAATCCGGAGGTTGACCGCGCGGCAGTGCGGGACCGGCACGGGCATTACTGCGCGCCGCAGGCCGACTCCCAGGCAGTGGTGATGCATTCGGCCGAATAGCTGGCCGCGATGTACGACTGCGCGGCGGCAATCCGCGGCACGACGGCGTCCGGGTTGTCGAGCGCCCAGGCAAAACCCGCGGCAAGATCATCGCCGATCCACGCCCAGTCGCCGAATTCCATGTACGAAGGTATGGGATGCGCGATTACCAGGCGGCCCGCCCATAACGATTCGATGATGCGGTTCGGGCTTTTCGCCATTGAGCGCGGATGACCGGCGATATACGGAATCACCACCACGTCTGATTCCGCCAGCGAACGCCAGGTTTCGGCGTTCGACCATGCAGCAAAACGCAGCGACAGCAAATTACGGTGTTTTGCATTGAAATCCTTGCACTGGCGCTCGATGCCGTCGACGCGTTCGGTGACGATGCGCAGGTCCACCGGTTTGCGCCTGGCCGCCTGCAGCAGCGCGGGCAGCGACTGTTCCAGGCTGGGCAGGTTGACGGGATGGCCGAACCACAGCGCCTTCAGGCGCGCGCCCGGCGCGAAACGCGGCTCGCCCCGCGGGCCTTCGTAGGGATCGCCGATGAAACAGGCCTGTTTGCCGAACTCGTCGGCGACTTTCCGGCGCAACGCATCCGACATGGTGACCACGCTGCCCGCCAGTTCGACCATGCGCCGCAGGTGCGGCCCGACCCGGCCGTGCAGACGGTCGTCCGACAGGTCGAATATGGTCTTCTTGCCGGCAGCAGCCGTTTCCGCCAGCAGCTGCTCTATGCCCTCCGGCGCGTCGTAGTCGCGGCGGAACACCACCACATCGGCGTCGGCGATTTCGCCGCGAACCTGGTCGCGGCTGGCCGCATCGTGGCCGACGACAAGGGCGTGATGTCCGCGGGCGCGCAGCCCGGCCGCCGGTATCAGCGCACGGTAACGCACGCTGGCCACCTTGGAATCAACACCGTCACCGGAACCGACCAGATCCGTTTTGACGGTAACCCAGACGACTTTCACCGGCGGACCTAACGGCGGATGCGCAGCGGTTCCTGCTTGCGGCGCTTGCGCACGGCGATCACGCTGTCGAAAAATTCGATGGAGAATATCTCGCGGCAGACATCCGGCGGCGTGTTGCGCGGCGGACGCTGTTCGCGGGGCACCTTGTAGCGGGACTTGCGCAGGTCGGCGTCGATGAAATCGATGTTCAGCCGTTCCGCCAGGCCCTTGAAGTAGTCGTAGAGGCCGATGCCGAGGAAAGATTCCTGGTGCTCCGGCGAATAATTGGTATGGGTGTCCTCGATGACATAGACCCCGCCCTCCCTGATCGACGGGAACAACCTGATGAAGGACATGATCATGTGCGCCTGCACATGCGAACCGTCGTCGATCAGGATGTCGATTTCGGGCATGAAACGCAGCACCTCTTCGATGCAGCCTTCGTCAACCTGTGAGCCGATGACCACCTTGTCCGCAACCCCGGCCGTCTCCAGACGCTTGCAC
>JBMTEY010000239.1:0-2125 GCA_049433545.1 Burkholderiales bacterium | reverse complement strand
TGACCGGATACACCGCAGACCAGGTTGTGCCTTCAGGCGAACTCGCGCCGGTGGTCGTCACGGCCACCCGATTCGAGGATCGCGTCGATGACAAGCCGGTCAACATGACGGTGATTACGTCCGATGACATTCAGCGCAGCACAGCCAAAACCGTGCCTGAACTGTTGTCCGAGCAGGCCGGCGTGCAGATACATGATTTTTTCGGCAACAACGCCGCAACCACCACGGTTGATCTGCGCGGGTTCGGCGTGACGGGAACGCAGAACACGCTGATTCTGGTCGATGGGCGGCGTATCGCCGACATCGATCTGTCGGGTGTGCAGTGGTCGGCGCTGCCGTTGTCTGACGTCGAACGCATAGAGATCGTGCGCGGCGGCGGTTCCGTGATGTACGGGGATGGGGCTACTGGCGGTGTGATCAACATCATCACGCGCTCGCCATTTGACCGTCACGGTACCGGCAGCGTACGCGCACGCATCGGATCGTACGACACTGTTGAGACCGGGCTTACGGCCCAATATCGTGGTGAGCGGATGGGAATCGGTGTGGCTGCAAGCAATCTTGAATCCGACGGCTATCGCGTCAACAACCATAACCGGCAAACCAACGCGTCTGCCGATCTGCGTCTACTGACCGAAAGCGGGGAGGTGGCGGTCAAGCTTGCTACCGATCACCAGGGATTGAGATTGCCCGGAGCGAGACAGGTGCAACCCAGTACGGGGGTCAACCAGCTGGTTAGCGATCGCCGGGGCGCGCAGACACCGCTGGACTATGCGCAGCGCAACGGCAACCGCATGACAGTCGACTGGCGCCACCGCATCGGCAGCGGAGAATTCAATCTGGCGGCCGGATGGCGCAACAAGGAGCAGATTTCCTATTTCGATTTTGGCGGATTCCCCGACTATCGCATCGCGTATCTCGATGTCTGGTCGCTGTCGCCGCGTGTGCGCTGGACAGCGGCTTTCCCCGGCGGCAGCCATACCCTGGTTGCCGGACTGGACTGGTATCAGTGGAACTACCGGCTTCAGCGTTCCAACTCGGCGGCCAACATTACCAATCCATTCAACGTGATCGATGCGCAGCAGCAGACCATGGGGGTTTATCTGCATGACACCTTGAAAGTGTCGCCGCGGCTGACACTGACGGCAGGCGTCCGGCACGAGCAGTTCAAGGCTGACGCAGAGGACCGTTTCGATGCGGCAGCGCCGGGCGGCGCGTTCGGTTCAGGTGCTCCTGCGGCTTTGCAGCGCGAATCGGAACGAGCTTATGAAGCCGGTGCACGCTTTGCGCTGACCCCTGCCGTGGCGCTGATCGGCAAGACGGCTCGCAGCTACCGCTTCGCCAACATCGACGAGATCTACGAGACATCGGTGTTGTTTACGAATCAATTTCAGTTCCTGCGTCCGCAGACGGCTCAGCACCACGAGCTGGGCATGGAGTGGCAGCGCACAGGCATATGGCTGCGCGCGGCGCTGTTCGAGATGAATGTTCGCGACGAGATTCATCTTGATGCCTTTACCGCGGGAATCGGTAATACCAATCTGCCGCCCTCACGCAGGCGCGGACTGGAACTGGAGGGAAAATGGCAGGCATCGCGTGCATTGTCACTGCTTGGCGCATATACCCACACCGAAGCGGAATTCCGTGACGGCGTGTTCCCGGGTGGCGGGACGGCTGTCGCGATCTCCGGCAAAACCGTGCCGCTGGTGCCGCGACACAAGCTGAACCTGGGGGCGACATGGGCGTTCAGCCAGCATACGCGGCTGAGCGCGACGCTGGCCCATGTTGGCGAACAGTTCATGGATAACGACGAGGGTAATACGCTGGGCGTAAAAATCCCCGCCTATACCGTAGCCGACCTCAAACTGTTGCATCGTCAGGGCGCCTGGACGCTGAGCGCGGTGATCAACAATCTGTTTGACCGCGAGTACTACAATTACGCGGTGCGCAGCCAGTTTGTCGCCGATCGATACAACGCGTATCCGCTGCCCGGGCGCAACGCCGGCATTGCCGTCGAATACGCCTTCCGCTAGTGCGGTTGCGGCTCTGCTGGGAAAGCCGCGCCATGCGCGGCTTTTCCTTTATTATCAAAAGTTTGCTATCTTTCGGCCTGTGCAAACCATGT
>JBMTEY010000238.1:0-2165 GCA_049433545.1 Burkholderiales bacterium | reverse complement strand
AGCATGTGCCGGTGCAGTTCGCCGGCATGCGCCGCCGCGTCTACCCGGGATTCGTACAGCTCGCCGCCTTCCTAAACATGAACCTGCAGCGCCACATCAAATCGTTCAGGGATTATTTCGACCAGATCGTCGAGGGCGACCATGAGCGCGCCGCAGCAACGCGGCGGTTCTACGAGGAATATTTTGCGGTGTCAGATCTCAGCGCCGACTTCTACCTCGAGACCGTGCGCCTGGTATTCCAGGAACATGCGCTGGCGCTGGGCAAACTCAAGTACCGCGACCGCGCCATCAACCCGAAAACGATACGCCGCACTGCGCTGCTGACCGTCGAGGGCGAACGCGACGACATCTGCGCGCTGGGCCAGACGCTGGCGGCGCAGGACCTGTGTTCAAAACTGCCGCAGTACCTGCGCACCCACTACGTGCAGGCAGGCGTTGGCCACTACGGAGTGTTCAGCAGCAAGCGCTGGGAGAACCAGGTCTATCCGACGGTGCGCGACGTAATCTACTCGTCAGAATAATAACTGCCGGGACCTACTGGGCAGTCCAGCCGCCGTCGATGGCCTGCAGGGTGCCGGTGATCGACGCCGCATCTTCGCCCGCCAGGAAACAGGCCAGCGCCGCCACCTGCTCCACGGTGACGAACTGCTTGGTCGGCTGTGCGGCAAGCAGCACATCGCTCACCACCTGCGCCTCGGTGATGCCGCGCGCCTTCGCGGTGTCCGGGATCTGCTTCTCCACCAGCGGCGTCAGCACGTAACCGGGACAGATGGCGTTGACGGTGATGCCGAAGGTCGCGGTTTCCAGCGCGATGGTCTTGGTCAGCCCGGCGACGCCGTGTTTGGCGGCGACGTAGGCCGACTTGTAGGGTGACGCCACCAGTGCATGCGCCGAGGCAATGTTGATGATGCGTCCCCACTTGCGCTTTTTCATGCCCGGCACCGCGTGGCGTATGGTGTGGAACAGCGCCACCAGGTTGATGGCAATGATCGCATCCCACTTCTCCGGCGGAAAATCCTCGATCGGCGACACGAACTGGATGCCGGCGTTGTTGACCAGGATGTCCACCGCGCCGAAGTCCTTTTCCGCCTTCGCCATCATCACGGCAATTTCAGCCGGTTTGCTCATGTCGGCGCCGTCGTAGGCAACCCTGACGCCGTGGTCGCGCTCAAGACCCGAACGCAGGGCCTCGATTTCGGCGGCGTTGCCAAAACCGTTGAGCACGATGTTGGCGCCGCGCGCGGCCAGCGACCGTGCGACAGCGAGCCCGATGCCGCTGGTGGATCCGGTGATTAGGGCGCATTTGCCTTTGAGCATGGGTCTGTCTCCTGGTGACGCCTATACACCGCCATGATGACGCAAAATCCGGGCCAGCGGACTGCCGGCGCAGGCCTCAGCGTCGCCGTTCGGCGCGGATCATGTAGAGGCTGCTGCCGACGATCACCGCGGCGCCCGCCCACAGCCACAGGTCGGGCAGTTCGCCCCAGACCATGAAACCCAGCGCAGCCGCCCACAGCAGCGCGGTGTAACGGATGGGCGCAAGCACCGAAGCTTCACCGGTGCGCAGCGCATCGATGATGCAGAAATGCGCGGTGCCGTTGAATATGCCTGCCGCGAGAAACCAGAATGCAGCCGATGCGCTGACCGGTTCCCAGCCGAAGGGCAGCGTCGAAAAACCGCCGGCCATCAGGATGATGTTCGACCAGAAAAGGATGGCGATCGAGGATTCGGTGCGCGACAGCCGCCGCGTCAGCACATCGCGCAGCGCATTGACCAGCGCGCCGGCCACCGGCAGCAGCAATGCCCAATGGAAGGTTTCGGCGCCGGGCCGCATGATGATCAGCACGCCGGCGAAACCGCCCAATACCGCAACCCAGCGGTGGCGGCCGATTTTTTCGCCGAGCAACGGCGCCGACAGCACCACCATGAAAATCGGACTGACAAAAAGCATGGTGACCGCGGTAGCCAGCGGCAATGCCCCCAGGCTCCAGACGATGAACACCGAACCGATCAGGAACAGCAGGCCGCGGGAGAATTGCCCGGGCCAGTCGTTGACGCGCAGCGCACCCCAGCTGCTGAAGTACATCATGTACGGAACCAGCACCAGCAGCGTCGCCGCCTGGCGCAGGCCGATGACCTGGCCTATGGGATGGGTCTGCACCAGG
>JBMTEY010000237.1:0-2166 GCA_049433545.1 Burkholderiales bacterium | reverse complement strand
GGCGTAATCGCGCAGCTCGTAACGGATCAGCGGCATCGCGAAATTGTGCAGGCTGCTGATGACCAGGCGCCCGGTCTCGCCCGGCGCGCAGGGCCCGCCCTTCGCATCAAGCACTTCGACCAGTACGCTCTCCGCCATCACATGGTAGTGCCCGCTGACGGGGCACTGTAACGCGATATAACCGAGTTCCTGCGAGCTGTAGACATCCTCGATATCAACGCCCAGTCCGTCGCGACATCTCGCACGCAAGGCCGGAGAAACGGTTTCGCCGACCGTCAGCACCGCGCGCAGACCTGGCAGGCGCTCCCCGCACCGTATCCAATGCGTCAGCAATGCCTCCAGGTTGCCGGGATAGGTCAGCAGGTAACCCGGTGCATGGCTGCGGATCCATGCCGCCTGCGTCACTACGTCCGCATCCAGGCTCAACAGCGCTGACGGTCCCGTCGCACGCACTGATTCCGAAGCGGCGCCCCAGCCCGGCATCACGACGCCATGCGGCGGATCGGCGACGCCCCGGGCAAGCGCCCTGATCGCCGCCAGTTTCAGCGACTGATCGCGTCCGTGCCATTCATGGTCGCGCAGCGTGTTGGCCTGCCACAGCAACGCGTCAATGGCGGTGCGCAGCACCCGCACCGGCTGGCCGGTCGCGCCTGATGTCTGGTTTTCGTGCGTGGCGCCGAACTGCGGCGGCACCGCGGTGCTGCGCAGTGCCGGACCGGCATCCTGGATGTCCCTGCGGGTGAGCAGCGGCAGGCTGCGCAGCCCTTCCAGCGTCAGCTCGTCGCCGGTGCGATATCCCGCCGCATCCAGTCGCTCGCGGTGAAACGGCACCGTGCGCCAGGCGTGATCCAGCAGCAGCTGCAATTGCCGCAACTGGTGCTGCAACAGCAGTTCCGCGGGCCAGCGTTCGCTTTGCCGGAACTGCCAGAGCAGCGCCAGCAACCGGGCGGGGGGGGGGGGCGACCGCGGGCCATTCGATACCCGGCAATGCGGACCGGTAGGCGCTGCCGTTCACGCCGGACGCATGATCAATGTTGGACAGCGCTCGCCCAGCTCATAGTCCGGCGTGTGCGTCGCAACGATCTCGAAAGCGCCGACCAGTGCACGCGCTTCTTCCAGCGTCGGGAAGCTGTAGCGGGTGTCGACGTTGCGGTAGTTGTGGATGGTGTTGACGACTTCGGGCCGCCAGTCCAGATGCCTGGCGAGCGCACCGGGATCCGGCGCCGCCTCGTGCCAGACATCCCAGATGTCGCCCAGCCGCACGCCCTCCTCCAGAGTGCCATGCAGGGCCATCGCCAGCCGCCATTTGAAGACGTGAAAATTCCCGATGCGTTTCAGCCGCAGGTCGTCGACGACCCTGCCAACCGTTTCTGCGCGCATGGGACGCAGGAAATAGCGCATCGCCAGCAGCGCATTGCGCGCCGCCACGCGCCGCAGCTCGGCGGAAAAGGCGGCATAACGGACGCGCCCGGTCAGCAGGCTGTAACAGCCGTCGCCGATGATCAGGTGCTGCGAGGAATCGGCCAGCGGCAACGCAAACCAGTCGCCGCATACCGCGGCGCCCGGCGCCTGCGCCGCTGGCCACACGCCGGCGATCATCGGTCGCGAGTGGTCCACTGCGGTGAGCCAGGTACCGCCAGGGCAGCGCATCGCGGCAAATTCGGCGGTAACGCCGCACAGCAACGCGCGCGGCGCGGCCACGGCGACACGCGCGCGCCAGCCATGCACTTCGGCTTCGAGCAAACGGACATCTTTGGGCGCCGGGCGCAGCGGGGGACCGATCAGTCCCCACTGCCGGGCATGTTCGTTCCAGTGATCAGACTTGGCGATCATGCACTCAGTGTGCTTTATCCCAATTCGGCCCGGCCCCGACTTCCACCAGCAGCGGCACCGCCAGTTCGGCGACGCCGGTCATCAGCCTGTGCAGGCCGGTCCTGACGGCTTCGAGTTCGCCGTCCGGCACTTCCAGCACCAGCTCGTCGTGCACCTGCATGATCAGCTTTGACTGCAGCTTTTCGTCGACCAGCCATTTCTGCACCGCGATCATCGCCAGCTTGATCAGGTCCGCGGCTGTGCCCTGCATGGGCGCGTTGATCGCCGCACGCTCCGCGGCCTGGCGGCGGTTGCCGTTGCTGCTGCGGATTTCCGGCAGCCACAGCCGGCGTC
>JBMTEY010000236.1:0-2191 GCA_049433545.1 Burkholderiales bacterium | reverse complement strand
CGCAAAAAACTGCCGGACGACACGGTCACGGTACTCGGACGGCTTGAAGGCGACTGCCATGCGCTGGCCAAGGCCACCCGCGAAGTCGGCAGCGCCGAGAACAACCTGGTCATCGAAGGCGACAAGGCGACACTGATCACTTCGCCGCTGCGTTTTGTCACCGAACACGTGATCCGCATCCGCGACGCATCGGGCACCACTGAGGAAAAGTTTCCGGTAAGCCCGGCCTACGACCTGCAGGTGCGCGCCTTCGAAAACGACGTGCGAGGACAGCGCAGCCTGCTGCCCGACGCCGAGGACGGCGCCTACATGGTCGCCGTCACCAGTGCGGTGTTGCAGTCGGTCGAGGAACGGCGCATCGTCGGCGTCACACCCTGACTTGCGCGCAATCTGCCGCCGACGCAGAATCAGGATTCAACAGAATAAATACCGGAGGAACCCATGAAAAAAACCGCCATCGCACTGGCCACAGGCCTGCTGGCGCTGTCAGCCTTGCCCGTTGCAGCCCAGTCCGATCAGTTTCCGACCAAGGTCATCCGCATCATCAATCCCTTTTCAGCAGGCGGCAATGTCGACATCGTCGCGCGGGGCATTGCGGAACAGATGGGAAAAGTCCTTGGGCAACAGGTGATTGTCGAAAACCGTCCCGGCGCCAGCGCCACCATCGGCACACGCTTTGTCAAGGGGCAGCCGGCAGACGGTTATACCCTGCTCGCCATGGCCAATACTTTTGCGCGGGTACCCGCCATCGTCAGCAATGCCGGTTATGACCCGATCAAGGATTTCACCGGTGTCTCTCAAACCTGCGACATTCCGATGGTGTTGGTGGTCAATCCGTCCCTTCCGGTCAAAACCGTCAAGGAGTTCATCGCGCTTGCAAAAAAGCGTCCTAACGAACTGACCTACGGATCCTCCGGCACCGGCGCTACCGGGCATGTCGCATCCGAAATGCTGAGCCAGATGGCCGGACTCAAGTTGCGGCACATTCCCTACAAAGGCAACGCCCCCGCAGTCAGCGACCTGGTCGGCGGGCAGATCATGTTCATGTTCGACCAGATCAGCACCTCGATCGCTTACATCAAGGCCGGGCGCCTGCGCCCACTCGGCGTAACCAGCAAAACCCGCGCTGCTTCCCTTCCGGACATGCCGACCCTGGACGAGGCCGGCGTCAAGGGATTTGAGGACACGACGTTTAACGGACTGATGGCCCCTGCGGGAACGCCGGTCGCCGTACTCGAAAAACTGCGCGGTGCGGTAGCCAAGTCTGTCGAAGTGCCGGCGCTGAAAAGCCGTTTCTATGATCTCGGCATACCCCTGGTGGCCAGCCCGTCTCTAGACGACTACAACGCCTTCATCCGGCGGCATGTCACGGAATTTGCAAAACTGGCGAAAACCGCGGGAATCAAAACCAATTGATACGATTTCTGCATGAACAAAAGCCCGGTACGCCGGGCTTTTCTCATTGGAGTTACCCACACTCAGGGCGTCATCACCGAGAATCCCCGGGTGCGCCCGGCCTCGAGATCGGCATGCGCCTTGGCTGCATCGGCAAGACGATAACGCTGCCCGATGTGTATCTTCACCGCACCCTTGCGCACCATCTCGAACACCGCGTTCGCCGACATCACCAGATCATCGCGTTTGGCGACATAGGTTGCCAGCGTCGGCCGGGTGAAATAGAGCGAACCCATTTTCTGCAGCGTTGCCGCTTCTATCGGCGGTGGTGCGCCAGTGGTAGTACCGAAAGAAACGAAATAGCCGCGCGGCGCCAGCGATTTCAGCGACGCTTCAAAGGAGTCCTTGCCCACCGAGTCATAGACCACGGGCACGCCGGCGCCGCCGGTGATCTCCTTGACGCGCGCACTGATGTCCTCGCTTTTCCGGTCGATCACATGCGCATAGCCATGGTCTTTGGCCAGCGCGCATTTCTCCGGACCACCCGCGACACCGATCATGGTAGCTCCAAGCGCCTTGCCCCACTGACCGGCCACCAGCCCCACGCCGCCTGCTGCGGCATGGAACAGCACGAATTCTCCGCGTTTGACCGGGTAACAGCGCTGCAACATGTATTCCACGGTCATGCCCTTCATCAGGATCGCCGCAGCCTGCTCCTCGGTGATGTCATCCGGCAGTTTGACCAGGCGATCGGCCGGCATCAGGCGAAAGTCGGCATAGCTGCCGGGGGCGCTGC
>JBMTEY010000235.1:0-2206 GCA_049433545.1 Burkholderiales bacterium | reverse complement strand
GGCGTCAGCGTCGAGGCGTTGTCCTTGTAGAGCTTGACCAGCGCGGCGATCAGGTCGGAGGCCGGCGCGTACTGCGCGGCGAAGGCATCGGCTTCGAATTCATGCTTGCGCGAATACATCGCGCCCAGCGGCTGGAAGAGGAAGGTGAATACCGGCACCACGATCGAGAACAGCAGCAGCGCCATCGCGGTCGACGGCGCGGTGACGCCGAGGCCTTCATAGAACCACGGCTTGTCGAGCACCCAGCCGAGCAGCCACAGGAAGCCCAGGCTGGCGGTGAAAATCCAGGCGATGCGCTTGACCACGTGTTTGAGCTTGAAGTGGCCGAGTTCGTGGGCGAGCACGGCTTCGACTTCCTGCGGCTCCAGGCGCGAGAGCAGGGTGTCGAAGAACACGATGCGCTTGGTCTTGCCGAAACCGGTGAAGTAGGCGTTGCCGTGGCTGGAGCGGCGCGAGCCGTCCATCACCAGCAGGCCCTTCACCTTGAAGCCGCAGCGGTCGAGCAGTCGTTCGACGCGTTCCTTCATCGCCTCGTCGGTCAGCGGCGAGAACTTGTTGAACAGCGGCGCGATCCACGACGGATACACCGCCAGCATCACGATGTTGAAGGCCATCCACGTCAGCCAGGCGTAAAGCCACCACCATGCGCCCATCTGCGCCATCAGCCACAGCACTGCGGCAATCAGCGGCAGGCCGAGCGCCGCCGACAGCAGCAGGCCCTTGAAAAAGTCGATCCAGAACAGCTTCGGCGTGACCTTGTTGAAGCCGAATTTTTCCTCGATGACGAAGGTGCGGTATAGGCTGAACGGGATGTCGATGAGCATCGATATGAGGGCGAAGCTCCCGATCAGCGCGAGGCCGCGGATCATGCCCGCTTCGAGCCACGTCGCGGTCAGGTCATGCAGTGCCTGCAGGCCGCCGCCGAAGGTGAAGGCCAGTGCGACGGCAGCTTCGACCAGCACGCCGATCATCGCGAAACGCGTCTTGGCGCAGGTGTAATCGGCTGCGCGCTGGTGTGCGTCGAGGGTGATGACGTCGGCGAACTGGGCCGGAACGGCATCGCGGTGCGCCGCCACGTGGGCGGCATGGCGCGCGGCCAGCCACAGGCGGACGACCACCGTCAGCAGCAGCGCGGCAATGAAAATCAGGCCAAAAGTGTGCAAAGTATGAATTTTCCGGTCTATGGGGGCGCGGGCTTGTGACACAATGCGTGTCTGAAAATTCCCGAAAACGATTATGGCACAGGATCCCAACGCCCTCATCTGGATAGACATGGAGATGAGCGGCCTCAACCCCGAGACCGACCGCATCCTCGAGATCGCGGTCGTCATCACCGACGCGCAGCTGAATCTGGTTGCCGAAGGGCCGGTGCTGGTGGTGCATCAGCCGGATGCGGTGCTCGATGTCATGGACAACTGGAACAAGTCCACGCACAAGAAATCCGGGCTGATCGACCGCGTCAAGGCCTCAACGCTGACCGAGGCGGAAGCGGAGGAGCAGATGGTTGCCTGGATGGCGCAGTACGTGCCGTCAGGCGTGTCGCCGATCTGCGGCAACTCGGTACACCAGGATCGCCGTTTCCTGGTGCGTTACATGCCGAAGCTCGATGCTTTTTTTCATTACCGGATACTCGATGTCAGCACGCTGAAGGAACTGGCGCGGCGCTGGAAACCCGAGGTACTCAACGGCCTGGTCAAGCACGGCAAGCACGAAGCACTGGCCGACATCCACGAGTCGATCGAGGAACTGCGTTACTACCGCGCGCAGATCATGAAAATCTGACGCGCTGCGGCGTCAGTTCAGCTTGAGGACGTCCTCGAAGGTCACTTCGAGCGCGAGTCCGCCGACCTTCAGCGTCATCGTCGCCGGCAGCGATTCGCTGCCTTTGAGCTTGCCGTCCTCGATCGCCTTGCGCACCGCCTTCTCGATGGCGAGCTGCGAATTGACGCCGACGGTCTTGAGGAATTTGCGGATGCTCATGTTCAGGGCTTCGTCGTTCATCAGGTTCTCCGTTTTCGGGTTTTGACATGGCTGATCAGGCCGCTGGTGGATGAATCTGCCGCGGATGCCGCGCCTTCCGCATCGAACGCCGGGCGCAGGCTGTCGGCAAGGGTCTTGCCGTGCATGACGCCCCACTGGTCGAAGGCGTTGATGTCCCAGATCGCGCTCTGCACGAAAGTGCGGTGTTCATAAAGTGCCAGCAGTG
>JBMTEY010000234.1:0-2246 GCA_049433545.1 Burkholderiales bacterium | reverse complement strand
GCCGGTGCCCTTTTCAGGAGCATTCTGGGCGCGCACCAGCTGCGCCAGCACCTTGTCGGCGGTCGCCTCGGCAATGCCGAGGTCGCGGTAAATGAAGAAATCGCGCAGCCCGTCGCTCCTGAATTCGGTGTCGCCGGGTTTGACGTGGGAAAAACGGGTGACGGTACGGTCGAGCATGGCAGGGCTCCTGGTCGGGTGACCCCGGTTATCAAGCATAAGTTGTTCCAGTCGCCGTCAGGGTTATTGCGTGCACACCGGAGGTGCGGCCGCACCGCGGCTGTGCGCTGTCAATGCAGCGTGATGACTTCCGCGGCAGGGCGCGGCTTGATGTTGAGCAGCATCACACGGCGCCCGAGCATGACGATGCTGCCCCTGACGCGGTTGTCGCCGGTGTCGCTGAACTCGAAGTCGTAGGCGCGTTGCAGTTGCAGGCGGCCCGCGGCATTGCGCGCCGGCCTTATGTGGGCGATGCCCACGGTATCATCAAGGAATTGCAGGCCTTCGGCGTTGCAGGCCGCTCGCGCCGCGGCCACCGCGGCTTCACGCGCCCGCATGCTGTCCCACCACAGCCAGGCGAGTGCGGCGAACAGGGCGAGCAGCAGGATTTCGGTCAGCGGAAACATGGCGAGGCACCACGTTAGCAGAGTTGGCGCCGGCCGTGCGTCACCATCTGGAACACCGCGAAGCGAGGGATCGGGTTTGGGTTAGACTTCCTGCAGCATTCCCGTCAGCAGAACGGGGCCATCCGGAGGAAGCATGACCGCACTGAAATCGCGCACACACACCGTCGATGACCTCGGCAGTGCCATCGAGCTGTGTTACGCCAACGGCTGGACCGACGGCCTGCCGGTGATCCCGCCGACCGCCGAGCGCATCGAAGCGATGCTCGCTGCGGCAAACCTCAAGCCCGAACAGCAGCTGTCATTCATCGAAAACCGCCAGGTGTCGGTGACCGCAGAGAAAGTCGCGATCAACGCGGTGATGGCCGGCTGCAAGCCGGAATACATGCCGGTGATCGTCGCCACGGTCGAGGCACTCGCCGATCCGCTCTACGGCTACCACGGCCCGGCCACCAGCACCGGCGGCTCGGCGGTGTTCATGCTGGTCAACGGCCCGATCGCGAAGAAGATCGGCATGAACAGCGGCGACAACGTGTTCGGCCAGGGCTGGCGCGCCAATGCCACCATCGGTCGCGCCATCCGGCTGATGATGCAGAACGTGATCGGCACCACGCCCGGCGTGCTCGACCGCTCCAGCCTCGGTCATCCCGGCAAGTACACCTACTGCATCGCCGAGAACGAGGAGGACAGCCCGTGGCCGGCATTCCACACCACGCGCGGGTTCAAGCCGGAGCAGAACGCGGTGACGATTTTCGCGGCACTCGGCGTGCACCAGTATTCCAACGGCCTCAGTGCGACACCTGAAGGCGTGCTGACGACGGCCTGTGCGCAGATGCGTTTCTCCGCAGGCACCAACCGCCAGCCGCAATACGCGATGGTGTTCGCCGGCGAACACCAGCTCATCATGCAAAAGGCGGGCTGGTCGCGTGAGGACGTGCAGAACTACGTGTTCGAACACACCAAAATGTCCCATGCCGAAATGCAGCGCGCCAACATCCGCCCCGGCCCGATCACCGCTGAAACCGAAGCGACTATGCAAACGCTGGTGCACACGCCGCAGGACCTGCTGGTGATTGCCGCCGGCGGCAAGGCGGGGGTACAGTCCTGCTACATTCCCGGCTGGGGCGGCAAGAACGGTTCGCAGAGCGTGACGCGGGAAATCCGGATTTCATAAAATCACAAATAAAAACAATTATTTATGTAATAGTGGTCCACGAGCAAAGGAGAATGCCATGTCATTGCAGATTTACGATCCCACCACCGAAGTAAAGTCGCGCACGATCAATTTCGTGCCGCGGCCGAAGTCGCTGAAAGGCCTGCGTATCGGCCTGGTCGACAACACCAAGCACAACTCCGACCAGTTGCTGCTGCGCATCGCCGGCATCCTCGAAAAGGAACACGGCGCGAAAGCCCATGTGATCCGCAAAAAGAAAAGCGCGGGCTCCGCGCCCAGCCCGGAAATGATCGCCGAGTACAAGCAGAACTGCGACATCGTCGTCGCAGGCGTCGGCGACTGAGGGTCATGCAGCTCGGGCAGTGTGCTCGACAGCATAGTGTTTGAACAGAACGGGGTTCCGTCGGCGTCGATCGTGACGCATGTGTTCACGGTGACCGGCAAGGCGATGG
>JBMTEY010000233.1:0-2300 GCA_049433545.1 Burkholderiales bacterium | reverse complement strand
TGCGTCTGCGCGCAGATCACGAACACGCAGACCAGCGCCTGCGGCAAGGGTTCGCGCGGCGAAGGCTGGTAACGCTTTCTGAAATCACGCATCACCACGTCGCCGCCGCGGGCGCTGATGAAATGCGCGAACGCAAATCGCAATCCAAGCTGCGCCGCCAGCGCGCCGCTGTAGTCCGATGAACCCAGCAGCCAGATCTGCGGACTGCCCGGCCCTGCCGGCTGCGCCTTCACGTGACGGAACGGATGGCCTTCGGGCAGTTCGTCATCGAGGTAGGCCGCCAGGTACTGCACCTGCTCAGGAAAATCATCAGCCGAGGGATAACGTCCCTGCCCCATCGCCATCGCCGTGGCCTGGTCGCCGCCGGGCGCGCGGCCGATGCCGAGGTCGATGCGTCCCGGAAACAGCGCCTCGAGCATGCGGAACTGCTCGGCGATTTTCAGCGGGCTGTAGTACGGCAGCAGCACGCCGCCGGTGCCGACGCGTATCGTTGAAGTCGCCGCTGCGACGCGTGTCACCAGGATTTCCGGACAGGGATCGGCCAGCGCCATAACCGAATGATGTTCGGCGCACCAGTAGCGGTAATAGCCGAGTTTCTCCGCGGCCTGCGCGAGGCGGATGGTCTGCTGTATCGCCTGCTGCGGCGTGTAGCCGCTGATGATCGGAGACTGGTCGAGTACGCTCAGCCTGACTGCCGCGGATTGCGCCATCTATTTTTCCGAACCGTGGATAAAGGCGTCGAGTACGCCGCACCAGCCCAGCGCCAGGTTGCTGCGGTTGTAGCCGCCACCGCCGAAACCCATGATGCGGCCCTGGCACATTTCGTTGGCCAGCACGCACAGCCGCTGCGCGGCGTGGGCATGGGCTTTGGGCGTGTACTGCAGATGGGCCAGCGGATCGCCGGCAATGCTGTCGGCGCCGGCCTGGAACACGATGAACTCGGGTTTGTGCTGCCTGAGGTGGGCCTCGACCCGCTCCCACGCCACCATGAACTGCGGATCGCCGGCGCCGGGCTGCATCGGAATGTTCAGTTTCAATCCTTCCCCGGGACCCTTGCCGCGTTCACTGTCGGCGCCGGTGCCCGGATAAAGGAAACGTCCGTCTTCATGGATGTCGGCATACACCAGGTCGGGATCGGACTCGTACGGGTAATACAGGCCGTCGCCGTGGTGCACGTCGATATCAACATAAGCAACACGCCGCACACCATATTGCGATCGCAGCGTATCGATCACCACGCCGCAGTCATTGAACACGCAGAATCCGGCGGCATGATCGCGCGCCGCATGGTGCAGGCCGCCGATCGGCTGGAAAGTGCGCAGCGCATCGCCCGCCATGATGCGCTGCAGCCCGTCGAGCGCCGCGCCTACGACATGCGCCGAGGCCTGGTACACCCCCGGAAACGCCGGCGTGTCGCCGGCATCGATGCTGCCGTAACCCTGCGCCGACAGGCGCTCCACTCGCCGCACATGATCCTCGCCGTGGAAACGCTCGATTTCCGCTTCGCTCGCCGCGCGCGAGCCGCAGACCGCCGCGGACTTGTCGAGCTTCTGCCTGGTCGCCTCCGCCCAGAACGCGTTCTGGCGATCCGGTCCCCAGGGATGGCCGTCGGGAAAGCCGTAACTGCCCAGGGCTTCGTCCACGTACAACAGCACTTCCGATTTCATGATGCCTCCTCCAACCCGCTTCAGAACAGACTACCCTGTTTCACCGCGCCCGGCACCCGGAACTGGGATGTGTCGCGCTGCACGCCTTCGCCGCGCCGCGCCTGGTTGAGTCCGGCTTTTTTGCAGGCGACGTCAAAACGCTGCTTCAGCAGGGCGGCAAATTCTCCGGCGCCGCGCATGCGGCTGCCGAATTGCGGATCGTTGTCGCGCCCGTCGCGCATCGCATGCACGCGGCCCATCACGTGTTCGGCCTTCAACGGGTAATGCCGCTGCAGCCAGTCGCGGAACAGCGTTTTCACTTCGTAGGGCAGGCGCAGCAGCACATAACCTGCGCGCCGTGCGCCATGCGCTGCGGCAGCCTCGATGATGGCCTCGATTTCATGGTCGTTCAGGAACGGGATCACCGGCGCCACCATCACCCCTGCCGGGATACCCGCCTTCGCCAGCGCACGCACCGCCTGCAGGCGGCGCGCCGGCGCAGTGCAGCGCGGCTCCATGCGCCGCGCCAGCTCATGATCCTGCGTGGTCACCGACACGAAGACTTCGGCCAGCCCTTTTTCCGCCATCGGCCCGAGGATGTCGATGTCGCGCTCGACCAGCGCGTTCTTGGTGACTATGCCCACCGGCTGGTTG
>JBMTEY010000232.1:0-2385 GCA_049433545.1 Burkholderiales bacterium | reverse complement strand
GCAGTCTCGAATGCGATCGCGACGTGCAGATCGACGTCAATTGCGTGTTCGAGGGTACGGTCAGACTCGGTGCGGGCGTCAGCATCGGCGCGCAATGCGTGCTGAAAGACGTGGTCATCGGTCCCGGGACCCGTGTTGAACCGTTCTCCCACCTGGATGGCGCCAGTATCGGCGCCCATTGCCGGATCGGTCCCTATGCGCGCATACGTCCCGGTACCCGGCTCGATGCAGAGGTGCATATCGGCAATTTCGTCGAAATCAAGGCCAGCGAGATCGGCGACGGTTCCAAGGCCAATCATCTGGCGTATGTCGGTGACTCGGTTGTAGGGCGCAACGTCAACATCGGCGCCGGCACCATCACCTGCAACTACGACGGCGCCAACAAGCATCGCACGGTAATCGAAGACGATGTACACATCGGTTCCGACGTGCAGTTGGTGGCACCGGTGCGGGTGGCGCGTGGCGCCACGGTAGGCGCCGGTACCACGGTCTGGAAAGACACGCCGGCGGGCGGTCTGGTGCTCAATACCAAGACCCAGGAACACCGCGCCGGCTGGCAGCGGCCGCGCAAAACGCCGAAAAAAAAATCCTGATGGAGTCCGTTTAATCCATGTGCGGCATTGTCGGCGCCGTTGCGGCGCGCAACGTGGTTCCGGTGCTGATCGAGGGCCTGAAGCGGCTGGAATACCGCGGTTATGATTCCGCCGGCATCGCGGTAATCAACGGCAGCCTGCGCCGCGTGCGCAGCACCGGCCGCGTGGCCGAGCTGGAGCGGCTGGCGCAGGCCGGCAAGGTTGAAGGGCACGTCGGCATTGCGCATACGCGCTGGGCTACTCACGGAGCGCCGTCGGAGAAAAACGCCCATCCGCATGTGTCCGGCGGTATTTCGGTAGTGCACAACGGCATCATCGAGAATCACGAAGAGATGCGCGAACACCTGCGGAATCGCGGCTACACGTTCGTGTCAGATACCGATACCGAAGTCATCGCCCATCTGGTGCACATGCACTTGGGAGAATGCGGCGATCTGTTCGTCGCCGTGCAGCGCAGCCTGCACGAACTGACGGGAGCCTATGCCATCGCCGTAGTGAATGAAGCCGATCCGGCGCGGCTGGTGGTGGCGCGCATGGGGGCACCGCTACTGCTGGGCCTGGGCGATGGGCAGAATTTTGCGGCTTCCGATGCCTCGGCGCTGATCCAGGTGACCCAGCGCGTGGTGTATCTGGGGGAAGGCGACTGCGCGGAATTGACGCGCGAACGAGTGCGCATCGTCGACGCTGCCGGAAAGTCCGTGGTCCGCAAAGAGCAGATTTCGCAACTGACTGCAGAGGCCGTTGATCTTGGCCAGTACCAGCACTTCATGCAGAAAGAAATCTTCGAGCAGCCGATGGCGGTGGCCAATACGCTGGAAATGGTGACTAATGCGAGAACCATTTCGGCCCAGCTCTTCGGCGCACAAGCAGAAGAAATATTCAATAAAATCAATGGGATAGTTATACTGGCCTGTGGCACCAGCCACCACGCCGGCATGGTCGCGCGTTACTGGCTTGAGGGTATCGCCGGCCTGCCCTGTGCCGTCGAAATCGCCAGTGAATATCGCTATCGCGATACCGTGCACGATCCGCTCGCGCTGGTGATCACCATTTCCCAGTCGGGGGAAACGGCCGATACTCTGGCGGCGCTGCAATTCGCCAAATCCAGCGGCCATCTCTACAGCTTGTCGATCTGCAACGTGCCCGAATCCGCGCTGGTGCGCGCATCGGATCTGCGGTTCCTGACCCGTGCCGGACCTGAAATCGGCGTGGCGTCGACCAAGGCCTTCACCACGCAGCTTGCAGCGCTGGTGCTGCTGGCGATGGTGCTGGCCAAGCAGCGCGGCCGGCTATCGCCCGAACGCGAAACGGAACTGTTGCAGGCGCTGCGCCATCTTCCCGCGGCCTTGAGCCATGTGCTGCAGGTCGAGCCGCAGATCGCGAAATGGGCGGCGCTGTTCGCACGCAAGGAGCACGCTCTGTTTCTAGGCCGCGGCATCCATTACCCGATTGCCATGGAAGGGGCACTGAAGCTCAAGGAAATCACCTACATCCACGCCGAGGCCTATGCTGCAGGCGAACTCAAGCACGGTCCGCTGGCGCTGGTCGACCGCAACATGCCGGTGGTGGCAGTTGCGCCGAAAGATGCGTTGCTCGAAAAGCTCAAGTCAAACTTGCAGGAAGTGCGTGCGCGCGGCGGCGAACTCTATGTACTGGCCGATCAGGAGACCCGTTTCGAGGCGGATGACGGCGTGCATGTGATCCAGATGCCGGATCACGCCGGGGTACTGTCGCCGATCCTGCATACGGTACCTTTGCAGCTGCTGGCTTATCACACGGCCTTGCTTCGCGG
>JBMTEY010000231.1:0-2395 GCA_049433545.1 Burkholderiales bacterium | reverse complement strand
CCCGCGGCCATTTCCGCTTCGAGATCGCGGTGCGTGGCGGAAATCACACGCACGTCGACCGGCGCGTGCTGCGCGCCGCCCACCGGCCTCACCTGTTTCTCCTGCAACACGCGCAGCAGCTTGACTTGCAGTGCGGGCGGCATGTCGCCGATTTCGTCGAGCAGCAGCGTGCCGCCATCCGCGGCCTGGAACAACCCGCGGTTGTCGCGCACCGCGCCGGTGAAAGCGCCCTTGACGTGTCCGAACAGTTCGGATTCCAGCAGCGGCTCGGGAATCGCGCCGCAGTTGATCGCGACAAACGGACGTGCGTGGCGCGGACTCGCGGCGTGGATCGCGCGTGCCAGCAATTCCTTGCCGGTGCCCGACTCGCCGCGAATCAGGATCGATGCGTCGCCCGCAGCCACCAGCCTTGCCTTGGCCAGCACCTCTTCCATCGCGGGATTGCGGGTGACGATGGGCGCCCGCCAGGCACCGTCGTCCTCGCCCGCAGGCCCCGGCAGACCCGATACCGCCAGCGCGCGCTCGATCTCCACCAGCAGCGCCTTGGCGTCGAAGGGTTTGGTCAGGTAGCCAAACACACCACCCTTGACCGCCGCGACCGCATCGGGAATCGTGCCGTGCGCGGTCAGTATGATCACCGGCAGCGCCGGATTTTCCGCACGGATCGCCTCGAACAGCGCGATGCCGTCCATGCCGCCCATCTGCAGGTCGGTGACCACCACCCGCGGCCGCGACACGGCGAGTTGCGCCAGCGCGCGTTCGCCGCTGTCAGCCGCCGCCACCCCGTAGCCCGCGGCGCCCAGACGCAGCTGCATCAGGCGCAGCAGTCCCGGATCGTCGTCGACCACCAGCACCTGCGCGTTGCCGGATCTGGCCTGCTCCTGCATCGTCATGTTCATCGTTTCCTTGCTCCTCCGCTTTCGCGTCCAGTCATGTTGCGCTCGAGATTGAGCAGTGCATCGAGTTTCTGCTGCAGGTCCTGGGCCTGGCCGTCGCGCCTGCGCTGTTCCTGCAGGAAGGCCGAAACGAGGACCGCGAGTCCGTTCCAGGTGCTGGCGCCGTTGCGCGCCACCGGCTCCAGCGCGTCCAGCGCCCGCACTTCGTCGCCCGACGGCGCACCGGGAACCGCCAGGGACAGCGCATAGCGGACCCGGTTGGCGTCCGTGCGCGAACGGTTGAACGCCCTGCGGGCGCTCTCCTGCTCGCGTGCAAGTTCGGCGGCCGGCAATTTGCGCAACCGCGCATAGTGGGCGAGCGCGGCGTCAACGCCGGCACCGCGCGCATCCTCAACGCTTGCCGGGACATCCTGCGGGCCGCGGTCGCCGATGGTCCCGCAACCGGCCAGCGCCAGCAGCAGCACGGCCGGCGCAAGCTTCAGCCTCATGCCGCCTCCGTCTGTCGCAGCGGCATACTCAAGCGCAGGCGCGCACCCTGGCGCGACGGATCATCCAGCACTTCCACCGAGCCTCCATGCGCCTGCGCATGATCGCGGACGATCGACAGGCCGATGCCGGAACCGCGCAGCCGTCCGGCGGCATCATTGCGTCCACGGTAGAACGGATCGAACACGCGCTCCCGTTCCGCAGGCGGGATGCCGGGGCCGCTATCGGCGACTTCCAGCACCAGCTGCCGGCAGTCGCTGCGCGCCGCGAGTTCGATCACACTGCCCTCCGGCGCGAATTTCGCCGCATTCGACAGCAGGTTGTCGAGCATCACGCGGAATTTTTCGAAATCGGCTTCCACCGTGATGTCGGCGAGATGCGGGGCTATGCGCAGCGCGCGGGCGCGCAGCGCCAGGTTCTGGTCATCAAGCACGCGCGCGACCACGCGGCGCACCTCGACCGGCTCGAAACGCATTTCGCTGCGGTGGAAACCCGCAGCACCGTAGGACAGCAGGTCTTCGATCAGCCGCTGCAGCTCGATGCTGTTGCTGCGCAGTATCTCGGCAACTTCCTGCTGCTCGGGCGTCAGCCGGCCCAGCGCTTCTTCCGACAACAGTTCGGAGCCTTCGCGCAGCGCGGTCAGGGGGCGTTTTCAGCTCATGCGATACCTGGCGCAGGAAACGGTTTTTCTGCTGCTCGAGTTCGCTCAGGCGGTGACGCAGCCACTCGATGCGACGGCCGAGCAGCTGCAGGTCGCGCGGGCCGCTGACGCCGGCCTGGGCCGAGAAATCCCCGCTGCCCATGCGCCGGATCGCGGCATCGATCTGGCGGATCGGACGCGCGATCAGCACGATGAAACCGCCAGCGAGCAGCAGCGCCACCGGTACCAGCGCCAGCAGCTGCCAGACGGTGATCAGCCGCGCCTGCGCCGCGGTCTCGCGCATCGCCTCGATCTCGTGGCTGATCATCCGGTCGCCGCGATCGATGATGCCGGCGACCCGCGCATTCAGCGC
>JBMTEY010000230.1:0-2469 GCA_049433545.1 Burkholderiales bacterium | reverse complement strand
AGGTTGAAAAATACAACATTCAACCTGGCACAGAAAAAGCCAGTCAGGTCACTGACGAAACCGTGGTCTCCGTGGCGCCGCAGGTGGAAGCCGATCCCACCGTGCTGATCGTGTTTGCGCTGGTGTTTGTCGGCCTGATCGGCACCTATGCCTACATCATCTGGAAGGCGGACCAGAAAAAGAAGGGTGCTGCAAAGTAACGCCGAATACAGGCACTGTCCGCAAAAAAGGCGTTCCGCGGAGCGCCTTTTTTCATTTGCGGCCGGCGTTCAGAAATAGGCCTGGCCGCGTTTCACCGGCGGCGTCCAGCCGCAGTCCGACCACGGGCCGTCGCCGTGTTCGCGGATGTATGAAATCTTTCCGCGCTTCGTCGGTTTTTTCCCCTTGAAGAAGGCCTGCAGCCAGTCGAACACGTAGTCATGGCAGTCCATGCCGCCGAGGTTGGCGATGCTCCACAGCGGGTGATACTGGTTTTCAAACACCCACATCTCCTTCGGCACCTTCAGATCCTCGTAGGCCTCGATCGCATCCTCCAGCGGACACAGCGGGTCGAACTCGCCGGTGACCAGCAGCGTCGGGCATTTGATCCTGTCGAGGTAACCGCGCACCGTCATGCCCTTCGCGACCTCCTCGTCGAAAAGTTCCTCGTCGTCGTAGCCGGCCATGTACATGAACATCTGCTTGAAGCGCGGCGAGGACTGCGTGAAGATGGTGTTGTTGGGGTTGAAGCAGGCCACCGAACTCACCACTACCGCGGCGCGATGGTCGTAGCTCGACAGGCGCAGCGACCAGTAGCTGCCCATGCTGATGCCGTAGATCGCGATTTTGTTTTTATCCACTTCAGGCCGCTTGCGCAGGTAGCTGATAACCGCCGCGCCGGCGCGTTCGTAGTTGTCGGCCACCGCGCGGATTTTTTGCATGTTCGAATTGCCCTGGCCCGGGCCGTCCATCGCCAGCACGTGGAAGCCGCGCGCAAGTCCGATGTTGTGGTACGCCCTGGGGAACACTTCCTTGGACTGGTCCATGCCCGGAACGTAGATCACCACCGGCGCCTTGCGCCGGTCTGGCAGCAGGTGCAGCAGGCAGGAGATGGTCTTGCCGTCGTCGAAGGGCACTTCGACGCGTTCGATCGGGTAATCCGCGGTCTGGATGCGGCGGTCGACCATTTCATTGAGTTTGCGGTAGAGCTGTTTTTTCACCGGATGGTTGTCAAAATAGATCGGGTGCTGCGCCATGCGGTAAGCCTCGATTGCATGGTCATAGTGGTAGGTCGCACTTGCCTTGGCGCCGCGCGCCTGCGCCAGTTTCGCCAGCCGTTCGTGGCGTTCCCCGGCCTCGCGCCAGACCTTGGGCAGCATGCGGTAGTTGCGGGCGCGTTTGCCTGCCGGCACCTCGATGTCGTCGCGCTCGAAATTCTGCACGCGGCCGCGCATGTTCAGTGCGAGGTCGAGCATCCACTGCTGGTTGTCGCGTTCGGTTCTCAGTTTTCGTATCACGGCGCCTCCGCGGGCTCTGGTTGTGGAGCAGGGATTCTAGCCCATGCCGCATTGCCGGCTGGCGGGCAGGTGGCTAAGATGCGCGCTAGCCGTCACCGGAGTGCAGCCGGCCATGATCGAATTTTCGTCCCGCCTGTCGCGAATCGCGCTCTCGCCCAGCACCCTGGCCGCGCAGAAAGTGCGCGAGCTGCGCTCCGCGGGCCGCGACATCGTGGGCCTGACCATCGGCGAGCCTGACTTTGAAACGCCCGCACACGTCAAACGCGCGGTGATGGCGGCGCTGGAGCGCAACGAAACCAAGTGCCCGCCGATTTTCGGCATTCCTCAATTGCGTGAAGCGGTGCAGCGCAAGTTCATACGGGAAAACGGCCTTGATTTTGCGATCGACCAGATCATGGTCGGCACCGGCAGCAAACAGATTCTCTACAACACCATGCAAGCCACGCTGGACGCCGGCGATGAAATGATCATCCCGGCCCCGTACTGGATTTCCTATCTCGACATGACGCGGGTGGCTGACGGCACTCCTGTCGTTGTCGACTGCGGCATCGAAAACGGCTTCAAGATCACACTGCAGAAGCTTGAGGCGGCAATCACGCCGCGCACCAAATGGCTGATGATCAATTCGCCGGGCAATCCCAGCGGCGCGATCTACAGCCGCGCCGAACTGCTGGCGTTGGCGCAAGTGCTGCGCCGCCATCCGCAGGTCTGGGTGCTGTCGGATGACATCTACGAGCATCTGCGGTTTGACGGCGTCGAGTTCTGTACCATGGCGCAGGTTGCCCCCGATCTCGCCGGGCGCACGCTGACGATCAACGGCGTATCCAAGGCCTACGCGATGACCGGTTTCCGGCTGGGATATGCCGCCGGACCGCGCGAACTGATCAATGCCATGGTCAAACTCCAGTCGCAGAGCACTGGCCTGACTGGTTTTTTGTGCCAGATTCATTGACACACTTTACTGCATCGCCGC
>JBMTEY010000229.1:0-2492 GCA_049433545.1 Burkholderiales bacterium | reverse complement strand
CGGTTCTCATTGCGGAGGCCATGATGTATGGATAAAAAACCGGATCATGCGAAAGGGCTGCGATAAAACCGCCGCCTGAAATAAAAGCGGCCGGGGACGCGCGCGCCCGCCGGCCGCATGTTGCATCGCCCGCTTACCTTCCGGGCAGTTTGCCGAAGTTGCAGTATCCCGGCATCGGATCGACCACGGTGATCTGCTCGACCGGGAAGTTTGACACGATCTCGACGCTGTCCTTGTGCACGATCAGCATTTCCTCGATGCGCACGCCCCACTGGTGGACCTTGCCGTGCTGGGTTTCCAGCGCGAAAACCATGCCTTCCTTGATTTCGATCGGATGGTCGAGCGACCAGATGCGCGAAATCACCGGCTGGTCGTACTGGGCAAGGCCGAGGCCGTGGCCCCACAGGTTGGCGGCCGCCTGGTCTTCCTCTTCATAGCCCCAGGTTTCCTGGGCCGAAGGCCATTTCGAGGCGATGTCGCGGGTGGTGGCGCCGACTTTGACCGCCTTGATCGAGTCGTAGAGCCAGCCCAGCGCCTGTGCGTAGACGTCCTTCTGCTCCTGGTTCGGCTCACGGCCGACCATGTAGGTGCGGTAGTAGCACGACTTGTAGCCGTTCCAGGTCAGCGCGGCGAGATCCATGAACACCATGTCGCCGGGCTTGATGATACGGTCGGAGAAATTGCGCCAGTTTGGCCAGGTGTTGAGGCCAGAGGAGACGATCACGTCCTCGACGTCTTCCATGCCGGGGATGTTGTAGAGGAACTCCATGATGTGCGCGGTCAGCTGGTTCTCGGTCAGGCCGGGCTTGAGGAATTTCATGAATTCCCAGTGCGCGGCGTCGCCGATGGCGCCGACCTGGCGCATGCATTCATGTTCGTCCTGGTTCTTGACGGCGCGCGCCTCCATCATCGGCGTCATGCCGTCGGTCCAGTCGATCTTGTTTTCCTTGAAGATCTGGATCATGTTGATGTCGATGAAGTCGACGCCCAGCTTCTGGCCGTCGACGCCGGCGCGCTTCATTTCCTTCTTGATGCTGTTGGTGAACTTGGTCACCTGCGCCAGCGACGCTGGGCCGGCGGCACCCTTGATCCATGCGTAGGAATACTTGATGTGGTCCTTGGGAATCCACGGAGAGTGCTTGGCGATGTGCACGCCGATGTCGCCCTGTTCATAGAGCACCGGGGCGTCGTCGCCGCAGAGAAGGGCGTAGCGCAGGCCGGGTTTCAGACGGTTCCAGCCAGGGGTAAGGGTGCTGGTCACGTAGCGCACGTTCTCGTCGTACATCAGCAGCATCGCGCCCAGGCCGTGCGCCTTCATGCGCTCGCGCGCGCGCTCCAGCCGGTACTTGCGCAGCCGGTCCCAGTTGATCCGCTCCTGCCAGTCCAGTCCTACCATCCCTACATTTGCCATGTTGCTCTCCGTTTAACTGTTCAGTCTGACGCCATCGTGATCCGTTCGGGTCGCGGCAGCGGTATTTCGGGCGGTGCGGGGCATGCGCCGAAGTCGTCCGGCAATCTAGCACGCACTACCGGGCATCTCAAGCCGATCCCGCGGCCGCGTGATGACTATTGCGTCTGGATTTTGTTGTCCCTGATAACCTTGCCGAAGCGGTCGGTTTCGCTTTTCACAAAGGCACGGAAATCCGCCGGACTTTTGCTGGTGATTGCAGCGACGCCGCTCGCGCCCAGCCGGTTGAGTACGGTCTTGTCCTGCATCGCGGCCGTGCCGACCTTGTACAGCGTACTGACGACTTCACCGGGCGTACCCTTGGGCACGAACAGCCCCTGCCAGGAACCCACCACCATGTCAAAACCCTGTTCCCGCATGGACGGCACTTCGGGCAGTGCGGAACTGCGCTCGGGCGCGACGATGCCGAGCATGCGCAGCCGGCCCTGCTTGACGAAGGGCAGCGTCGAACTGAAAGTCAGGAACACAAACTGGACTTCGTTGCCGAGCAGGCCTACGGTAGCGGGTCCGGCGCCGCCCTTGTAGGGAATCTGGGTTGCGCTGGTCCCCGTCTTGTTGAGGAACATCAGCGTCTCAAGCGTGTTGGCGCTGCTGGGCGCAGCGGCGCCGTAGTTCAGCTTGTTGGGGTTGGCCTTCATGTAGGCGACCATTTCCTTGACCGATTTTGCCGGTAGCGAAGGATGCACGACCAGGCTGCCGGGTACGTCGACGACCTGGGTAATCGGGATTAGGTCGACCAGGGGCTTGTATTTGAATTTCAGGTAGAACACCGGATTGATCGCCATGGTGCCGACGTTGCCAAGAAGGAAGGTATAACCGTCGGCAGTCGCGCTGGCCGCGGTTTCAACGCCGATGTTGCCGGAGGCGCCGGGCCGGTTGTCGACCACGACCTGCTGTTTGAGCAGGTCCGCCAGTTTCGGCTGGATGATGCGGCCGACGAAGTCCGAAGCGCCGCCCGGCGCGAACGGCACGATCATGCGCACCGGACGGTTGGGGTAGGCGTCGGCGGCGAACGCCGCACCAC
>JBMTEY010000228.1:0-2494 GCA_049433545.1 Burkholderiales bacterium | reverse complement strand
CCGCACGGCAATTTTCAGCATCCGCGCGCGGATGGTGCAGAAATCGCCAACCGCCTAGCTCTGCTACCGAATTTTGGCCCAGGAGTGCTGGCCAATTTTGGCCCACCCCCCGTCCTTCAACGTACGGTTCCCGCGACTGGATCGGGGGGCCTTTTGTGGACTGGAAAGCCAAAGTGGATTTGTTCGAGCAGCTCCGTCGGGAGCATGAGTTTGGTATCGGCACGATCGCGGGTGTGGCGGCGAAGTTCGGCGTCCATCGGCGGGTTGTCCGCCGGGCGATCGCCAGTGCGTTGCCACCGCCGCACCACTACCCCGGCCGGAGCAAGCCCAAGCTGGGCGCGCTCGAGGCCTTCATCGACAAGGTGCTCGATGAGGACCGCGGCGCCCCACGGAAGCAGCGTCACACGGCGCGACGTATTTATCGCCGGATCCTGACGGAATTCCCCGACGCCGCCGTCGCGGAGTCGACGGTGCGCAACCATGTCCGCGAGCGTAAACACCAGATGGGACTGCTGCGCCGCGAGACCTTCGTGCCGCAAAGCTACAGTTGGGCCCAGGAGGCGCAGGTCGACTGGTATGAGGCCTGGGCCGATCTCGGCGACGAGCGGACCAAGGTCCAGGTGTTCGCGATGCGCTCGATGGCCAGCGGGGCCGCGTTCCACCGAGCCTACCGACACGCCACCCAGCAGGCGTTCCTGGAGGCGCACGAGCACGCCTTCGCTTACTTCGGTGGCGTGTTCCACCTGCTGCGCTACGACAATCTTTCCAGCGCGGTGCGCAAGATCCTGCGTGGCCATCGGCGCGAGGAGACGGTGCGGTTCATGGCGTTCCGCTCGCATTGGCGGTTTGCGGCCGAGTTCTGCACGCCTGGCGAGGGGCATGAAAAGGGAGGCATTGAAGGTGAAGTCGGCTATTTCCGGCGTAACCATCTGGTTCCGGTACCGAGCGTCCCCGACCTTGATGCGCTGAACGTGCTGCTGCTGAGCGGTTGCCGCGCGGACGAAGCGCGGGTGCTGGATGGCCGCACGTGCTCCGTCGGCACCGCGCTCGCCGAGGAGCGGGGCCATCTACCGCAACGCGTGGCGGAAGGCTTCGACCTGGCCGACATCGTCTTCCCGCTCGTGGACAAGCAAGGCTGCGTCACGGTGAAAACCAATTTCTATTCTGTGCCAGCGCGTGCGGGCACGCGGGTGGAAGCGCGGGTGTATCCGCTGCATGTCGAGATCTGGCACGCCGGCCATCTGATCGCCCGCCACGAACGCTGTCACAGCCGCCGCCAGCATGTGCTCGATCTCGAGCATTACCTTGATGTGCTGGGCCAGAAGCCAGGGGCATTCGCCGGGTCCAAACCGCTAGCGCAATGGCGCGCGGCCGGTCGCTGGCCCGTCTGCTACGACGAACTCTGGGACCGACTGCGGGCGCGGCACGGCAAGCAGAACGGCACCCGCGCCATGGTGGAGGTGCTCGGACTGGGCCGGGAATTTGGCCATGACGCACTGCGCGCCGCCGTCGCCTCAACGGTGTCGCTCGGCGCCTGTGACGTGGCGGCGGTGCGGTATTTGCTGACCGAGGCCGGACTGCACAAAGCCATCCCTGATGCGATCGACGTTGGCGCACTGGCCCGCTACGACCGGCCAATGCCAAGCATGGCTGATTACGACACGCTGCTGATCTCCACGCCCTGCGTGGGGACCGCATGATGCGGGATCTCCAGGACCAAGCCATTCGCCAGCACTGCAAGGCGCTGCGCATGCCGACGATCGGCGGCCAGTTCGCCCGTCTGGCCGAGGCCGCGACCCGGGAGGGCCAATCCCATGTTGGCTATCTCGAGGCGCTGCTGGCGGCCGAGATGGAGGAGCGCGAGAGCCGAGCGATCACCCGGCTGCTGCATGAGGCGAAGCTGCCGCGGATGAAGACCCTGGATGCGTTCGAGTTCGATCGCTCCAGCGTCTCGGCCGCCCAACTGCGCACGCTCGCCGAGGGCGATTATGTGACCAAGGCCGAACCGATCCTGTTGGTGGGTGAGGCCGGTACCGGCAAAACCCATCTGGCGACGGGGCTTTGCGTGGCGGCCTGTCGCCAGCGGCGCCGGGTGCGGTTCACGACGGCGACGGCGCTGATCAACGAGTTGGCCGAGGCCGCGCACGCCAACCAACTCAGCCGAGCGTTGGCGCGGTGGGAACGGCTCGATCTGATCTGCATCGACGAATTGGGCTACGTGCCGTTGGCCGAGACCGCCTGCGAACTGATGTTCCAGGTGATCGCCGACCGGGCGGAGAAGGCGGCGGTGATCGTCACCACCAACCTGCCGTTCTCCGAATGGTCGCAGGTGATCCCCAATCCGCGGCTGTGCAAGGCGCTGATCGATCGGCTGACGGACCAGGCGCACATCATCACGACGGGGACGGACTCCTACCGGTTCCGACGCACCACGGCGCAGCGGAAGGCGGGGAAATCATGACAGGGAGGGCAGAAAAACGCCGCTGACCCCCGG
>JBMTEY010000227.1:0-2556 GCA_049433545.1 Burkholderiales bacterium | reverse complement strand
GACATGATGTGGCAGTTCATGCGCAACGACCTCGATTCCGAATACTGGCGGCTGTCCAGCGCGCGCTGGGACCAGATCAAGGTGCCGCTGTATTCCGTCGGCAACTGGGGCGGTTTCTCGATGCACCTGCGCGGCAACACCGAAGGTTTCATGAATGCCGCCTCGAAACACAAGAAACTGCGCATACACACCGGATCGCACTTCCATCCCTTCCATGCCGAGGAAGGGCGCATGGATCAGCTGCGCTGGTTCGATTACTGGCTGAAGGATATCGACACCGGCATCATGAGCGATCCGCCGGTCAAGCTGGAAATCCGCACCGGCGGCAGCAAGAAGCCCTATGCCTTCCGTTACGAGAACGAATGGCCGCTGAAGCGTACGCAGTGGACGAAGCTGTATCTGAAGCCTGAGCGCAGCAAGCCGGGCGGTCCGGATGCCGTCGAAGGGCAACTCGCGAAATCGGCCCCGAGAAATGCCGCAAAACTGTCGTATTCGGCGAGCGGCGTCACCACCGCGGGCGTCGCGGGGGGCTCTTCACTGGCCACCACGCACGGCAATACCGGGCGTACCGGCATTTCGTTCGTCACGCCGCCGCTGGAGACCGACACCGAGGTCACCGGTCCGCTGGTGCTGAACCTGTGGGTGTCGAGCACCTCGGAAGACATGGACATCTTCGCCACCATCCGCAACATCGGGCCCGACGGCAAGGATGTCTGCGAAGTCGGGCAGCACAGCCAGCCGATACCCTGTGTGACCAAGGGCTGGCTGCGCGCCTCGCAGCGCAAGCTCGACCCGAAGAAGTCGCTGCCGTACCGGCCTTACCACGCGCATGACGAACGGCAGTGGCTGAAGAAGGGCGAGGTCGTCGAATGCCGCATCGAGGTGTGGCCGACCAGCATGGTGTTCAAAAAGGGCCACCGCCTGCGCCTCGACATCCAGCCGCGCGACGGCCAGGGCAGCGCGCCGTATACCCACTATCATGCCGACTACAACGCCGGCGCGATGAACACGGTGCATGCCGGGGGCAGGACCGCTTCGTACCTTATGGTGCCTGTGATCCCGGCAAAGCGGGGACGTTGACCAGCTGAAGGCGGGCAATACAAAAAGCGCCGCTTGCGGCGCTTTTTTACGTTTAGTCGAGCGTTTCGCGCACCCACGCCAGCACCGCGGTCAGCCGCGGCGGCAGTACGTCCTCGGCTTCGTCGAAAGTCACCCAGCGCCATTCATCGTAGGCAGGCCGGCCCAGTTCATGCGCGATCGGCAGCGTCACCTCGTCCGTGGTGGTGATGGCGAGGTAATAGCGGGCGATCTCGCCGGTGCCGTAGGCGATGGTTTCCTTGTGCGATTCGGCGGCATCGAAGCTGAGGTCGGTGATGCCGGTGCCCTCGGTCGCTTCGCGCCGCGCGGCATCGTGCATGTCTTCGCCTTCCTCGATCAGGCCCTTGGGAAAATCCCAGTTGCGCGCAGCGCGCAGCACCAGCAGCCGCCAGGCGCCGCCCTGGCGGCGCGCGATGACCACGCCGGCGGAACGGACGATGGTTGCGGGATCCGTCACGGCATCTGGATCTTGCTGCCCGGCGCGCCCATCCCCGGCACGACGATGGAAGAAGCCTGCTGCCGGCGCAGTTCCTGCAGTTCGCGCACGGTGCGTTCGACGGCTTCCTTGGCGGAGTCGCCGAATTTGCCGACAGCCTCCCCCAGATCCTTTGCTTCGATTTCGAAATTGATCGGCAGCGGTCCAGCGTTGGTCATGATCTGCGCCTCGCCGACGTAGAGCGTCGGCCGCGCGGCATCGTCACTGCCGTCGCTCTTGACCGGGATCATGCGGCGGATGGTGCCGACCTTGCGGTCGGTGATGATGTCTTCGCGGTAGAGCGTGGCGGCGTCCATTTTCGATTCGGGCGCGCCTGGTTCGGGTCGTTGGGCCATGATTGTTGCGTCCAGTGGTGAGTGAATGTCCTAGCGTATCAAAAACACCGGGGGCTTGCGATAATGACGGCATGACGGGAATCACCCTAGCCACCATCAACGCGCGTTACGTGCACGCCGCGCTGGGCCTGCGCTGCCTGCGCGCCAACATGGGCGCGCTGCGCGACGACACGCGCATCAGCGAATTCGTGCTCGGCGACCGCCCGGCCGACATCGCCGAGCGGCTGCTGGCGGAGCTGCCCGCGATCGTCGGCTTCGGCGTCTACATCTGGAACATTGAGGAAACCACGCGCGTCATTGCCATCCTCAAGCGCGTGGCGCCGGAGATCGTCATCGTCGTCGGCGGTCCGGAAGTCAGCCATGAAACCCCGGAGCAGCGCATCTGCGCGCTGGCCGACTACACGGTCACCGGCTGGGGCGACGTGACTTTCCCGAAACTGTGTGCCGACATCCTCGCCGGTAAACGGCCGGAACAGAAAATCCATGCCGGCGTGCAGCCGAAACTCGGCGACATCGAGCTGCCTTACGGTGAATACAGCGATGAGGACATCGCGCGGCGCTTCATCTACGTCGAGGCTTCACGCGGCTGCCCGTTCAAGTGCGAATTCTGCCTGTCGGCGCTGGATA
>JBMTEY010000226.1:0-2628 GCA_049433545.1 Burkholderiales bacterium | reverse complement strand
CCGCAACTGACGCAGTTCCTCGGCCAGCAGGTGATCGTCGAGAACCGTCCCGGCGCCGGCACCATGATCGGCGGCGAAGCGGTGGCGCGCGCGGCGCCAGACGGCTACACGCTGCTGATGGGCATCAGCACGCTGGCGATCAATCCGGCGATGTACAAAAAAGTGCCGTACGACGCGCTGAAGGACCTGGCGCCGATCTCGCAGGCGGTGGCCTTGTCGAATGTGCTGGTGATTCATCCGTCGCTGCCGCCGCGCAACCTGAAGGAATTCATCGCCTTCACCCAGGCGCGGCCGGGGCAGCTCAATTTTGCATCGGCGGGCAGAGGCACCAGCCCGCACCTGTCGATGGAACTGTTCCTGGTGATGGCGAAGCTGAAAATGCTGCACGTGCCGTACAAGGGTTCGGGTCCAGGCGTGATCGACCTCGTGGCAGGACACGTGCCGGCGATGATGCCCAACATGCTCTCTGCCAAGCCGCAAATCCAGTCCGGGCGGCTGCGCGCAATGGGCGTCACCGGAACCAAACGCGCACCCGGCGCCGACGACATCCCGACCATCGCCGAGGCTGGCGTGCCGGGTTACGAAGCCGTGCAGTGGTATGGCGTGCTGGCGCCCGCCGGAACGCCTGCGGCTATCATCAGCAAACTGCATGCGGGTGTGGTGCGCGCGCTGCAGAACCCGGAAGTGCGCAAGCGCCTGAACGGCGACGGTGCGGAAGCCGTGGGCAGCAGCCCGGCGGAATTTGGCGCCTATATCCGCTCGGAAACGGAGAAGTGGGCACGGGTCATCAAGGCCGCGGGCATCAATCCGGGCTGAGCGGAACAGTCGCATGAACAAAAGTCGGACGGCGATATCGCCGCTGACCGCTACGCTTGCGCGTTACATCGCGGCTGCACCGCGCCGCGCGCTGCCGGCCGCGGTCACCGAGCGCGCCAAACACCACCTGCTCGACACGCTGGCGGCGATGCTGTCGGGTTCGCGGTTGCTGCCGGGACGGCGCGCGATCGAATTCGTGAAGACGCAGGGCGGGGTGCCGGAGTCCACCGTCATCGGCACAGATATCGTCACCTCGGCGATCAACGCCGCGCTGGTCAACGGCATGCACGGCCATGCCGACGAGACTGACGACACCTATTACCTCGCGCTGGTGCATCCCGGTTGCGGCATCATTCCCGCTGCGCTGGCGCTGGCCGAACGCGAACGCGCCGGCGGCACTGCGCTGTTACGCGCGCTGGTGCTGGGTTACGACGTCTGCGCGCGCATGTCTCAGGCGCTGGGCATAGAGCGTTTCCGCTCGCGCGGCCATTCCACGCACAGCTTCGGCAATATCTTCGGTGCCACTGCCGCGGCAGCTGCAATCCTGAAACTCAACGCCGACCAGTCGCGTTTCGCGCTGTCCTACGCCGCGCAGCAGGCTTCGGGACTGTCGTGCTGGGCGCGCGACATCGAACACATCGAGAAAGCCTTCGATTTTGGCGGCATGCCGGCACGCAACGGCGTCACCGCCGCGCTGATGGCTTCCATGCGTTTCACCGGCGTCGAGGACATCTTTTTCGGTGACCGCAGCTTCTTCCATGCCTACGGCCTGACCGCCGACCCGCAGCGGCTGGTGCGCGGGCTGGGCCGCACCTTCGAAATCATGAACACCTCGATCAAGCGCTGGGCCATCGGCTACCCGATCCAGGCGCCGATAGACGCGGTGCTGAACCTGATCGAAAAACACGGCGTCACTGCAAAGGACGTCGACCGGGTGGTGATCACCATCGACGACCAGGGCGCGCGCACCGTCAACCAGCGCACCATGGCCAGCATCAACATCCAGCACCTGACCGCGCTGATGCTGCTCGACGGCGACATCAGCTTCGCCTCGGCGCATGACGAAAAACGCGTGCGCGATCCGCGGGTGACTGCACTGAAGTCGCGCATCACGCTGCAGGGCAGCGCCGCGCTGGGGCGGGCTAAAACCACCCAGGCCATCGTCGAGATCGCCACCCGCGACGGCCGCCAGCTGCGCCACCATACCAAGGCCGTGCGCGGCACTGCCGCCAATCCGATGCCGCGCGCCGAGGTCGAAACCAAGGCTCGCGACCTGCTGCTGCCGGTGATCGGCGCGCGGCGCACGACACGCCTGATCGACATGGTCTGGAACATCGAGAAATTGCACGATGCCCGCAGGCTGCGGCCGCTGCTCACCGTAAAATAGCCGCCTTTCAACGTAGAGGAACCGTCCGATCATGCGCTACGACCTGCACAGCCACGTCATCCCGCCGACCATCATTGCGGCGATGGAAAAGGACCCTAAATTTTTCCAGACCAGCATCACCGAAAAGGACGGCAAGCGTTATTTCGACGTGCACGGGCGGCCGGCGGAACTCAACGCGCAGTTCTACGACGCCGACGTCAAGGTCGAATGGATGAACCAGAACAAGCTCGACGTGTCGGTGATTTCCGTCGGCCCGCCGATCTATTTCTACTGGTTGTCGGCGGAAGCGGGGTTGGCCGCGGCGAAACTCGCCAACGACGGCATCGCGCAGATGGTGGCGAAGCACCCGTCGCGGCTGCGCGGCATGGTTCACCTGCCGATGCAGGATCCGGACGCGGCGATCACCGAACTCGAGCGCGTGGTGA
>JBMTEY010000225.1:0-2634 GCA_049433545.1 Burkholderiales bacterium | reverse complement strand
ACGCCAGCCAGCGCCGGCAGATAGACATAGCCCAGGCTGTAATCCGGCAGTCCCTGCTGGCCGACGCCGGTCAGGGCGTAGCCCGCGGTTCCGGCGATGGCCAGCGGCCAGCCGATCGCAGCCGCCGTGCCTATGGCTTCCTGCACCCGTGTGCCGTGTTTCACCAGATAGCTGACAACCAGCGCCGCGCCGCCAGTGGCGGTGAGGCTGGAAATCACGCCGATGCCGGCGGCGGCGGCATTCATGCCGGCGGTGGTGGACAGGGTGGCGCCGGGCTGCGGCTTGCGCCCGAACAGCATCTGCGCCGACAGGAAATAGATCAGTGCAGTGAATACCATGGTCAGCAGACGCAGATTGAGCACCCCGGCCAACAGCGCGCCGGCGAAAGTCCCGACGGCGATGCCGGCGACCATGCGACGGAAGATGCTCCAGTTCACCGCGCCGTGTTTGTGGTGCGCCAGCACGCTGGATATCGAGGTGAACAGCATGGTGGCGAGCGCCGTGCCCAGGGCGAGGTGCACCACATGATCGGGGGCAAAACCCTTGGCGGCGAAAATGAATGCCAGTACCGGCACCGTTGCCGCGCCGCCGCCGATGCCCAGCAGCCCGGCAAAAAAACCGACGAAAGCGCCCAGCGCCAGGTAGGCCCACCACCAGTCGAACATGGCCATCAAGCCTGCATCACTTCATCAGCCCGAGGATGTATTTCCATTCTTCCGGAGAGACCGGCGTGATCGACAGGCGGTTGCCGCGGGCGAGGATCTGCATTTTCGCAAGCGCCTTGTGTTTGCGCAGCTCGTTGAGCGTCACCGGCGCGACCTTGCGCACGAAGCGGAAATCGACATGCAGCCAGCGCGGATTGTCTGGCGTCGCCTTGTCGTCGAAATACTTGCTCTTGCGGTCGAACTGCGTGGCATCGGGGTAGGCCGGTTTGCTCACCTCGGCGATGCCGACGATGGCGGGCTCCTCGCAGTTGGAGTGATAGAAAAACGTCTGGTCACCGGGTTTCATGCGGTCGCGCATGAAGTTGCGCGCCTGGTAGTTGCGAACGCCGGTCCACGGCGTCGCCCTGTCGCGCGCGAGGTCGTCGATGCTGTAGGCATCGGGTTCGGATTTGATCAACCAGTAGCGCATGCCGGGCACAGTCAAAAAAAATGCGGCGTGGCCGCATAGACAGTAAAAGGTTCCCCCGCTTGTGCCGCTTCAGACCAGCATCCTGAACCTGAGGTTCAAGACGGCCACCTTCCGAGTTCCTTAAGGTTCGTCCGCGTGGGACGCTCACACCGGAACTGCTTTGGTCGGCGACCAGTGCGATGTTATTGGTTCAAAGAATATATGGCCTGAACAAACACCGCAGGGGAATTTCTGAACGGCCAGGACACCAGGACAACACCGACGCGGAATCAGAACAGCTTATTTTGCTCCGCCATCGCCTGATCAATGGCCGTTTCCATGCGCTGGATTCTACGCTTGGTTTCCGCGATGTCAAAGCTGCCACCGACTTTCGTCGAGAGGAATTCGTGGGTGATGTTGAGCGCGGCCATGATCGCGACGCGTTCAAGGCCGATGACTTTGCCGCGGTCGCGGATTTCCTGCATCTTGCTGTTGAGATATTCCACGGCATCGAGCAGGCCTTTCTGCTCGTGTTCCGCACAAGCCACGCGAAACTCGCGGCCCATGATGTTGATCTGCAAACCCTTTGGGTCGGCGCTCATGTCTCTTCGGCGGGGATCTGCTTGAGGATATGCTCGAGGCGGCTGCTCGCGCTGTTGATCTTTTCCTCGAGTTGCTTGTTCTTGTGCAGGGCCGTGGCCAGTTCCTGGCGCAGCCGCTGCGTGTCGTCACGCAGGCGCTGGTTGATTTCGACAAACTGGGTGAGTTTGTCCTCCAGGTTTTTCAGCTCGGTTTCCATGCGCGCACTATAGAGGGGAAAATCCAGACGGGTCAACCGTTAACGCGCGGTTTTGAATGTAGATTGACATGACTGCCATCGCTCCCTGACGATGGGCTTTCAAACCTCGGGACCGAATTGCTGCCGGCGCGAACCCGATACCGCATGCAAACAATAACTATATGATTATAAACAATAATTTTCAAAACTCCGCAGTGCGACCATCAGATAGAATGCGCGTTGTCCAGGACGCAACGCAACCGCATGCGATGCGTCATGGGCGCGTTTCAGGTGTCGGGCCGCAGCAATAACGGCGGCCTGGTGAAACGGGAAACAGGTGCGGCCCTGAAGTAGCAAGGCCAATTCCTGTGCTGCCCCCGCAACGGTAAGCGATCGACGTTCGCAATCCGAATGTCCGGCGATGCCTGCAGCCACTGTCCCCTCGCAGGGACGGGAAGGCGGCATCGCTGATATCGCAAGCCCGGAGACCGGCCTGCAACGTTATTCGGGAACAGTCGCGCAGGGCGGCCAACCGGGTTTCGTGCATGTCATCCATGCCGTATCCATACCGGTAGCACTGCAACGGCTCTTCCTTTGCTGTTTATTTTGCGTGCGGCGGGCACGCGCATAAAGGAAACGAGCATGAAATGCAGTGCAGTCATGGCCGCGGCGCTTAGCGCGGTACACCTGACCGGATACACCGCAGACCAGGTTGTGCCTTCAGGCGAACTCGCGCCGGTGGT
>JBMTEY010000224.1:0-2721 GCA_049433545.1 Burkholderiales bacterium | reverse complement strand
GTTGGGTAGCCCCTCCTGACGGCACTTGTGCCACTGTGATCCATGCAGGATCAGGAGGAGTTGGCTATGAAGGAAGTATCGATCATTGGCGTGGACTTGGCCAAGCAAGTCTTTCAACTGCATGGTGCGACAGCCGAGGGTGTAGTCGTGTTCCGTGAGCTGCTGCCGGTTTCGTGGACACCGGGTTAAGCTAGCATAGCGCGGGCCGCGGACGGCCTATGTGCTGATCTTCATCCATCTCGGCAGCCGGCGCGTGTTCTGCAGCGCGCCGACCTATGCCCCCGACGCGGCGTGGGTGACGCAGCAGGCCCGCAACAGCCTGATGTGGTGCACTGAGCGGGGCATCGCGCCGGATTTCCTGATCCGCGACGCCGACACCAAATTCAGCGCCAGCTTCGATGCCGTCTGGGCGTCCGAGGCCGCCCGGGTGATCCAGATCCCGCACAGGGCGCCGGACGCCAACGCCTACGCGGAATCGTTCATCGGGACGATCAAGCGCGAATGCCTCGATTTCTTCGTCTGCCTCAGCCGCTCGCAGCTCGATCACATCCTGCGGACCTGGGTGCGCCACTACAACGCCGAGCGCCCGCATCGTGGGCGGGGCATCAGCAACAACATTCTGCAGGTCGACTTCCGCCCCGCCCGCGACGGCCCGATCCGCCGCAAGCGCCAGCTTGGCGGCATCGTCACATCCTACACCCGCCATGCGGCTTGAGCGCCCTCTCGATGCACTTCCGAGCATCGAAGGCTTTGATGTTGTGAGAGTCCTCGTCTGTGGCTCCTCGCAGACCCTCCTTGGCACAGAAATGCAGTCGGGAGGCGCCAATTGCATCGATGCCCATCAGGTGCGCGATTTATCGTGTGGCACATCAATCCAGGATTGAACAGGTAACAGAGTGTTTGCGACCTGAGCAGGTCGCTCTTGACGCAGAAGAGGGAAAGAAAACGGATCTTTACTGCGAAATCACTTGGAGTTTGAAGGTCATGAAACAAAACGATGTTGTCAAAGAAATGCTAGCGACAATCGCGGAGTTGTACGAGACCGAAGCAAATCCGCAAGGGCCTTACACGGCAAAAGCTCTTTTGGTCGCGCCATTTCTGGCTCCTTTCGAACTGGCTGCGCCTTGCGCGCTAGATTCTGACATACGTACAATCCTAGCTGCAAGTTCTCATCCTGTGGCTCGCTCAGTCCTGGCAGCACAACATCTACTAAACTGGGGGTCAAACCCAGTTGAAAGCAATACCCAAGCGGAGATTGCTGCGTTGATCAGCGTCCTGACGCTGATGGGACCGGATGGTCCAATTATAGCGCCAGACCTAAGGTTGGGATTGATCTATATGAAGCCCTATAGCTACTATCCGTTACATCTTCATGATGCAGATGAGACATATGCCATAGTATCAGGTCAGGCGCTTTGGACGGCCGGGAATGAAACTAAGATGCGAGGAGTTGGTTCAATGGTCCATCACCCAAGTTTGATGCCACATGCGTTTCGTACCGGTGCAGAAGGTTTTCTCGCAGTCTGGCGCTGGAGTGGAGATATCAATACACACTCTTATGCATTCACTGAAACACTCGAAACTGCTCTCAACCCCGAAGCGCATCCGGCTGAGATTAGTGCCATTGGTTGACTTTGGCGCGCTTGCTGTGACCCCCGATGCTCATCCGGCTGAGACCAGAGTCCACGGTTGAATTTGGCGCGGTTGCGCCGACGGAGCAATGGGCGATCTGCGCAGCGGTTCGGATGCGCGAAGCTGATCGCCCATTGCGGTGAGTTGAGCGGCAAAGACCGCCGGGGCCTGGTAGCCGAGGGCGGAATGGGGCCGCTCGGTATTGTAGGTGTGGGTCCAGCGGGCGACGGCCTCGCGGGCATGGTCGATACCGAAGAACAGTGTCTCGTTGAGCAGTTCGTCGCGCATCCGGCCGTTGAAGGCTTCGCAGTTCCCGTTCTGCATGGGCTTGCCGGGGGCGATGTAGTGCCACTTCACGCGCATCTTCTCAGCCCATTCCAGGATCGCGTTCGAGGTGAACTCGGTGCCGTTGTCCGAGACGATCACGCCGGGCTTCCCGCGCCGCTCGATCAACGCTGTCAGTTCGCGCGCTACCCGTCGGCCTGAAATCGAGGTGTCGACCACGGCAGCCAGGCTTTCCTTGGTCACATCGTCGATCACGTTCAGTATGCGAAATCGGCGGCCGTCTGCGAACTGGTCCTGCACGAAATCAACCGACCACCGGGCGTTCGCCATGGCATCGGTCACCAATGGCGCTCGCGTTCCTATGGCACGCTTTCGGCTTCGGCGCCGGCGCACTGAAAGCCCCTCTTCCCGGTAGAGCCGCTGGGTGCGCTTGCGGTTCAGCACGTGACCGTCCCGGCGCAGGATCACATGCAGACGCCGATAGCCGAACCGCCGGTGCGTCTCGGCGGTCTGGCGCAATGCCGCGCGCAGCTCGGCATCATCAGGGCGCCGGTGCAGATACCGCACCGACGACCGATCCACGCCCAGGATCGAACACGCCCGCCGCTCGCTCATCTCGTGGTGCTCCTCGAGATGGGCGACCGCTTCACGCCTCCCGGCGGGCGTCACCACTTTTTTGAAAGCAGGTCTTTCAAGGCCCTGTTGTCCAGCATCGCCTCGGCCAGCAGCCGCTTCAGCCTGGCGTTCTCGTCCTCGAGCGCCTTCAGCCGCCTGGCTTCCGACGGCTCCATGCCGCCAAACTTC
>JBMTEY010000223.1:0-2765 GCA_049433545.1 Burkholderiales bacterium | reverse complement strand
CACGGCCGGCGTTCCGCCGGCTGGGCGAGCGTGAGTATACGATGGATGTTGGCGTCGACTACCGGCCAGGCAGCGAGGCGGCGCGACGCGAGATCGTCATGGAAGGTCGACACCGGCATCAGCGCCATGCTGGTGCCGCGCAGCACCAGGCGGCGGATGGCTTCGACGGCGTCGATCTCGGCTTCCACGCTGACGCGGATGTCGTGCCGCTGCAGCTGTTCATCGGCAATGATGCGGATCGCCTCGGTGCTGACCACCGGCGTGCGCGCGAAGGCGGCCGCGGTCAGCAACCGCCGCGCGCCGCGCGCCCGGGGGCGCACGAAAACGACTATGGGTTCGGAGCACAGCGGCGTGACCTGGATGACCCGTGTGCTGACCGGATTGGTCAGGATCGCCAGGTCAGCGCGGCCGGTGAGCAGCCAGTCGTAGAGCTGGTTGCTGAAGCCTTCGACGACTTTCAGGCTGATTTGCGGACACTGGCGGCGCATGCGTTCCACCACGCCCGGCAGCAGCAATGGTCCGGTGGTCGGCGATACGCCGAGGATGACCCGCCCCTGTCCGGTTGCCCCGCCGCTGCGCAGTGCATCCTGCGCTCGCCCGAGTTCGCGCAGGATGCGCTGGCAATGGTCAAGGAATTGCCGCCCCGCCGTCGTCAGCCGCACCCCGCGCGGCAGCCGTACCATCAATGCGACGCCCAGTTCCTGTTCCAGCGCGCGGACATGGCGCGACAGTGCCGGCTGCGCCACCCGCAGGTGCTGCGCGGCGCGCGTCATGCTGCCGAGTTCGGCGATCTGGACAAAATAGCGGATGCCGCGCAGGTCCACGGGCGCTCAGGATGCTGTGGTCATGGGATAACAAAGCGGCATGCATGCCGCCAACCGGACCTGCGGGGCACCGGCCCGCTTTGCTGCCTCTTCTGCAGTGAAATCTATGTTGCGTCGCGGCATGATGCAGTCTCTGGAGGCTGGCAGTTTATCCATAACAATTTGATATGTCACCAGCCGCAATTCGGTATTTGTCGCCCCGTTCCCGCCCCGCTAACATCGGCGCTCGTCACATCAACCAGAATCCGCGCCCGCTTGCCGGCGCGCGGCTCCGAGGAGCATCAGTGAAACCCATCAACGTAGGCATCATCGGCGCCGGCTGGTGCGGCGGCATCCGTGCCGACACCTGTGCGATCAATCCGGCGGTCAACGAACTGCACATCGTCGAAACCAAACCGGAACGACTAGCCGAGGTTGCGCGCAACACCAAGGCGAAAAGCGCACTGAGCGATTATCGCCAGCTGCTCGAGGTCAAGGGCCTGGACGCAGTGATGATTTCGGCAACGCCAGAGACCCTGCATTACCCGATGGCGCGCGATTGCCTGGAAGCCGGGCTGCACGTGTTTCTGGAAAAACCGATATCGGTGGAACTGCATGAAGCCGATGAACTGATCGCCATTGCGCGCCGGAAAAACCTGAAATTCACCATAGGCTACTCGCAGCGCTTCAACCCGAAATACGCCTACGTCAAGAAATGCCTGGACGACGGCAGCATCGGCAAGCCGGTCAGCGCGCTGGTCAGCCGTCACATCCAGCGCAGCCTCGGCGCCAAGATCACCGGCCGTACCAAGCTGTCGCCGGCGGCGATGGAGGCCACGCATGACCTCGACTTCATCCTTTGGTGCCTGAAGCCGGCCAAGCCGATCCGCGTCTACTCCCAGCTCAATTACGGCGCGATGCGCGCCAACAGCGGCGCCGACGTGCCCGACACCCAGTGGATCACAGTGACCATGGACAGCGGCATGTCCTTCGTCATCGGGGCCGGCTGGAGCCTGCCGCCCGGCTACCCCAATGCCTGCTCGACCTGGATCGAGATGATAGGCACCGACGGCGCGCTGATCTGCGATGACACTCACCGCGACGTGATCCTCAATACCGTCAAAAACGGCATGCAACTGCCGATGTCGTCGATGCCTGGCGAACGCGTCGACCATGCTTTTGCCGGCCCGATGCACGCCGAGACCGTGCATTTCATCGAGGCGGTGTGCTGCGACCGCCCGGTGCTGGTCACCGGCGAGGAAGCGCGCCAGGTGATGGAGGTCTACATTGCCGCCGACCTTTCGGCGGAACGCAACGAACCGGTGAACCTGCCCCTGCCCGAATCACGGCCACTCGCCGCAGCCGGAGGTGCGCGGTGAAAAAGGATCCGAAAAAGCTGGGGCTCGCCATCATCGGCGCCGGTCGCGTCGGCCTGATCCGCGCCGAACTGGCGGCGCGCCACCCGTCAGTGGGCTGGATCGGCATCGCCGAACTGAATCCGGAACGCGGTGAGATCGTCCGTGAAAAATGCGGCGGCGATTTTGTCACCACCGATTTCCGTGAATTGCTGTCGCGGCCCGAAGTGAATGCCGTCGCGGTGTGCACCGACGAACACCTGCATGTCGATCCGGTGATCTTCGCCGCCGAGCGCAAGCTGCCGATGCTGATCGAAAAACCCCTCGCCACCGACCTCGGCGAATCGGCGCAGACCCTGGCCGCGATCGAGAAACACGGCGTCGACGCGGTGATCGGCTACACCCAGCGTTTCCGCCGCCGCTGGCTGGTGGCCAAGGAAAAAGTCCGCACCGGCTCGCTCGGCGAGGTGACGATGGTGACGTCGCGCGCCTTCATGAACCGGCTGGTGGCAATCGACAACTACAAGCGCAGCGACAACCGCTCCGAAGTGACGCCGATGGTGATTTCCGGCACCCATGCGCTGGACGTGGTGATGTGGCTGATGGA
>JBMTEY010000222.1:0-2781 GCA_049433545.1 Burkholderiales bacterium | reverse complement strand
CTGGTTGCCGAGGCCGTGTATGCATTGCCCGAGGTCAATCGCGACCAGGTCAAAACGGCGCGGGTCATCGCCAATCCCGGTTGTTATCCGACAGCGGTGCAGCTGGGCTTCCTGCCGCTGGTCGAAACCGGCATCGTCGATCTGGACCATTTGATCGCCGATGCCAAATCGGGGGTGTCCGGCGCGGGCCGCAAGGCTGAAACGCACATCCTGCATGCCGAAGCAGCTGACAACTTCAAAGCCTATGGCGTGACGGGCCACCGTCACCAGCCGGAAATCGCACAGGGACTGGCGCATGCCGCCGGTCGCCCGGTCGGACTGGTGTTCGTGCCTCATCTGACGCCGATGATCCGCGGCATCCACGCCACGCTGTATGCGCGGCTGACCGGGAATGCCGACCTGCAGGCGCTGTACGAGCAGCGTTATGCCGGTGAGGCCTTTGTCGACGTCATGCCGCCGGGCAGCCACCCCGATACACGGTCGGTGCGCGGTGCCAACCAGTGCCGCATCGCGGTGCATCGGCCCGGAGGTGGGGACACCGTCGTCGTGCTCTCGGTCATCGACAATCTGGTCAAGGGTGCTGCCGGCCAGGCCGTGCAGAACATGAATATCATGTTCGGGTTCGCGGAAGATGCCGGACTGACGCAGATCGCGCTGTTGCCGTGACGGCATGAAACGGTCGCTGAAGACGTTTGCCCGCCGCTTCGGCATCGATGCGCCGCGGCTGTCGGTGCGCCCGCACATGCCCTGGTACTGGCGCTGGGCGGGCATGCTTGCGCTGGTCGGAGTGGTTGCCGGCGTCGGCTGGTTTACCTACGACTTCGGTCTCGAGTATGCCGGCTTCCGCCAGAGCGAGGCGGCACGGTTGCGCGCACAGCTGGATGAAACAGTCAGTCGGCAAAAAGCGGAACTGGCGGAACTCAATGCCAGGACCGCGGCGGCAGAGCGCCAGTTGCAGATCGAACGAGCCACCTATGGCGACCTCGCGCAGCAGGTCAAGGCATTGTCACAGGAAAATGCGACCCTGAAGGAGGATCTGGCTTTTTTCCAGTCGCTGACCGCAACCGGCAAGGAAGGCGCCATCAGCGTCAACCGTTTCCGCCTGATGCCGGAAGCGGTGCCCGGGGAATACCGCTATCAGTTGCTGCTGGTGCAGACCGGGACGCGGGCCAGGGAATTCAGCGGGCGGCTGCAGTTCGTGTTGAATCTGCAGCAGGATGGCCGTAAAGTGGCACTTATGCTGCCGCCCGATTCCAGCCGGGATGACGCCAAGGAATACCGGGTCAGCTTCAAGCTTTTTCAGCGCGTCGAGGGCATGTTCAGGATCGCGCCCGACGCGGAAGTGAAGGGACTGCAGGTGCGCGTATTCGAAGGCAATTCGGATACGCCGAAACTGACACACAACATCACGATTTCATAGCAGGAGACCACCCATGTTCGGCAATAAATCCAACAAACCGCAAAACCGCATCGATTGCCTGATCGGCGCCGGCACTGTCATTGAGGGTGACCTGACATTTGACGGCGGCCTGCGAGTCGACGGTCGCGTGCACGGTAATGTCAGTTCCGCGGAAGGCAAGCCCGGCACCCTGGTGTTGTCCGAAGCCGCCCGCATCAAAGGTGAAATCCGCGTTTCCCATGTGGTTATCAACGGCGCTGTGGTCGGCCCGGTGCATGCGGCGGATTACATCGAACTGCAGAGCAAGGCCAATGTCACAGGAGATGTCTATTACCGGACGCTGGAAATGCACTTGGGCGCCGTAGTCCAGGGACGTCTGGTATACCAGGACGACGTCAAAGCGGAAAAGGTCGTGAAATTCAAGCCCGCCTCGGCGGAGTGATCGCCGCAAGCGGCACAGGGATATAATGGGATTCTGTTGGTGGGGCCGAACCAGGAGCAAGCCATGAATGCAGTAGCAGAAGTGATGCCGGAACCGTTGGTGTTTACCGAAAACGCCGCGGCCAAGGTGCGGCAGCTGATCGAGGAAGAAGGCAACGCGGAGCTCAAGCTGCGCGTATTCGTGACCGGCGGAGGCTGTTCCGGTTTCCAGTACGGTTTTACTTTCGACGAAGCCGTGAATGAGGACGATACTTCGCTGCAGAAAGGCGGCGTCACGCTGCTGATCGATCCGATGAGCCTGCAGTACCTGACGGGCGCGGAGATCGATTACCAGGAAAACGTCGAAGGCGCGCAGTTCGTCATCAAGAATCCCAACGCCAGTTCCACCTGCGGCTGCGGTTCCTCGTTTTCCGCATAATCCGCTGTTCAGTGTTGAGGCAAACGGGGGCGCAGGCCCCCGTTTTCATTTGACGCGGCGCCTCATGCCGGATAAACCGCGCCCAGCACGCGCGGGCCGCGTGCGCCGGTGACCCGCGGCAGGTTGCCGGGTTCGCCGGCCAGCGTCCGTGCTGCCAGCCAGGCAAATGCCGCCGCTTCCACCAATTCCGCCGCAATGCCGAGTTCATCGGTGGTTGCGATGCGGCGTCCCGGCAACCGCTCGCCGAGACGCGCGCGCAGGCTGTCGTTGCGGGCGCCGCCGCCGCACAGGAACACTTCGGCAGCATCCGCGCAGTGCATATTTAGCGCGCCGGCAATGGCCGCCGCCGTCAGTTCGCACAGCGTGGACTGCACGTCCGCCGGCGCTGCGCCGCCGGTCAGCGCGTTGCGTATCCACTGCAGGTTGAAGGTTTCGCGCCCCGTGCTTTTCGGCGGCGGGAGGCTGAAAAATTCATGGGCCAGCAGACGTTCCAGCAGTTCCGGGAGCGGTTTGCCGCTGGCCG
>JBMTEY010000221.1:0-2840 GCA_049433545.1 Burkholderiales bacterium | reverse complement strand
GCTATGCAGTAAAGTGCGTCAATGAACTTGGCACAAAAAACCAGTCAGGCCACTCCAGGTTATGCGGAGCACGCGCGGTCTCGTCCGCCGCCTGTTGCGTGCCCCCATGCAGCGATGTCCACTGCAGTTTCAGAAAATCTCTCAATAACTCGTAGGCCAGTTGCGCAGCAGATGCTGGCCCACGCCGTTGGTCATGCCCTTGCGGTGCACTTCCATGGTGCGGATCAGCCAGGCGCGGGTGTCGCGCGGATCAATCACGTGCTGCGCTTCGTAGAGTTCGGCAAGGCCCCATGCCGAGGTGTCGCGCTCGACTTCGGCTTTCAGCTTGGCGAATTTCTCAGGGTCATCGGACTGCTTGATGCCGTAGAGCACGTTGACCGACACCGCCGGGTCCATGAAACCGAGATCCGCAGTCGGCCATACCGCAACTTCGTCGGCGCCCTTGCCGCCGGCCATGTTGATGTAGGCCTGGCCATAGTCCTTGCGCATGATCACCGTCAGCTTGGGCACGGTGACCTGGCTCATTGCGTTCATCCAGTTGATGACCTTGCCCGGCATGCCGCGGATCTCGCCTTCGACGCCGATCAGGAAGCCCGGCACGTCGACCAGGAACACCAGCGGCACGTTGAACGAATCGCACAGCACCATGAAGCTGATGACCTTCTGCACCGCGTCGGCATCAAGCGCGCCGCCCTTGAACATCGGGTTGTTGGCGATGAAACCCACGCTTTTGCCGTCGAGTCGCGCCAGCACGGTGGCGATCGACTTGCCGAAACGCTCCTTCAGTTCAAAAGTCGAATCCTTGTCGGCCAGTGCGGCGATGACCTTGCGCACGTCGTATACCTTGGTGCGTGACTCCGGCAGGATGTCGAACATGCCTTTGCAGGCGTCGTCGGAACCCGGCGGTACCGCGACTTCCGGCGGCGGCAGGCTGTGGTTGCTCGGCAGGTAGGACAGGAACTTCTTGATCGCATCCATCGCCTGCTGGTCGGTGTCCACCGCCATGTCGGCAAGGCCGGAGACGCCCGTCAGCAGTTTCCAGCCGCCGAGGTCCTCGGCCTCGATCGGCTTGTTGATCGCGATCGAAGTCACGTTGGGGCTGGCGATGGCCATGATCGCGCCCTTGCGCATCACCACGAAATCCGACATCGCGGAATACCAGGTCGACGAGCCGTAACACTGACCCAGCAGCGCCGAACACCATGGCGACTCGCGCAGGCGCTGGTACTCGGTGGGATCCTGGGCGATGATCGCGCGCCCCGCCGAGCCCATGCGGTCGGGCATGCGCGCGCCCGAGGATTCGCCGAGCATCACCAGCGGCATGCCGCGCTTGCTCGCCGCCTGCTTCACATGCTTGATCTTCTTCATGTTGATCACGGAAGAAGAGGCGCCGAGCACGGTGAAGTCGTTGGATACCAGTGCGATGTCTCGACCATCGATTTTCGCGAAGCCGGCAACCTTGCCGTCGGCCGGCGTCTTGTGCTTGACCTCGGGGCGGTGGCTGCGCGCGAAACGCCCGGACTCGATGAAGGAACCCTCGTCGATCAGGTAATCGATGCGTTCCCGGGCGTTGAGATGGCCCTCGGCCTTGCGCTTGGCGAGCTTTTCGGGACCGCCCATGGCCAGCACTTCGGCGGTTTTGTGCTGCAGTTCCTCGACGATTTTTTCGAATGCCACGATGATGTCCTTGCAAAAACGGGCGCTGCGAACGCGGCGCCGTGGAAGCCGTGATTTTAAGTCAGCGGACCCGTGGCTGTCCGCTGCGATGCCGCGTGGTGGACGCGCCGGCGCGGTCAGGCGCTCTTCAGGATATGCCGCGCGATCACCAGCTGCTGGATCTGGCTGGTGCCTTCGAACAACCGGAACAGCCGCACGTCGCGATACAACCGCTCCACCGTCGAGGCCTGCATGTAGCCCGCGCCGCCGTGGATCTGCACCGCACGGTCGGCGACGCGACCGACCATCTCGGCGCAGAACAGCTTGGCACAGGAGGCTTCCAGCGTGATGTTTGGGCCGCTGTCTTTTCTGCGCGCGGCTTCGAGCACCATGCTGCGCCCGGCGAAGATGTCGGCCTTGGAGTCGGCAAGCATGGCCTGGATCAGCTGGAACTCGGCGATGGGTTTGCCGAACTGCCGGCGTTCCTTCGCATAGTTCAGCGCTTCGTCGAGCAGCCGTTCTGCCGCACCGACGCAGACCGCGGCGATGTTGAGCCGCGCCTTGTCGAGCACTTTCATCGCGGTCTTGAAGCCCATGCCTTCCTCGCCGCCGATGATGCTGGTCGCGGGCACCCTGACGTTGTCGAATATCACGTCGGCGGTATGCGAGCCGCGCTGGCCCATCTTGACGTCGTAGGGGCCGACGGTCAGCCCCAGCGTGTCGCGATCGACGATGAAGGCCGAAACGCCCTTCGCGTCCTTCGATTTGAGGTCGGTGCGCGCCATCACCGTGAATACGTTCGCCTCGGGCGCGTTGGTGATGTAGCGCTTGGAACCGTTGATGACGTAGTGATCGCCGTCGCGCCTGGCCGTGGTGCGCAGCGAGCCGGCATCCGATCCGGACTCGGGCTCGGTCAGCGCGAAGGAGCCGGTGATCTCGCCGGCAGCCAGCCGCGGCAGGTATTTCTTTTTCTGCTCCGGCGTGCCGTCGATGACGATGCCCTGCGAGCCGATGCCGGTGTTGGTGCCGATGCGCGAACGGAACACCGGCGAGGCATAACACAGCGCCATCGAGGTCAGCACTTCCTCCTCGGTGGTGAAGCCGAGGCCGCCGTATTCCTCGGGGATGGTCAGGCCGAACAGGCCCATGGTGCGCATCTGCGCGACGATGTCGGCGGGGATTTC
>JBMTEY010000220.1:0-2846 GCA_049433545.1 Burkholderiales bacterium | reverse complement strand
TGACGATGGCCGGATCGATGCTCTCGACTTCGCCGACCTGGCCGATGTCGACCAGCTCGTCGCTGCCCGCCGCGCCGCGCACCTTCATCTTGCGCGCGCGGATGAACCCGCCGTCCTTGCCGGTCAGTCCGACGGCCTTGCCGCCGTTGCGGTTGATCAGGTTGACGATGTCCTTGTTGACCTGGCCGCCGAGGACCATCTCCACTACGTCCATGGTTTCGGCGTCGGTGACACGCATGCCCTGGATGAATTCGCCCTTTTTGCCGACGCGCTTGAGCAGGTCGTCGATCTGCGGGCCGCCACCGTGCACGATCACCGGATTCATGCCCACCACCTTCAGCAACACCACGTCGCGCGCGAAACCCTCCTTCAGCCGGGCATCGGTCATGGCGTTGCCGCCGTACTTGACGACGATGGTTTTGCCCTGGAAGCGCTGGATGTAGGGCAGCGCTTCGGCCAGGGTCTTGGCTTTGCTCGCTGCGGTCGAAGGAGTCAGTGACATGGTACGGGTCTGGAAATGGGAAATATGTGAGGGTTCACTCATTCTACATGAGCAAAAAAACGGGCGGCCGCCATAAATGCCTGCCGCCCTGCGAACAATCCGGTTGTGCCGGACAATCAGTTGATCGACAGGCGTTTTGCCGATACCGCGGCTTTTTTCGGCAGCGTCAGTTCCAGCACGCCGTCGGCATATTTCGCCGTCGCCTTGCCGTCGTCAACCGCCTGCGCCAGGGTAAACGCACGGTAGACCTTGCCGTAGTGGCGCTCGGAACGCAGCACTCGCTGCCCTTCCTTCACTTCGCGCTCGTTGCGGGTTTCCGCGGTGATCGACACCTGGTCGTTGTCGATGGTGACGTGGATGTCGTCTTTCTTGACGCCGGGAATCTCGGCGTGCACGGTGTAGGCACCTTCATCCTCGGTCACGTCGATGCGTATGGCCTGAGCCGGCGCCGGCGCACCGTCGAACGCCACCGGGCGCACGAAAAAACCGCGCAGCAGTTCGTCGAACGTATCGTCAAACGGGGTGAAACGGGTAACATTGACCATGTTGGTTCTCCTTCAATAGGGTGTGGCGCCGCGCGCCGATGTCATCAAGATGGGCGCCGCGCGCGGATTTTCAAGAGTCGGGTGCCGGCACCGAAAAATCAACGTAAATTATTGTTTATAAAAAACTTTTGATAAAAGAGTCTGCTCCGGCCCTGGATGCCGCAACCATCGCCGGCGAACGCGCTTACCTGCTGCGTTACGCGCTGATGAATCTGCGCAACCCCGCGCAAGCCGAGGATGCGGTGCAGGAGACGCTGCTCGCGGCAATGGAGGGCGCGGCGCGGTTTTCCGGAAAATCGGCGGTGCGCACCTGGCTCACCGGCATACTCAAACACAAGATCATCGATCACCTGCGCCGCTCGGGACGCGAGCAACCGCTGACCGGGTCGGGCGACGAACGCAGCGAAGCCGACGCCGTTGATGCGCTGTTTGCCGAAGACGGCCACTGGCGCGAATTTCCCGCCGACTGGGGCAACCCCGCGGCCGCGCTGGAAAACAGCCGCTTCCGCGCCGCCTTCGAAATGTGTCTGCAGCGGCTGCCGGCGCGCACTGCCCAGGTCTTCGCGATGCGCGAAGTGATGGAACTCCCCACCGAGGAAATATGTAAGGCGCTGCAGATCACCTCGACCAACTGCTGGGTCATGCTGCACCGTGCGCGACTGACCCTGCGCGAATGCCTGGAATTGCAGTGGTTCGGAAAACCCTCCCCATGATCCCGGATTGCAAGGAAACCTCAATGTTGCTGTCGCGCCGGCAGGACCAGCCGCTGGACTGGATCGAGCGCATCCGCCTGCGCAGCCATCTGCTGATCTGCAAGACCTGTGGCAGGCTGAACGACCAGCTCGATTTTCTGCGCAGGGCCGTAAAGGATTACCGCGATCGCGGCTGACTCCGGCAAGCCGCGGCTGCGCGCGGTTATAATTGCGCTTTTTCCGCAGATGAAATTCCTCTACTTCCTGATTGCCGCGTGCGCCGCCGCAACGGCCGGCGCACAAACTGCCGCACCGGCGCCACTGCCGCCGATCCCGACGCCCACGATAGAAGCGCGGGCCTACCTGCTGCTCGACGTCAACAGCGGCCAGGTACTCGCCAGCCGCAACGCCGGCGACAAGTTCGAACCGGCGTCGCTCACCAAGCTGATGACGGCTTACCTGGTGTTTGGTGCGCTGAAGCAGAAATCGCTGAAACCGGAACAAGTGGTACCGGTCTCCACCCGCGCCTGGAAGGCCGAGGGCTCGCGGATGTTCATCGAACCGAAAAAACCGGTCACGGTCGACGAACTGCTGCGCGGCATGATCATCCAGTCCGGCAACGACGCCAGCATCGCGCTGGCCGAAGTCATCGGCGGCAGCGAGGAGGCATTTGCGGAAATGATGAACCGCGAAGCCAAACGCCTAGGGCTCGCCAACACCAACTTCACCAACGCCACCGGACTGACCAGCCCGCAACTGCATTCGACGGCAGAGGATCTCGCGAAGCTGGTGGTCGCGCTGATCCGCGACTACCCGGAACACTATCCGCTGTATTCGCAGAAGGAATACCGCTACAACAACATCACCCAGGCCAACCGCAACCGCCTGCTGTGGCTGGATCCGGCAGTGGACGGCGTCAAGACCGGCTACACCGAAAACGCCGGCTACTGCCTGGTGACTTCGGCCAAGCGCGGCGAGCGCAGGCTGGTGTCCGTGGTGCTCGGCACGGTTTCCGAATCCGCGCGGGCGGCGGAAAGCCAGAAGCTGCTGAACTGGGGTTTCCAGGCCTACGACAGCGTGCGGCTCTATGCGCGCAACCAGCCGGTC
>JBMTEY010000219.1:0-2917 GCA_049433545.1 Burkholderiales bacterium | reverse complement strand
GAGCGCCGCGTTCGCAATGCGGAGGTCGGGAGTTCGATCCTCCTCCACTCCACCAGCACCAAAAAAAGCCGGCGCATTGCGTTGGCTTTTTCATGTCCGTTCGTTGTAGCGCACGCCCGGCGTCCGCCGGATCCGGGGCGCCTAACGGGCCGCCTGCTGTTCCAGCAGGTTGCGCACCTCCTGCAATTCGTTCCGCATGGCGCGGACTTCTTCCCTCAGCTGGGTTTCCGGCGACTGCGTGTCGCCGGGTTGCTTGTCGTGAATCTCGATCTCGTGCTCGGCCTGGATGGCGTTGACGATCACTGCGATGAACAGGTTGAGCATGGTGAAAGTCGAAATAAGGATGAACAATACGAAGAATATCCAGGCCTGCGGAAACGCCTCGATCACCGGCCTTGCAATGCCCATCGACCAGCTTTCCAGCGTCATCACCTGGAACAGCGTGTAGGCACTGTTCCCCAGGGTGCCGAACCACTGCGGAAACTGGGCGCCGAAGAGCTTGGTGGCAATCACTGACGCGACGTAAAAAATGATCGAGAGGATGCCGAACACCGAGGCGAGTCCGGGGATCGCCGCGAGCAGTCCACCGACTACGCGGCGCATGTTGGGCACCATGGTGAGCAGGCGCAGCACCCGCAGCACCCGCAATGCGCGCAGAACCGCAAAGGGGCCGGTGGCCGGCAGCAGCGCAATGACGATGACGATGAAATCGAAGACGCTCCACGGATCCCGGAAAAAGCGCCATCCATGGGCAAGTATGCGGATTACCAGTTCGATGACGAACACGGCAAGGATTGCCTGGTCGAGTCGCATCAGCAGTCCACCCCAGTCGGCCATCACTGCCGGGCTGGTTTCGAGGCCGAGAATTGCGGCGTTGACGAGGATCAGCGCAATAATCAGTCTTTGCGCCTGCGGAGCTTCGATGGTTGCGGCCAGTCTGGTGCGCCATTCCGGGGTGTTTGCAGGAGGGATCATGGTTCGTTCAGAGTTGTAAAAAACGCGATTTTGCGGTACTTCGACCGCGTGTACTGTGATTTCGCATGGTGTCGCTGACCGTAGCCGGCGCGGCGACGACTTGGTAAGCTAGGTCGGTTACTGATGCAGGCACAAAACCATAATAAAAACAACAAGTTATTAATATCATTCTGAAGCGGGAAATACGATGAACGAAACCCTGGACGAACATGCTGCACTGCTTGCGCAGAGCGTCAGCGATTATGTGCGGCACGGCGCGGATCTGCCGCGGGTGCGCGCACTCGCGCAGAACCACGCGGAATTCGATCCCGCGCAATGGCGGCAGCTTGCCAAACTCGGCTGGCTGGGCGTGCTGGTGCCCGAGTCCTGCGGCGGACTGGGACTGGGGCTTGCCGAAGCAGCGATCGTCGCAGAAGGGCTCGGCCGCGCGCTGACCCCCGAACCCTATACCGCCGTCGCCGTGCTCGCGGCGCGCACACTGGAAGGCGCGCCGGTTTCGCCGCTGCGCGAAGAACTGCTCGGCGGCCTCTCCGGCGGCTCACGTGTGCCGGTGCTGGCATGGCAGGAACAGGTCGACGATTTCGCCGGGCTGCAACTTGCGACCATGGCCAAACCGTTCGAGGGCGGTTTCCGCGTCAGCGGCGAAAAACAGTTCATCATCGGCGCGTCCGCCGCGGACGGTTATCTCGTCACCGCGCTGGATGGCGATGCCTTGCAGCTGTTGTGGGTGCCGCGCGATGCCGCAGGCTGCAGCGGCGACAGCGTGCCGCTTGCCGACGGACGCAGTTACGGCCGCCTCACCCTGCGCGACGTCGTCGTGCCGCGGGAACAGGTGCTGGCATCAGGGCAGGCCGCCCGCGACGCGCTGGACCGCGCGCTCGATGCTGCCGCGGCCGTGGCTTCCGCAGAACTGGTCGGAGTGATGAAGCGCGCCAACGAAATGAGCCTCGACTACATGAAAACCCGGGTCCAGTTCGGCAAACCCATCGGCAGTTTCCAGGTTCTGCAGCATCGCGCAGTGGATTTGCACATCCAGCAGTCGCTGGCCGATGCCGTGCTGCATGACGTGGTGGCGCAGCTGGACGGCGACCCAGGGCCGGTGCCGCGCGCGCTGGCGGCGAGTCGCGCCAAGTCGCGCTGCGCGGATGCCGCGCTGGCGATCACCCGCGCCGCGATCCAGTTTCACGGCGCGATCGGCTTCACCGAGGATTGTGATGTCGGTCTCTACGTCAAGCGTGCGATGACGCTGTCGGCATGGCTGGGCAACGGCCGCGCCCACCGTGCGCGATATGCGCGACTTGCGGCTGGCGGCGGCAGGGAGGCGGCATGAACGACTGGAACACGATGAGCGACGAGGCGTTTCGCGCCGAAGTGCGCACCTTTTTCGAAAACGAGTTTCCCGCTGAATTCAAATTCCTGCCGCGGCGCATGCGCTGGCACGAGTGCCGCGACTGGTACCTGAAGCTGTCGAAAAAGGGCTGGATTGCGCCGAACTGGCCGAAGGAGCATGGCGGCATGGGCCTGTCGCCGTCGAAACTGCTGATCTACATGGAAGAGTACGAGCGCGCCGGTGCCGGCCGCATGCCGGACCAGGGGCTGACCATGGTCGGGCCGACGCTGATCCGCTTCGGCAATGAAGCGCAACGCAAGCGTTTTCTGCCGCTGATCATTGCCGGCGACGCGATCTGGTGCCAGGGCTATTCCGAGCCCAATGCGGGTTCAGACCTTGCCGGCCTGCGCACTGAAGCGGTTCCTGACGGCGACGACTACGTCATCAACGGCAGCAAGATCTGGACCTCGATGGCGCATGATGCGACGCACATCTACGTGCTGGCGCGCACCGACAGGGCGGCGAAGAAAAAGCAGGAAGGGATCAGCTTTTTCCTCGTCGACATGAAGACGCCGGGCATCACGCTGCGCACCATCCGCAACATCGCCGGGC
>JBMTEY010000218.1:0-2973 GCA_049433545.1 Burkholderiales bacterium | reverse complement strand
TCAGCCGCAAGGACGGCGCGGCGATGTCCAAACCCTGGCGCGCACGGCCGCTGGCAAAAATCGCGCTCGTGGCGGGGCCGGCACTGCCGCCGTCCGCCGTCTCGCCGGAAGACCTGCAGGCGCGGGTGCTGGCGCTGCGCGGCGACCGGAAATGACAGGGGGGGATCTGCGATGTGGTTCATCGGACTGATCGCCGGAGCGTTGATCGGCGCGGCATGGAGTTTTGATGCCGCGCTGGTGGGCGCCGGACTGGGTGCCGTTGCCGGCGTGCTGTACCGCAGCCGTTTTGGTGCTGCGAACAGCGATGCGCGCCTGGCCACCATCGAAGACGCCATCCGCCAGTTGAGCGCACGGCTCAAGGCGCTCGAAGGAAAAGATGCAACGCAGCCCGGAGCCGCCGCGGCGCCTGCTGCGGCGGAATCTCCGTCGCAGCCTGCTACTCAAGCTGTCGAAGCTGCGGCTGCGTCCGAACCCTCGGCTGCCGCAATCAATATCGCAGCCGAACCGGCGTCACCGTCACCGGAGCCTGCGGCAAAGCCGTTCCGGCCTTTTCCCGAAGAGGAATCGCAGCCGGAACCGCGGGTGACTGCGGATGCCGCGCCCGGCTGGTGGGATCGCCTGATTGGCGGCAACCTGGTGGCCAAGGCCGGCGTGGTGATCCTGTTCCTCGGCGTCGGTTTCCTGCTGAAGTACGCCTACGACAATGAATTGCTGCCGGTGCCCTTGCGGCTCGCCGGCGTGGCCATCGCCGGCGCTGCGCTGCTCGTCACCGGCTGGCGTTTGCTGGAAACACGCCGCACCTACGGCCTGATCCTGCAGGGCGGAGGCGTAGGCCTGCTCTACCTCGACGTGTTTTTCATGCTCAAGGTCTATGCGCTGATCACCCCGCAGGCCGGTTTTGCGTTGTTCATGGTGCTGGGCGTGCTGACGACATTGCTCGCAGTGCGCCAGGATGCGGCAATCCTTGCCGTGCTCGGTTTGTCCGGCGCATTCATGGCGCCGGTGCTGGCGGGCAGCGACAGCGGCAGCCACGTGCTGCTGTTCTCGTACTACCTGCTGCTCAACGTGTTCATCCTCGGCGTGAGCTGGTTCAAGTCGTGGCGCGCGCTGAACCTGGTCGGATTCCTGTTCACTTTCCTGGTCGGGCTGTTCTGGGGCTGGCACAACTACCGCCCCGAGTTGTTTAACAGCGTCGAACCGTTCGTGATCGGGTTTTTCCTGATCTATCTGGCGATCCCCATCCTGTTCGCGCACCGCCAGCCGCCGCAGTTGCGTGGCCTGGTCGATGCCACGCTGGTGTTCGGCACGCCGCTGACCGCGGCGGCGATGCAGGCGGGGCTGGTGCGCGGCATTGAATACGGCCTAGCATGGAGTGCCGGCTGCGCGGCCGCGGTGTACGCTGTGCTCGCGCTGCTGCTGTGGCGGCGCGAAAACATGCGCGTGCTGGCCGAGGCGCATGCCGCGCTCGCTGTGGTGCTGGGATCGCTGGCGGTGGCCTTCGCTTTCGACGCTTATCCGACATTCGCCTTCTGGACGCTGGAAGGTGCGGCGCTGGTGTGGATAGGCCTGCGCCAGGAACGCCTCGCGATGCGCCTGTTCGGCCTGCTGCTGCAGGGCGGCGGCGCGCTGCTGTTCCTGTCGGAATACGGCCGTTACGACCTGACCAACCCGTGGTTCAACGATTTTGTCGTCGGTTGTCTGCTGATCGCCGTTGCATCATTGCTGACTTCGGGGCTGATGCACCGCAAGCGCGGCATCCTGATCCGCGGCGGCGAGATGACCGCGGCATTGCTGCTCGTGTGGGGTGTATGGTGGTGGTTCACCGGCGGCTTCCACGTGTTGCGTGCAGCCCTGCCGCACGGTGCCTGGGCGACCTCGGCATTGCTGTTCACCGTGGGCTCCATTGCCGCGGCCGAATTTGCCGGCACGCTGGCGCAGTGGCCGGGACTGCGCCGCACGCAATTGCTGCTGCCGGCGCTGATGGCGGTGGTGCTGCTCGACCAATACGGCGACCGCCTGCATCCCTTTGCCGATTACGGCTGGCTGGCGTGGCCACTGGCGGTGGCGGTGCTCTACGGCGCACTCAAGCGGCAGGAGCACGACGAGGTCGCCATGCTGCCGACGCTGCAGCATGTCGCGGCACTCTGGGGCGTGACCTTCCTGGTGGCCTGGGAAATCGTCTGGCAACTGCGGGATTTCGGTCTGCGCGGCGACTGGCCGGTCGCGGCCTGGGGCGCGGTGCCTGCACTGGTGCTGGGTGGCATCAGTTATCGCGGTTTCGGCAGCGGATGGCCGCTGGCCGCACATGCGTCTGCATACCGCGGCATCGGCCTCGGCGTGCTGGCGACATGGTGCGCGGCGTGGACGCTGGTCGCGCTGGGTCATCCGGCGCGCGTCGCGCCGCTGCCGTATTTCCCGCTATTCAACGTGCTTGATTTCGCGCACATCGCGGCGCTGCTGGCGATCGGCCTGTGGCTGTCGGTCAAGAATGAGGCTGCGGCGGCACCGTCGCGCATGGCGCAGGTGCTGCTGGGCGCGCTGGCTTTCCTGGTATTGAACGCGGTGATCCTGCGCGCCGTGCATCACTGGGCGGATGTGCGCTACACGCTGCACGCGATGACGCACTCGGTACTGGCGCAGGCGGCGCTGTCGCTGGTGTGGACGGTCACCGCGCTGCTGCTGATGACTTGGGCGCGGCGCGTCGGCCTGCGCGGCGCCTGGTTCGGCGGCGCGGTGCTGCTCGCGGCGGTGGTCGGCAAGCTGTTCCTGCTCGACCTGGCGAATGCCGGCACAGTGGAGCGCATCGTCACCTTCATTGGCGTCGGTCTGGGGCTGCTGGCGGTCGGTTATTTCGCGCCGGTGCCGCCGGGAAACCGCGAACAGGGCGTCGCGCAGAAGCCGGATTAGCCTTTTTTCCGGTCCCAGACGTAACGCGCCAGGCGCTGCCAGCGGTTCTGCGGCTGTTTCAGCGCA
>JBMTEY010000217.1:0-3042 GCA_049433545.1 Burkholderiales bacterium | reverse complement strand
GGGCACGGAAAAGCCTTGTATTTTAATCTTTTCCGAGTTTCGTTTCAATTCCGGATCCTGGAAAACCGCTGCGGTCGACACTGCCACCGGCGGCACCAGGACCAGGTACCAGGCCGGGGGCAAGGGCAGCGGCGCCAGAACCTCGCCCACCCCTTCTGCAATCGCGCTCTGCCCATAGACGAATACGGGGACATCGGCGCCCAGCGGCAAGGCCATTTCCTGCAAACGCTTGCGCGACAGCCCGGTTTGCCAGAGGTGATTCAGCGCCAGCAGCACCGTTGCCGCATCTGAACTGCCCCCACCCAGACCACCACCCAGCGGCAGCCGCTTTTCGACCTGAATGTCCGCGCCCAGGGACGTGCCGGTCGCCACCCGCAGGGCCCGCGCCGCACGCAGCGCCAGGTCATCCTCCTCGGGCACCCCCGGCATGGGCAGCGGCCGCGACAACACGCCGTCGGCACGCACGCGCAACCGGACGGTGTCGCCATGATCGATGAAACGGAAAACCGTCTGCAGCAGATGATAGCCGTCGGCGCGCCGGCCGGTGACCCGCAGCATCAGGTTGAGCTTGGCGGGAGCGGGAAATCCGGTCCAGCCGGTCACCGGGCTTCCCCGACGCGCCAGTCATCGATGACGAGGCGGATCTGCCGGCCATCCCGGACCATGTCCAGCCGTCGCGGCCGCTGCATGTCTGCTGCCGCATCCGCGTAAACAAAACGGATCGTCCACCCGTCCTGGCCCAGCGCTGCCAGCCGGCCGTGTGTGTCGCGGCTGACGGTTGCAATGATTCCGTCCGGAGCGACCCTGCCCTGTATCCAGTGCTGCAGGCGGGCCAGCGGCAACGCCCAGCCGAACGCGCTCTCGGTCAGGGCTTCCACGGTCCCGGCACGGTAAACCTGCTGGTCGGCGGCAGTCAGCGTTGCACCGGCGGCATCGGCAGCGATATGCGCCAGCGTCTGGCCGACCGGCGACATCAGCCAGATCTCGTGCTCCCCCGCGTCGTGCCGCCAGCGCAGGTTGGACGAAAATGCGCGGCCGCCGCCGCTGGCCAGCACGCGGCCAAGCATGTCAAACGATGCGGCTGGCGGGGCAACGCTGTCCGGCGCCAACGACGCGCAGCCGGCGCACAGCATCGCCATTGCGATCGCCGCCAGCACACGGACACGGATCATTGCGCCGATTGGAGTATTGCTGGAGCCAGGCGCTTCACGGTGCCTTGCAGCACCTGGTTCTTGGCATGATCGCGCAGCGCCTCGGCCCACAGCTTCCGCGCTTCGTCCTGGCGGCCGAGCACCCACAACACTTCACCGAGGTGGGCGGCGATTTCACCGTCGGGACGCAACTCATAGGCACGCTGCAGATGGCCCAGCGCCTCCTGGTTCTGGCCCAGGCGATACAGCACCCAGCCCAGGCTGTCGAGGATGAAGGGATCTTCCGGTGCCAGCTTGTGCGCGGTTTCAATCAGCGTACGCGCCTCGGGCAGGCGCAGGTTGCGATCTGCCAGTGAATATCCCAGCGCATTGTAGGCATGCGCGTGGGAGGGCCGCATTTCGATGACCCGGCGCAGGTTGGACTCCAGCAGGTCGATGCGGTTGACCTTTTCGGCAGCCATCGCATAGTCATAGAGCAGGTCGGGTGTGTCCGGGTTGCGCGCCACGGCCTGGGCGAGGAATTCAAAGGCTTCCTGGTGGGCGTTTGCTTCGCGCAGCAGATTGGCTTCGGCCAGCGTCAGTTGGGTACGCTGCTGCGCATCGCCGGCGTTGACACCCTGCAGGTACTGGCGCGCCTCGGCCAGTCTGCCCTGTTTGGCCAGTACCCCGGCATACCGCGCCTGCGCCGCGACAAACTGCTCGCCGTGCGTGATGCTCGAATACCAGCGCAGCGCTTCTTCGGGGCGCTGCAATTCCTCGTTAACCTGGCCGAGATACATCCGTACCGCGTCAGGGTTCTTCGGCTTGATTTCCAGCGCGCGCTTCAACTGCATTTCAGCGGTGGCGTAATCCTTCGCCTGTATCGACAGCGTGGCGACCGCAAGGGCGATCTCAGCATTGTTCGGCGCCTCGCCGAGCAGAATGCCGAACTGTTTGCGTGCTTCCGGATACTGCCGCGCACTCACCAGCAGGCGCGCGTAATTGAGCCTGACGTCCCTGGCCCCGGGATGGGCCTTGAGAAACCCCTCGAGGAAGGAAATCGCATCGGCATTCGAAGTGCTCTGCAGCGCGCGGGCCTGGAACAGGGCGGCAAGCTCCCAGCCCGGGCGCAACCTCAGGGCCTCGCGCGCCGCCTCCAGCGCGGCAGGCTTGTCCTGGGCATTTGCCGCGGCCTGCGCCACCGCGAGACTGGCTTCGGGCACTTTCGGATGTCGAGCCGCCAGAGTGCGAAACAGGCGCAATATCGCGGGCTTGTCCTGGTGGGTGGCCACCAGCGCCGACAATTGCAGGAAATTCCGGCCAACGTGCTCGGGGTCGCCCTCCAGCCATTTCTCCAGGTGGGGAACCGCATCGTCGAGGCGCGACTGGTTGACCAGCAATGCAATGACTGTCTGCCGTGCGCGGGCGGATTGCGGGTCGGCCTGCAACCACAGCGTCGCCGCCTCCAGCGCCGCCGGCAGGAAACGCGCGTTCCACGCGATCTCCGTGGCACGACGCGCCACCCGCGGATCCTTGGTCTCGCGCGCCACCTCAAGGAATGCAGGTACCGCCACGTGCGGCTGGCCACGCTGGGCGGCAATTTCAGCCAGCGTCAGCTTGAACAGCAGGTCTTCGTTCAGTTCGACGTGCGGCAGCGGCAACACCCGCGGTGACGTCGCCTGGCCGACGACCTTGGGCAGGGGTTTGGGGGCGACGGCGGCCGCCTCGGGTTTGACCGGGGACTGCGCGCAGGCACCCAGTGCGAGGCTGATGCCCAGCGCTGCAATTCGGATGAATTTCATCGGGTGATTGGAATGCGCGTTGCCGCCGCAGGAACCATGCGTTGCAGCACGATGCGCAAACGCCTTCATAATGAGTCACATATTAGGTATATTTGATGTTTACCACAAGA
>JBMTEY010000216.1:0-3069 GCA_049433545.1 Burkholderiales bacterium | reverse complement strand
TCGATGGTGCAGAAGGGATAGTTCTCAGCCGCAATGCCGGCCTTGGTCAGCGCATTGAAAAGGGTGGATTTGCCGACATTGGGCAGACCGACGATGCCGCACTTCAGGGACATGATTGAACCTTGAGAATAAAATTTATGGCTTGGGTAGCGCGTTCGGGCGCGGCTTGTCGCCGGGTTTGGTATGCAGGCGCAGCATCGCCGCCTCCATGTCGGAGGCCGCGATCAGCGGCCACGCGTCATAGCCGCGCTCGAGCGCCTCGTCGATTGCCCGCTGCTCTTCGGCGCGGGGCGCATGCAGCACGTAATCGACCACCTCCTGCTCGCTGGCCGCGAGTTCACGGGGATGGCCGATGCCGATGCGCAGCCGCCAGAACTCCTGCGTGCCCAGCCGCGAAATCACGCTGCGCACACCGTTGCCCGAACCGCTGCCGCCAAACTTGAGCTTGATGCCGCCCGGCGGCAGATCAAGTTCGTCGTGCACGATCAGGATATCCCTGGGCGCAATCTTGTAGAAATCAGCCAGCGCCCCGACCGCGCGACCTGATTCGTTCATGTAGGTCGCCGGCTTCAGCAGCCAGACGTCGCCCGCCGCCGTAGAGATCCTCGCCACCTCGCCGTGAAAGCGCGCCTCGTGCCGGCAGGCCGCGCCAGCCGCGCGGGCGAGGCCATCGATCCACCAGAAGCCCGCGTTATGGCGCGTGGCTTCGTATTTCTTGCCCGGGTTGCCCAGGCCGGCGACCAGTTTCATGTTCGATGCTTCGTGCCGTGGTTGATCAACAGATAAAAAGAAACGCCCGCCATCAGTACCGCTCGGCGGGCGCAGCTGGATGCCGCCAGCCAGGACAGGCTGGCGTACCCATTACTTCTTCTCTGCAGGCTTCTTGTCGGCTTCCTTCTTGTCGCCGGCAGCCGGTGCTGCCCCTGCGGCAGCAGCGGCGGCGGCGGCTTCGGGCGTCTGGCCGGTGATCTCGGTAACCGGCGCGGCGGCTTCCTCGACCACGATTTCCCTGGGCACCTGCACCGTGACCACCGACGGATTGTCGGCCTTCAGCTTGGGCAGGGGTTCTACGCCGTCGGGAAGCTTCAGTTCGGAAACGTGTATCGAATGCCCCAGCTCCAGGTCCTTGAGGTCGACTTCGATGTATTCAGGCAGGTGATCCGGCAGACACTGGATTTCGAGCTCATTGATGATGTGCTGCACGACACCCTTGCCCAGTTTGACGCCGGGCGAAACCTCGGCATTCATGAAGTGCAGCGGCACCGCCATGTGGATTTTCTTCTTCGGGTCGATGCGCTGGAAATCGACGTGCTGGACCTGCTCTTTCCACGGATGCATCTGGAAATCGCGCAGCAGCACGCGGTCTTTCTGGCCCTCGACGGTCAGGTCGAGAATCGAGGCATGGAAGGCCTCAAGCTTCAGGTGGCGCAGCAGCGCCTTGTGGTCGAACTCGACAGACTGCGCATCCTTGCCGGCGCCGTAAACGACACCGGGGACACGCCCCGTCGCACGCAGGCGGCGGCTCGCACCTTTGCCCTCTTTCGTGCGCGGAAACGCGGTAACTTCGATCTTCATTTCACACTCTCCAGTAATTGCGGGAAGTCCGCGACCAGACACTCCCGCGTTAAAAAGGAGCCGGAAAACCCGGCTCCCACCAAAAACCTATTCGACAAACAGCGAACTCACCGAATCCTCGGCGCTGATGCGGCGCATCGTTTCCGCCACCAGGCCCGACACCGTCAGCACGCGGATCTTCGCGCACTGGCGCGCCACATCGGTCAGCGGAATAGTGTCCGTGACCACGATTTCATCCAGAGCCGAGCCGGCAATGCGTTCGACCGCCTGCCCCGACAACACCGCATGCGTGCAGTAGGCCAGGACTTTTTCCGCACCCTGCTTCTTCAGCGCGCCGGCCGCCTCACAAAGCGTGTTGGCCGTGTCGACCATGTCATCGACGATCACGCAGGTGCGCCCCGCCACTTCGCCGATGATGTTCATCACCGTGGCCACATTCGGCCGCGGCCGGCGTTTGTCGATGATGGCAAGGTCGGCTTCCAGCCTTTTCGCCAGCGCTCGCGCCCGAACCACGCCGCCCACGTCCGGCGACACCACCACCAGCTGCTTGTAATCGTGCTTCCAGATGTCGCCGAGCAATATCGGCCCGGAATAGATATTGTCCACAGGGATGTCGAAAAAACCCTGAATCTGTTCGGAGTGCAGATCCATCGTCAGCACCCGGTCCACACCGACGCTGGTCATCATGTTCGCCACCACCTTGGCGGTGATCGGCACCCGCGCCGAACTCGGCCGCCGGTCCTGGCGCGCATAACCCATGTAGGGAATGGCCGCGGTAACCCGGCCTGCCGATGCCCGCTTCAGCGCATCGACCATCACCAGTAATTCCATCAGGTTGTCGTTGGTTGGCGCGCAGATCGACTGCAGTATGAACACATCCTTGCCGCGGACGTTTTCGAGGATTTCCACCATGACCTCGCCGTCGCTGAAACGGCCGACCTTGGCGCGGCCGATGTGGATGTCGAGATGGCTCACCACCGCCTCCGCCAGCCGCGGATTGGCATTGCCGGTAAAAACCATCATCCTGTCTAACGCCACCGCACACCCCCGATTCAAGCCCGCGACCTGCAGCAACCAAGTGGCTGGGGAGGAAGGATTCGAACCTTCGCATGCCGGAATCAAAATCCGGTGCCTTAACCAGCTTGGCGACTCCCCAACCGAACCTTCCGTGCGCGACCACATCAGCAGTCGCGTCAGTCGTCCAGATACTCCGCAAGTCCGTGCAACGGATGCACATCGAGACCGCGCGCCACAAATCCCCGCATGTCGCCGGGACAGGCGGCCAATGCGCGCCGCGCTGCGGCCTCGTCGGCAAATTCCGCGAATACGCAGGCGCCCGAACCCGTCATCTGCGCCTTGCCCGCAGTCTTCAGCCACTCCAGGTGCCGGGCCACCTCCGGATATGTCCGGCAGACCACCGGCTCCAGGTCATTGCCCCCGGGCACGGAAAAGCCTTGTATTTTAATCTTTTCCGAGTTTCGTTTCAATTCCGGA
>JBMTEY010000215.1:0-3105 GCA_049433545.1 Burkholderiales bacterium | reverse complement strand
GATGCCATGGGCGCCGAGCAGGCGCAATTGCGCAAGACGCGCCAGGATCTGCAGGTGGCGCTGGAAGTGCAGGCCAAGCTGCGGAAAACCGTGCCCATCTACCGTGAGCAGGCCGAAGGCTGGGATAAACTCGCGCGTGAAGGTTTTGCCGGGAAACTGCTGGCGCTGGAGCGGCAAAGACAGTACGTCGAGAGCGAGCAGGACCTGAAAGCGCAGGGCCACGCCGTCGCCGGCCTGCAGGCGGCGATCGATCAGTCGGAAAAACGGCTGGCGCAGATTGAATCGGTATATTTCCAGCAATTGCAAACCGAACGCATCGAGATCGCCGCGCAGCACCACAAACTGCGGCAGGAACTGGAAAAGCAGCAGCATCGCTCGGGACTGCTCGAGCTGAAGGCGCCGCAGGCGGGAGTGGTGAAGGACCTGGCGACCCATACGCCCGGTACGGTGGTGTCGCCGGGGACGGTGATGATGACGCTGGTGCCTCGTGACGAACCGGTACAGGCGGAAGTCTGGATCAGCAACGCCGACGCCGGATTCGTGGAGGCCGCGCAAAAGGCCATGATCAAGATCGATGCCTTCCCGTTCCAGAAATACGGCTTGGTCGAAGGTTCGGTGCGCCAAGTCAGTGCCGATTCAAGCGCGGCGGGTGCGACGGGAGCGCCCACAAAAAACGAGCCCATGAGTCCGCCACTGTTCTATCGCGTATTGGTCACGCTGGAGCGGAATTATGTCGAGCGCGACGGCGCACGGTTTGTCCTGCTGCCGGGCATGCAGGTGAATGCCGAAATCCACCTCGGCACGCGCAGTGTCATCGAGTATCTGCTCTCGCCGATCCAGAAGATTGCGCATGAAGCTGGGCGCGAAAGATAAAAAAATGGCGCAAGCCGCAGGCTGCGCCATTTAATAAAAATATAAATAAAAACAATTACTTAAATCATACCTTCATTGCTGCGCCTATGGGGCCGCAGCAATTCCGCCTCATCAATTCCTGGTTTCCACCTGCTGCAGCGGTTCACTGCTGACCTGCTCCACGGGCGGGCGCACGCGCTTCACGCGTTTGGGTGCGCCGTCATCATTGGTGGATTGCATGGCGGCTGCGACACGTTCCGCTTTGGTTTCCACCTGCTGCAGTCCTGACGACCAGTCGAGTTGCAGCGGCGGCGCGATGACTGCCGGCTGCGGGATCGCGATCTGTTCGACGCTGGCCGGCGGTGTGGCAACCGGTGCGGGGGCGACGTAAGCCGGCGCTACTTCAGCAACCGGTGCGGGCGCGACATAAGCAGGTGCGGCTTCGGCAACCGCGGAGGCGGGTTCCGGTGCAGCAACGGCTGCGAGCGCCACGGGTTCGGCGGCCATCACCGGTTCGGGCACGTACGGCGCGGGGGGTGGCGTCATCGGTGCGGTGCTCTGCACGGATTCACGCACGACTTCCTCGGCCTGCACTTCGGCATTGGGGCCGGGCACGGCGTTGCGTTCATTGGGGCTGGGCACAAACGGCGTGCGGGGGTACCACACGCGGTCGCCGCGTTCGCCACGCTCGGCGCGGGGCTGACCCTGGCGCTGTTCCTGCGGCTGGTCGCCGCGCTCGGCGCGTTCGCCCCGGTCGGCGCCACCACGACGACCGCGACGACGACGGCCGCCGCGCTCTTCGCCTTGCTGTTCCGCGGTTGCGGGCATGACCGGTGCTGCTGATTCGGCAACGGCCGTATGGACTTGCGGGGCTTCAGGTGCGGCGGGGCGTTGCGCGGCCTGTTGATCACGTTGCTCCTGCGGGCGGTCTTCGCGCGGGCCACGAGCGCGCCCGCCCCGGCGTTGGCGGTCTTCACCGCCGCGACGAGAACCGCGTTCTCCGCGTTCACTACGCTCGCCACGCTCACCGCGTGCGCCGCGTTCATGGCGCTCACCGCGTTCACCACGCTCGCCGCGACCCTGGCCGCCGCGCTGCGGACGGCCATTGCCGTTGCCGCCGGCGCGCGCCGGATGGGAAGCGGCAGTGCGTGCCGCGGGTTCTGCGACCGCAGCCACTACGGGTTCTGACGAGGGCTTGCGGCGGAACCAGCCCATGATCTTGCCGATGATGCTTTCGTCGGTGGCGGCGGGCAGGGCGGCTGCGGGTGCCGCAGCCGGTGCTGCCGCAGCGGCGGTGTGCATCGGCGCTGGTTGCATCGGGGTAATGCCCTTGACCGCGGCTTCGAGCTTGGGCGCCGCAGCTTCGGCCTCGACGCCGTTTTTGTCTTCTTCGCTGGGCAGTTGCACCATTTCGTAGCTGGCTGCCAGCGGCTCGCTCTGGTTGAGGTCGTCGTGGCGCAGCCGGGTCACGGTGTAGTTCGGCGTCTGCAGATGGATGTTGGGAATCATCAGCACGTTGACGCGGTGGCGGGACTCCAGCAGCTGCAGGTCTACGCGTTTTTCGTTGAGCAGGAAGGTCGCAACGTCCACCGGCACCTGGGCGTGCACGGCGGCGGTGTTGTCCTTCATCGCCTCTTCCTGAATGATGCGCAGGATGTGCAGCGCGGTGGATTCGGTGCCGCGGATGTGGCCGGTGCCGTGGCAGCGCGGGCAGGCGCTGTGGTTGGATTCTCCGAGCGAGGGGCGCAGGCGCTGGCGCGACAGTTCCATCAGGCCGAAGCGCGAGATCTTGCCGGTCTGCACGCGGGCGCGGTCGTATTTCAGCGCGTCGCGCAGGCGGTTCTCGACTTCGCGCTGGTTGCGCTGCGATTCCATGTCGATGAAGTCGATGACCACCAGGCCGCCCAGGTCGCGCAGCCGCAACTGGCGCGCCGCTTCGTCGGCGGCTTCGAGGTTGGTGCGAAAGGCGGTTTCCTCGATGTCGGCGCCGCGCGTCGAGCGCGCGGAGTTGACGTCGATGGAGACCAGCGCCTCGGTGTGGTCGATGACGATGGCGCCGCCGGAGGGCAGGTTGACCGAGCGCGAGAACGCGGATTCGATCTGGTGTTCGATCTGGAAGCGCGAGAACAGCGGCACGTCGTCGCGGTAGAGCTTGGCGCGGCTGACGTAGTTCGGCATCACGTGGCTCATGAACTGCACGGCCTGTTCGTGGATCGACTCGGTGTCGATCAGGATTTCGCCGATTTCCTCGTG
>JBMTEY010000214.1:0-3213 GCA_049433545.1 Burkholderiales bacterium | reverse complement strand
AGGCGATGAAATTCCGCGCTAGGTAATGCTTGTCGACGTCGGTCAGCGTGCCCATGATGCCGAAATCCAGTGCGACGTACTGTCCTTCGTGCGTGACCAGTATGTTGCCGGGATGCATGTCGGCGTGGAAAAAGCCGTCGCGAAACACCTGGGTAAAGAAAATTTCGACGCCGGCGCGGGCAAGTTTGGGGATGTCAACGCCCTGCGCCCGCAGTTCATCGACTGCGGACACCGGTGTGCCGCGCATGCGCTGCATCACCATCACCTGGCTGGAGCAGTATTCCCAGTGCACCTCCGGCACCGCCAGCAGCGGAGAATCCAGGAAATTGCGCCGCAACTGGCTGGCGTTCGCAGCTTCCCGCATCAGATCCAGTTCATCTTCAAGATGGCGCGCGAATTCTGCCACCACTTCACGCGGCTTCAGGCGCTTGCCGTCGGACCACAGCAGTTCCAGCAGCACGGCCCCGGCGTCAAGCAGGGCGACATCGTTGGCAATGACATTGGTGATGCCTGGACGCAGCACCTTGACTGCGACCTCGGTGCCGTCGTGCAGCAACGCAATGTGCACCTGGGCGACCGATGCACTGGCGATCGGCTCAGGATCGAACTGAGCGAACACTTCATCCGCCGGTTTGCCGTATGCAGTTGCCAGGATGCGTTTGACATCAGCCCCCGGGAACGGCGGAACCTGGTCCTGCAGCTTGGCGAGTTCATCAGCGATGTCGACCGGAATCAGGTCGCGGCGCGTCGACAACACCTGGCCGAATTTGACGAAAATCGGGCCCAGCGCTTCCAGCGCCAGGCGCAGGCGCACGGCGCGTGGCGCGTCAAGGTCGCGCCAGAACAGCAGTTTGCCTGCGGTGATCCGCAGCAGGCGCACGCGTTCGTGTCCGAGCATGAACTCGTCAAGCCCGAAACGCAGCGCGATGCGGATGATTTTCAGCAGGCGGAGGATGTGCACCCGCGCATTCTAACCGGGTGCAACAACCGGCGGATAACGCCGGAGCTTTCGGCTCAGCGGCTGTTCAGCCCGGATATGCGCTTTTCGAGCCGGGCTAGGTCATCGCGCAGCCGGTCAACGTCGGCATTGAACTGCAGCACGTCGGATTTTGCGGCAATGAGCGGCTGTTCTTCGGTCCAGTACTCGGCGAAGGATCTCGCGAGGCTGTCCCCGCCGGATTGCGCCCAGCGCTGCAGCGAACGCCCCGACTCCGCCATGCGGTGCGCAGTGATGTCACCGAATACCCGGGCCAGGTCCTCTTCAGCATCCCATTGCAGGTCACGCCACAGCCGGTGCACGACATTGCCGAAAGCGGTGTCGCCATCGACAGCGACATCACGCCAGACGGTTTCATCACGTGCCGCCGCGCGCAGCATCAGGCCTGGCGTGAGCGTCAGGGTCAGATCGGGCACGGTGCCTGCAGCCGCCGGAACGACTTCGCCGCTGTCCGTGACGGCGAGCCGGGTTACAAACGGCAGGCAGCGAAAGCAGGCGACCTTGCCGGCGTGGGGTTGCAAAGCCGCACGCGCCCAGGTGTTGGCGCGCAGAAGATGGTTCAGTGGCGCGCCGGCGAAGGCGTCAAACATTTCAGGCCTGCTGTATGCCCGATACCAGCCAGCCGGTGTTTCCGCGCAATGGTTTTTCCAGATGCCAGATTTCGGCAAACGATTGCTGTTCGCCGCCATCTTCGCGGATCAGGCCCGAGAAACGCACGCTGACGATATGGAGCAGGCCCTCGGTGACCACGTCGAGCACTTCTGATTCCAGCGTGACGACCTCGGTTATGCCGGCCGCAGAACCTTCCTCCAGCCATTGTGCGCGGACATCCTCAAGCAGGTCCGGCGTCAGGAAGTCGGCCAGCGCAACGCCGTCGCGCGCATCGTGGGCTTCCTGCAGGCGCACGAAATTGCGTCGTGCATGGCGCAGGAATTCCGCGGCATCAAAATCCGCCGGCCAGCGGCCGGCAGTGGCGGCGAGCGAGTGCGCGGAGGGTCCGGCTGCAAGGGTTCCGGCCGACGCAGGCTGGTTGCCGGCATATTGCAGCGGTGCGTTTTCGGCGCGTCCGCGCAGTGCCCGGAAGGCCAGCACGGCCACACCCGCCACAGCCGCCATCAGCAACAGTCCGGCGAGTACGCCGGCGATGCCGTTGTTCATGAACAGCGCCATCAGGCCTGCGCCGAGCGCCAGACCCGCCAGTGGTCCCATCCATTTGTTGGCCGCTGCGGGCGCCTGCGCCTGCGCCGGCGTGCCGGCGGCGGGTTGCTGAGCCTGCTGTTGCTGGGCCGGCGCCTTGGGCGCGGCCTGCTGTTGCACGTTGCGTTGCATGCCGAGGTTGCGGGCGCCGCCCAGCCGGCGCGCTTCGACATCGACTGCGACCAGCGACATTCCGCACAGCATGATCAAGACGGTAAATAATTTTTTCATGGCAACCTCCTGTGAGTGCGTCCCGCGCATTATAAAGAGGGGACGGCGCAAATAACTTTATTAAATTAATTAATAAAATCAATTACTTAATTACATTACTCTGGTTTCGGCGGACGTCGTCGCATCAGAAGCGAATGCCGCGATGCAGGGCAACCACGCCGGCTGCCAGATTGAAATATTCGACGCGTTCCAGGCCGGCGCGTTCCATCATGGCCTTCAAAGTTTCCTGGTCGGGGTGCACGCGGATCGACTCTGCAAGGTAACGGTAACTGTCGGCGTCGTTGGTGACGAGACTGCCGAGCCGCGGCAGCACCTGGAACGAATAGCTGTCGTAGAGCGGTGCCAGCGGTTGCCAGATGCGCGAAAACTCAAGCACCAGCAGACGTCCCCTGGGCCGCAGCACGCGCGTCATTTCGGCGAGCGCCGCGTCCTTGTGCGTCATGTTGCGCAAGCCGAAGGCAACGCAGACGCAATCGAAAACCGCGTCGGCGAAGGGCAGTTTTTCGGCGTTGCACTGCGCCATCGGTACCATAAGCCCTGCGTCCAACAGACGGTCGCGGCCACGACGAAGCATCTGCGCGTTGATGTCGGTGGTGATCACCGTGCCGGCGGCGCCGGTGCGCCGCATGAACAGCTTGCTCAGGTCACCGGTGCCGCCGGCAACGTCGAGCACGCGTTCTCCGGGACGCACCATGCTTTGGTCGACCGCGAAACGTTTCCACAGGCGGTGCAGTCCGGCCGACATCAGGTCGTTCATCAGGTCATAGCGGCCTGCAACCGAATCGAAG
>JBMTEY010000213.1:0-3281 GCA_049433545.1 Burkholderiales bacterium | reverse complement strand
CCCCCCCCCCCCCCGACAGGGTCGCCAGAGCAGCGCAGACATATAACCTAATGATTCTATTGGTATATTTAATCTCTCTTTCCTGGTGGATGCTGCATCTGTTCCGTCGATGCGGTCTTGGCCGCAGTCTTTACAGGATGTTACCGGCAGGACCTCTGAATTCAAGCAAAATCGTCGGTGATCAAGGAGCCTGTGGCGGACTTACCACACGCGGTTTGCGGTTATTGTCGACCGCGACATAAGTCAGCACCGCTTCGGTGACCTTGACGCACTCCACGCGCTCCGGGCGCCGCTGCGCGTACACCGTGACATCGACGGTAATCGAGGTCCGGCCTACCTTGACCACATCGGCATAAAAACTGACGACATCGCCGACGAACACCGGCTGGCGGAACACGAATGAATTGACGGCAACGGTGGCCACCCGCCCCTGCGCCATGCGTATCGCCGGTATGCTGCCCGCGAGATCGACCTGCGCCATGATCCAGCCGCCGAAAATGTCGCCCGTATAGTTGGCATCCGAGGGCATCGGGATCACCCGCAGCGCCGGTTCCTTGCCCTCGGGCAGCGTCGTCGTCTCCTCGTTACTCATCGCCCCTCATTCCCCTGTCCTCAGTGTCCGGAGTACATGCGGTCGATCTCGGCATTGAATTTTTCCATCACCTTGGCCCGCTTCAGTTTCATGGTCGGCGTCAGCAGCCCGCTTTCCACGGTCCACGGCTCCAGCGTCGCCGTGGCGCGGCGCACCTGCGCGTAGCCCGGAAACTCCGTGATCTGGGTCGCAATGCGCGCGAGCAGCGCCTGCTCCGCCGGCACGGACTCGTAAGCATCGGGATTGATGCCCGCGGCAGCGGCCATTTTTTTCCAGTGATCGGCATTGAGCACCGTCATCACGCTGAGGTACGGCTTGCCTTCGCCGAGGATCATCACCTGCTCGAACAGTGGATCGCGCGCGATCGCCGCTTCCATGTCGCCGGGCGGGATCTTCTCGCCGTTGGACAGCACGATGATGTCCTTCAGCCGCCCGGTGATGAACAGGTGGCCCTGATCGCCGATGCGGCCGGTGTCGCCGGAGTTGAGCCAGCCGTCGGGCTGGATCATCGCCTTTGTCGCCTCCTCGTTGTTCCAGTAGCCGAGCATGACGTTGGGCCCCTTGATCATCACCGCGCCCTTGTCGCCGATTTTCACCTGCACACCGGGTATCGGCTGGCCGACGCTGGCCGGAATGTTGTTGCCAGGACAGTTCGCCGTGGCGATGGGGCTGGTTTCGGTGAGGCCATACCCCTGCAGGATGGGCAATCCCAGGCCGATGAATATGCGCGATATGCCCTCCGGCAACGCGGCACCGCCGGACAATGCGTACTGCAATCGCCCGCCGAGACGCGCCAGCACTTTGGAAGCCACCAGCTTGTTCAGCAGCGGCCACAGCAGGAACGACGGCTTCCACGGTCCGCGGCCCTGCGCATGTTCGAAACGCGCGTAACCGGTGTCTGCCGCGAACAGGAACAGTTTCTTGCGCAGCGGCGGCCCCTCGTCGAGCTTGGCGCGGATGGCGCCCCAGATGCGTTCGTAGATCCGCGGCACCGAGATCAGCATGGTCGGTCGGACCGCCTGCAGGTCTTCCGCCAGCTGCGGTATGCCGCGCGAATACGCCACCGTCGATCCGGACATGATGGTCAGGTAATAGCCACAGGTGCGCTCGAAGGTGTGCGACAGCGGCAGGAACGACAGGAACACGTCGTCGTGCCCGGTGGCCAGCACACTCAGCGCCGACTCGGTATTCGACAGGATATTGTTGTGCGACAGCATCACGCCCTTGGGGCGGCCGGTGGTGCCCGAGGTGTAGACGATGGTCGCCAGCGAGTTGCCGTCGCGCGCCGTGTGGCGGGTTTCGCCGCCGTCATCAGGCAGCCAGTCGCCTATCCATTTCAGGCGCGGATCGCTGCCTGCCGAGGGCAGCGCATTGACGGTCAGGAAACGCACCACACCGCGCAGTTCGCCGATCACATCCTGCAGCGCCTGCCAGTGTTCCTGGCCTTCGATCAGCAACACCTTGCAGTCCGCGTTGTTGAGTATGTAGGCGACGTTGTCGGCGCGGTCCTGGGTATACAGCGGCACCACCACCAGCCCAAGGCCCAGCGCGGCCTGGTCGTAGATCACCCATTCCGGACTGTTGCGCAGCATCACCGCCACGCGGTCACCCGACTGCAGGCCGTCGCCGGCCAGCGCAGCCTGCCAGCGCGCAACCTGGCGATCGGTCTGCGCCCAGGTGTAGTCGCGCCAGTCGCCGTGCTGCTCGTTGTAGGCCTTGTACGCCACCAGATCCGGCGTGCGCCGCACCCGTTCGCGGAACAGGCCGTCGAGGGTACCTGCGGCGCCCATCGGAATGACATGCGATACATCGTTGTTTTTATTCATGATTCCCCTCCAGACCAGAGACGCTAATCGAGGAACAGATCGGTGTAGAGCCGCGCTCCCGGGTTGACCGCATAAGACTCCAGTTCGGTCACTCCCTCGGCGCGCAGCACGTCTTCGTCTATGTAGAAGTTGCCCGTCGCCGTGCGACTGTCGCGTTTGAATATCGCACAGGCCGCGTCGGCCATGATATCCGGTTTGCGGCTGGCATCAAGAATTGCCTGCGGGAAATTGACCGCGATTGCAGCAGTGGCAATCGTCGTGCGCGGCCACAGCGAATTCACCGCGATGCCCTGCCCGCGGAATTCTTCCGCCATACCCAGCGTGCACATGCTCATGCCGTACTTGGACATGGTGTAGGCGACATGGTCCCTGAACCAGCGCAGGTTCATGCTCAGCGGCGGTGCCGGGTTCAGGATATGCGGATTCGCCGATTTCGCCAGGAACGGCAGGCAGGCCTGCGAACATAAAAAAGTTGCGCGAACGTTGACGCCGAACATCAGGTCAAAACGTTTCGCCGGGGTCTCCTGCGTGTTCGTCATCTGGATTGCGCTGGCGTTGTTGACGAGGATGTCGATGCCGCCGAAATGCGCAGCCGCCTGCTCCACCGCCGCCGCGATCGCCGACTCGTCGCGCACATCGAGCCGGATCGCCAAGGCGGCGCCGCCCGCCGCCTCCACCTCGCGCGCTACTTCGTGGAGGTACCCGGCACGCTGAACAGGATGCTGGTCACCGAGTCGCCCCAGATCGTCGCGATATGCGCGCCCAGCAGCAGCGCCAGCGTCGCCGCGGTTTCGAAACCGTAGGTGAACGGCAGCAGCAGCGCCATCGCCACCACGCCGCCGAGACCAGGGAGGATGCCGATC
>JBMTEY010000212.1:0-3311 GCA_049433545.1 Burkholderiales bacterium | reverse complement strand
GAGTCCGACGATGGCGCGGATCACGCGTTCGGTGTTGCCGACGTTTTTGGTCATGGTGCAGTCTCCGGGTCGATGAAGCTTGTGCCTCGAATGATCATGCTCCGCAACGGCAACGCCGCAGCGGGGCGGGTGTGCACATGAATATAATGAACATTCCCGTCCGTACATTTGATCTGGATCATCTTCGTTGCCATGAACCCGTCACAGCCCCGCAACCCGCTGCACGGCATTACCCTCGAGCAGATGCTGACCGAACTCGCGGCGAATCCGGGCTGGGCGGCGCTGGGCAGCGCCATCCCCATCCGCTGCTTCACCCATGAACCCAGCGTCGCCTCCAGTCTGAAATTCCTGCGGCGCACGCCGTGGGCGCGGGCGAAGGTGGAAGCGCTGTACCTGCAGCACAAAGGCGCCTGACCGGGATGGATCCCGGCAGCGCACTGGCCCTGGCCGCGGCAATGGCGGTGCTCGCCGCGATCCCCAGCCTGAGCGTGCTCACCGTCACCGCGCGCGCTGCGGCCTACGGTTTTGGGCACGGCGCGGCGGCAGCGGCAGGCATCGTCGCCGGCGACCTGATCCTGATCGCGGTTGCCATCGTCGGCCTGTCTGCGCTGGCCGCGGCACTGGGCGACGCCTTCGTCTGGATCAAATATCTCGGCGGCGCGTACCTGATCTGGCAGGGCGTGCTGCTGTTGCGCAGCGCATGGCGCAAGACTCCGGCGGCGCAAAAGCCGGCCGCATCCGCTGAAAGTTCAGCGGGGGCGAGCTTCATGGCCGGGCTGCTGCTTACACTGGCCGACCAGAAGGCGGTCCTGTTCTACCTCGGGTTCTTCCCGGCCTTCCTCGATCTGAATGGGCTCTCGATACTGGATATCACCCTGGTCCTGTCGATCACGGTGCTGACGGTGGGCGGGGTCAAGCTGGTTTATGCTGCGCTGGCGGCGCGCGCCCGCGGATGGGCCGGCGCCGGGACGGCGCGCGGCATCAGCCTTGTCGCCGGCCTGGTGATGATCGCCGTCGGGCTGGCGCTGCTGCTCAGGGGCTAGTCCGCAAAACAACAGCAATTCCGCAGGAGGAAACCGCAACATGACCGATCCGACGCTCGGCGCCTACGACATTGCCGACCTGCGCGAACTCGCGCGCCGGCGCCTGCCCAAAGGCGTGTTCGAGTTTTTCGACCGCGGCAACGGCGACGAAGTGGCGGTGGCCAACAACCGCGCCGCCTTCGAACTGGTCAAGCTCAATCCGCACATGCTGGTCGACACCTCGCGGCGCAGCCTCGCCACCACGCTCTACGGCAAGCCGCAGGCGATGCCGCTGGTGGTCGGGCCCACCGGTTCGGCGGGTCTCGCCTGGTACGAAGGCGAACTCGAACTCGCGCGCGCCGCCAGGGCCGCGGGCATCCCCTACACCCTGGCCACGGGTTCGATGACCGCGCTCGAGCGCGTCGCCAGCGAGGCCGGCGGCGAGCTGTGGTTCCAGGTCTACATGTGGCCGGACCGCGCGGCCTCGCATGCGCTGATCGAACGCGCCCGCGCCGCGGGTTACCAGGCGCTGGTGGTGACGGTGGACACGCCGGTGACGCCGGGCCGCGAATACAACCTGAGGAACGGCATGACCGTGCCTTTCCGCTTCACCCGCCGCAACGTCACGGATGTGCTGCTGCACCCGCGCTGGCTGGCGGGCGTGCTGCTGAAGTACCTGCTGACCAGCGGCATGCCGCGCTACGAAAACTATCCCACCCAGATGAAAACAACAATCACCGCGCTGCCCATGGGCCGCTCGATGATGGTGACGGACTCGCTGACCTGGGACGACCTGCGCGCGATCCGCAAGCTGTGGCCGCATGCGCTGATGGTGAAGGGCATTCTGCGCTCCGAGGATGCGAAACTGGCGGCGGACTGCGGCGCCGACGGCGTCATCGTCTCCAACCACGGCGGGCGTGCCGTCGACAGCACGCGCGCCCCCATCACCATCCTGCCCGAAGTGGTCGCAGCGGTCGGCAGCCGCGCCACGGTGATCGTCGACAGCGGCTTTCGCCGCGGCGCCGACGTGGTCAAGGCGCTGGCGCTGGGCGCCAACGCGGTGATGATCGGCCGCGCCACGCTCTACGGCACCGCGGTGGCCGGCGAGGCGGGGGCCGCCCGCGCCATCGAAATCTACCGCGATGAAATCGACCGGCTGCTGGCGCTGATCGGGTGTCCGGACGTCAGGGCGCTGGATGCGGGGTATCTGGTCAGGTAGGGGTGGGTAGCGAGCAATAGGGAAATAACTGTCCCGTTCACGATGGCTATCTCGCCATTGGATGTCACCATTGTCTTATTGATAACGGCGGTGACGGTGGGTGGGGTCAGACTGGACTATGCAGTGGTATCGGGGAAGATATTGGCATTTGTGCGCAACTGATCCAGTCCACATGCAGTGCAGGGTGATGGACCGGGCCGTACAGCCATGTTAAAAATTCCCGGGCTCCGGCGTTGTCAGCCGGAACCATAGACTGGGGAAGGAACTTCGCATGAAATTCGGCCGCTTCCAGCACCAATCCCGCACCTTCTACGGTCTCGTCGAAGGCGACAAAGTCACTGAACTCGAAGGTTCGCCCTTCGATACCTGGAAGACTTCTGCCAAGACCTATGCGCTGTCTGCCGTCAAAACTTTGCTGCCCGTCGAGCCGCGCAATTTCTACTGCGCGGGGCTCAACTACGCCGCGCACATCGAGTGGGCCGCCAAACGCAAGGGGCTGCCGGTGAAAATGCCGGAGAAGGCCGACGTCGGTTACCGCTCCAACAACGCGCTGGTGGCGACCGGTGAGGCGATCGTGATTCCCGCCGATTCCACCGGTCCGGTGCAATTCGAGGGCGAGCTGGTGGCGGTGGTGGGCAAGACGGCGAAACACCTCACCGAAGCCAACGCGCTGTCATGCATCCTCGGCTACACGCTGGGCAACGACGTCAGCGAACGGAGCTGGCAAAAGTCGGATCGCACGCTGTGGCGCGCGAAGAACTGCGATACCTGGAAGCCGATGGGCCCGTTCATCGCCACCGGGCTCGATCCGATGAACCTCGATGTCGAGATCCACATCAACGGCAAGCGCGTCGCAGGCTACAACACCTCGAAGATGCTGTTCTCGGCGCAGCACTACATCGCCGAGATCACCAAGTACATGACGCTGCATCCCGGCGACGTGATCTGGCTCGGCACCGACGACGCCACCGAGCCTGACCTCAAGGACGGCGACGTCTGCGAGATCATCCAGAAAGACATCGGCACCTTGCGCAGCCCCGTCGTGCGCGCGAAGTCGTAAGTCAACTCGT
>JBMTEY010000211.1:0-3312 GCA_049433545.1 Burkholderiales bacterium | reverse complement strand
AAGACGGCGTACATCTCTACAACGAATGGGATCACAGGCGCCGGCACTATCGCAAGAACTGGTGCTCGCTGCGCGAACTCGATATCAGCCCTGCATCCGGCAGCTTCGTCGAAGACACGCTGCGCAAATACCGGCCGCAGGTATCGCAACTGAAACGCACGTTCGAAATGCTCCGCGGCGAGGACAAAGTGCTGAAGCGCCAGGCCGTCGGCGACGACATCGATTTCGACACGCTGGTAGCCGCCTATGCCGACCTGAAAACCGGCCATGAACTGGCCGACCGCCTGCTCACCCGTCGCAGCAGGAACGAACGCGACCTCGCCGCACTGTTCATGGTCGACATGAGCGGCTCGACCAGGGGCTGGATCAACGACGCCGAACGCGAGGCTCTGGTAATGCTGTGCGAAGCACTGGAAGTACTGGGCGACCGCTACGCAATCTACGGCTTCTCCGGACTCACCCGCAAGCGCTGCGAGATCTACCGCATCAAACGGTTCGACGAACCGTATGACGACATGGTCAAACAGCGCATCGCCGGCATAACGCCGCAGGACTACACACGCATGGGCGCTGCCATCCGCCACCTGACCGGGATACTGAATGCCGTCGATGCCCGGACCAAGCTGCTGATCACCCTGTCAGATGGCAAACCCGACGACTACAGCGACCAGTACCGCGGCGAATACGGCATCGAAGATACTCGACAGGCACTGCTCGAAGCACACCGCTCGGGCGTCAAGCCCTTCTGCATCACCATCGACCACGAGGCACGCGATTACCTGTCGCACCTCTACGGGCCGGTGAGCTGGACGCTGGTCGATGATGTGAAGCGGCTACCGCTGAAGGTGGCGGACATATACCGTAGGCTGACCGCCTGAAGCCGATCCGGAAACAGCCGACAGATACTGCAGCCCGTGGCTGACCGCCGAAGACCCGGCCGCGCCCTGCTGCAGCGTAGTTAACCGGAATCTCAGGCCGTGCCGGAAACGGAAACCGCTGCCGCGACCGGCCGTTTATGGCGCGGCAGCCAGAGCGCCAACGGAATTGCGAGGAAACCGATCCCGGCGGCCACGAGTATGGCCGATGTGTAGTTGCCGGAGTGGTCGAACAGCGCGCCGCCGATCCAGCCGCCCAGGGCCATGCCGGTACTGCCGCCGATCATCTGGAAGGAAAAAATCGAACTCAGCGGCGCCCTGGAACCGAACATCTGCCTGTTGATGATGGGGAATCCGACCATCTCGCCGCCGTAGCAGATGCCGAAAAAAACCGCGAAGGCATAGAAATGCCACACCTCGGTGGCAAACAGCAGCAGCAGGATCGACAGGCTCTGGCCGAAGATTGCCCCCGAAAGGATGGTCCGCCCTCCGAAGCGCTCGGTGAGCAGCGAGAAGCTGAAGCGGCTGAATACCGATACGCCGGCGATGGTGCTCAGCACGCCCGCCGCCTGCAGTCCGGGAATCCCGTGGTGGGTGGCCATCGAGACGCCGTGCGCCAGGATCACGGCATGTCCGGCGCAGCCGAGATGGTGGCATCCCATCAGCAGCCATACCGGCTTGCGGGCCAGCACCGAACGCATGTTCAACGTAACCCCAGACGAGTGTTTGTCCTTCACCGCCTCCTCGGCGCCATAGGCGGACAGCCCCATCTCTCCCGGGCTGGTCCGGATCAGCCAGGAAAAGACCAGCAGAACCACGCCAAAGGCGAGGCCGATCACCAGGAACGCCGACTCCCAGCCGCGGTTCTCGATCATCCAGCGGAACAGCAAAGCAAAAACCACCGGACCGAGTCCCAGTCCGGCCCAGTAGATACCCAGCGCGAGCCCCATTTTCTGGTTGAACCAGCGGGTGATGATGACCGGCAGCAGCACCACGAAAGCCGCGTTGCCAAGAGCGCCGACGAACACACCGTAAATCACATACAGGTGCCAGAGTTCCTGGATCATCCCGAGCAGAACCGTACCCGCGGAAATCATCAGTGACGCGCCCAGCATCAGGGAGCGCGCGCTGTAACGGTCACCGAGCCAGCCGAATATCAGCATCGCAGGCATGCTGCAAAGAAAGGCCAGCGAATAGGCCAGGCCGATGTCGCCGCGTTTCCAGTCGAATTTATCGACCAGCGGATCGACCAGCACCGCGAACGACGCCGAATCGGCGCGACTCACTACACCCAGCACGCACGCTGCCGCGAGAATGATCCAGGCGTGATGCAGCCCGTATTTACGGAGGAATTTCATGACTGGAATGTTCTTCTAAACAGGGGCCGGGTATATATGCGACGCAGGAGGCGCAGGAGTTCAGAATATGGCGACCAACAAATATCGGGTCGCGCCATTCTCGCACACCGCTCCTGCATGGCAATCCGGAACCGCGTACCAGTTTGCTCAATTGATGAGGCCACATGGTGGCCGTCGATACGCGCAGCACGCAACCAGTCACAGAAACAGCGACGCCGGCAAGCTGATCCATTGCTCCAAGTTTGCGGCACACCGAAAAAAAAGGAGCCGGCCTTTTGGGCCAGCCCCCGGTACCGCGGCGGCGGGCAGCGCGGGATAAAACCCGCGACCCGCAGATTAAAAGTGTCGACACTCTGCGAAAAACATTCCGTAAAACAAACAAGTGTGTCGCCAGCGTCGCTTGGTTAGCACGTTCTGCTGTTCCAACTGTTCGCAACTGCGCGGAACTGTGCGAAGCAGACTGCTGGAAAATGCTGGCATATGCGCAGTAAAGTATTTTCACTATGCCTGTCAGTGATGGAACCTTGACAGCGTAAAACAGCATTCGATCACCGCAAATACTGCTCTTGCGACGTTTTAGACGGGTTCTGTACGCTGTAGACGCTGTAGGTTCTGCTGCGCTTTCTGTAACTTCTGACGTTCTCGTTCGCGTTTCACAGCGTCGCTGGCACGTTTCGCAGCGGCTTTCAACGCACGAACACGTGCCTGGTCTGGTGTCAGCGGTTTCAGCGTCGTGACTTCTTGGATCTTCATACACGTATTTACAGATCACTTGCCGAAGCCTTTGCGCAGTGATGTAGATGCTGCGGTAATCTGCGCATCCAACTCACCCTTGGCAACAGCGTCACGTACGACCTGTAACGTGGGAGGTAGGTGGTCAAAATCCACCACGTCGATGGAAAACTTTCCTTTAGCCAGTTCCAACACCTGACTGCCGTAGCGCACAGTAAGGGCGATGCGCCCATCTGCGACTGGGAACCACCAACTTTTTACACGCTTCGAGACAGATACCAACTCGCGCTCACCTGTAGCAGCGTTGACGACGTGCTTGATTTTAGACGCTGTGTAGGTATCACCAC
>JBMTEY010000210.1:0-3313 GCA_049433545.1 Burkholderiales bacterium | reverse complement strand
TCGGCAACGGCCAGAGCAAGGAAGAGTGGAAGGGCATGGCCGAAACCAACAAGATTCTCGGCCGCGAGGCAAATCAGCTGCCGGTCGATGGTGTCTGCGTGCGCATCGGCGCCATGCGCTGCCACAGCCAGGCTTTGACGGTGAAACTGACCCGCGACGTGCCGTTGGCGGAAATCGAACGCCTGCTGGCGCAGGCCAATGACTGGGTCCGGGTGGTCCCCAACCAGCGCGAGGCCTCGCTGCAGGAACTGACGCCGACCGCGGTGACCGGCACTCTGACCGTGCCGGTGGGTCGTTTGCGCAAGCTGCCGATGGGGGGCGAATACCTGGCGGCGTTTACCGTGGGTGATCAGCTGCTCTGGGGTGCCGCGGAGCCGCTGCGCCGCATGCTGCGCATCCTGCTCGCCAGCGGATCAGTGGCGTGGCCAAAAGCACCGGCCCGAACTGCCGTAAATGCTTGATCCGGCAGGGGGTACGGTCGCCCGTCCCGGGCTCTGGCCCGGGACCGAGGAATGCAGAAATTCCTTGAATAAATATGTGGTTGGACAGCAACATTAGATGTTTCGTTAGCTTGAATGGCTAACTGATTGATGCTAATTTTCTTATCCGGCAAAAAAAAGATATGGGAGCCGTGGTGCGCACATTCACAATAGGCAAAGCACTGGCAGTGGCTTTACTGCGCGCGCCGATGCGGGCGCACGCGGCCGGTTTGGGGAGGCTCACGGTCAATTCGAGCCTGGGGCAGCCGCTGAATGCGGAAATCGACCTGGTCGCCGTCCGTGGTGACGAAGCCTCTACACTGAATGTGAGACTGGCTTCGCCAGACGCCTACCAGCAGGCCAATCTCCAGTACAACGCCGGGGTTACCGGCATCAAACTCAGCATCGAAAAACGACCCAACGGCCAGTCCTACGTCAAGGTGACGGGTAGCCGGCCGGTCAATGAACCGTTCGTGGACCTGCTGATCGAATTGTCCTGGTCCGGCGGCAAACTGTCGCGTGAATACACCGCGCTGCTTGATCCGCCGGGTTACGGCCAGCAGGCGCATGTCGCGACCGCGCCCTCGGCGCCCATGGCGGCGCCGGAATCACGGCCCATCACCGCGCCTGCTGCAGCGCCGGCCCCTGCGGCTGCGCCTGCATCCTCAGTCGCAAGCGGTGCAAAAGCACAGGAGTATGGTCCGATTGCCACGGGTGAAACCCTGGGCAAGATTGCTGCCAGCCTGAAACCGGAAGGCATATCGCTGGAACAGATGCAGGTCGGCCTGTACCGCAGCAACCCCGATGCTTTCATCCGCAACAACATGAACCTGGTGAAGTCGGGGAAAATCCTGCGCGTGCCGGATGCCCAGGAACTCGCGGCCATTACCCAGGGTGAAGCGGTCAAGGAATATCGTACCCAGGTTGCCGATTGGCGTGCCTATGTCGGTCGCGTGGCCGATGCGGCTGCCACGGCGCCCGAAGGCGGCAGCACGGCACGCGGTCGCATTACTGCGCGCGTCGAAGACGCCGGCGGATCGGCTGCAGAGAAGGATGTCGTCAAACTTTCCAAGGGTGAACCGGGCAAGGGTGGCGCACCGCTGACCGGTGCTGCGCGTACGCAGGCGTTGCAGGAGGAACTGCTGGCCCGCACCAAGAAGCTCGCCGAGGCCAATGAGCGCATTGCCCAGCTCGAAAAGACCATCAAGGACACGCAGAAGCTGGCGGAATTGAAGAGCCCCGGCCTGGCGGCAGCCCAGCAGAAGGCTGAAGCGGCAAAGGATGCCAAACCCGCGCCTGTGAAGGCAGAGACCAAACCGGATGCCGCGCCGGCACCCAAGGCCGAAATGAAAGGCGCGGATGCCGCGCCGGCTGTGGCCATGAAGGATGGCGAATTGAAGCCGGCCGAAAAACCTGCGATGGCGGAAGCCAAGCCCGCACCGAAACCGAAGCCCAAGCCGGTCGCGCCGCCGCCCCCGCCGCCGGAGCCTTCGATCATGGACATGGCCATGGACAACCTGCCGTTGGTCGGCGGTGGTGCCGCGGCACTGGTTCTGGGCGGGCTGGGATTTGCCGCATTGCGTCGCCGTCGCGCCCGCGCCCAGGAGGCAGCGGATGACATCGAAGAACCGGTGGCGCCGACGTTCGGTGCCGACACGGATGACGGTGCGTCCGGGGAAACTGCCGCCGCAGCAGGCGCCGGTGGTGATGATGTGGATCCCGTGGCCGAAGCCGAGGTCTACATCGCCTATGGCCGCGATGGGCAGGCCGAGGAAATACTGAAAGAGGCGATGAGCCGCGATCCCGTGCGCGAAGACGTGCAGGTGAAGCTCGCGGAAGTCTACGCGGCACGCAAGGATGCGGTGGCGTTCGGCACGGTGGCCGCTTCGCTGAATGCGCTGACCGGCGGCGTGGGCGACAATTGGGTCAAAGTTGCGGCGCTGGGTTATGCGCTTGAGCCGCAGAATCCGCTATACGAAGCGGGCAAGGATGTCGCGCCGGTGGATACAGGCGCCGGTGAAGCAGCCGTCGGCACGGATCTGGATTTCGATCTGGGCGGCGGCGATGCAGGCACGCCGGACATCGCGCTCGATGCCGACCCCGCAGGTCAGGCGACCGAGATGGGCGGCATGCAGGACATGGCGGCAGCAGCCGATGCCGGTGTTGCGCCGGCCGAGCCGGCGATGCCGGATTTCAATCTGGATGCACCGGCTGCCGGCACCGAGACCGACATCGCGCTGGAGGCGCCTACGCAGGCCGAGGCGCCGGCGCTCGATTTCAACATCGAATTGCCCCCGGTCGACACCGCGCCGGCCGCAGCAGAGCCTGCCGCCCCCGCAGCGCCGGCGGCTGATGCCGGCCTGGATTTCAAGATCGATGTCGGCGATCTCAACATCAATCTTGACGATACGTCGACCACCGCTGCGCCGGCAGAGGGCAAAGACAGCCACTGGTATGACGTGCAGCAGAAATTCGACCTGGCCAAGGCCTATCAGGAAATGGGCGACAACGACGGTGCCCGGGAAATCCTCCAGGAAGTCATCAAGGAGGGCGATTCGGAGCAGAAGGACCAGGCGCAGAAGTTGCTCGGCACCCTCGGCTGAACGCGCTGTCGGGCGCTGTTATGATGATCCGCGGCAGCGTTTCTGCCGCGGTTTCTTTTTTTTGAGGCCGCAATGCAATTACCGGGTCGGAGAGCGGGTTCGTGAGACTGGCGCTGGGCATCGAGTACGACGGCAGGGGATTCTGCGGCTGGCAGACCCAGGCGTCGGGCTGCGCTGTGCAGGACCGGCTGGAGGCGGCCTGCAGCGCGATAGCCGGAGCGCCTGTAGCCA
>JBMTEY010000209.1:0-3319 GCA_049433545.1 Burkholderiales bacterium | reverse complement strand
CTCTCTCTCCGCCAATAATAACAGCATGAGTTGCGGTAAAAATTTACCGAGGAGAATGCAATGCTCAGAAAAGCAGGGTTGATGTTACTTTGTGGCTGTGCGCTGACCGCCACGGGTGCAGCATGGGCGCAAGTCAAGTATCCCGAGAGGCCGATCCGGCTGGTTGCGCCGTTCCCGCCGGGCGGCAGCGTTGACGTGACCGCGCGCCTGGTCGGGCCGAAAATGTCCGAATCCATAGGCCAGCAGGTCATCATCGACAACCGCTCGGGTGCTTCGGGCATCGTCGGCACCAGTGCGGTGGCGCGCGCCGAACCCGACGGCTACACCATCCTGATCAACACCACGCCGATGGTCACCAATACCCAGATGTACAAAAAAGTCCCGTACGACCTGAAACGCGACTTCGAACCGGTAATCCTGCTGTCGTCGACGCCGTCGGTGCTCAGTGTGCATCCGTCGATCCCGGTGCGTTCGATCCAGGACATGATCAAGCTCGCCAAGGCGCGCCCGGGCGAACTCAACTACGGCGGCGCCGGCGTCGGCACCAACCCGCACATCGCCGGTGAACTGTTCAACCTGCTCGCCGGAACCAATATCGTCGCCGTGCAGTTCAAGGGCGGCGGCCCGGCGCTGGTCGGCGCGCTGAGCGGTGAAGTCGGCGTGAGTTTCTCGGCTGTGGCAGGGGCGGTGGGTTATATGAAATCCAACCGCCTGCGTCCGCTGGGCGTCACCAGCCTGAAGCCGGTCAAGGCACTGCCGACGGTGCCGACGATCGCCTCGGTGCTGCCGGGGTATGAATTCACCGCCTGGTTCGCGGTGGTTGCACCCAAAGGCACGAAGCCGGACATCATCAACAAGCTCAACGCCGAATTCAGCAAGGCGATGAGCTCGCCGGATTTCGTCAAGCGCTTCGAAGCCGAAGGCCTGGAAGTGATCGGCTCGACGCCGGCGCAACTGGCCGCGCACCTCGATGCCGAGTTGAAGAAATGGGAACGCGTGATCAAGGAACGCAAGATGCGCGCGGATTGATCGCGTTACTGCAGGACCAGCAAAAAAGGCCGGGATTACCGGCCTTTTTTTTCAGGCTTTCCGCTGCAACCAGCTCACCGGCAGCATCACCGCATCGCCATCACCCATGCCGGCGCGCGAGGCGACGTCGTAACATTCCAGCGCGCGTGAGGTCACCGGCAGTTCGTAACCTAGTGCCGCGCCTTCCTCGATCATGGTTGCCAAGTCCTTGCGGATCGAATCGATGTTGAAGGTGACATTGCCCGGCACCTTGCCGCCCAGGGCCTCGGCGACCATCGTGCCGCGGACTTTCAGCGCGTTGGGCCCGCCGGAGGAATCGGCGAAGATGTCGATCACCCGTGCCGGATCGAGTCCCAGCGGCTGGCACAGGGCATAGGCTTCGCCCAGCGCCTGCCAGTAGACCAGCAGCGGCAGGTTGATCGCCAGTTTCACGCTTTCGCCGGCGCCCACGGGGCCTACATGTTCGATGCGCCGGCACAGCTGTTCCAGCAGCGGGCGGGCGCGGGCAAGGTCCGCCGCATCGCCGCCGGCCAGCCCCAGCAGCTTGCCTTCGCGCGCGGGGCCGGTGGTGCCGCCGACCGGGCAGTCGATCATGGTCGCTCCCTTGGCGCGCACGCGTTTGTCCAGTTTGCGCTGCGTTTCCGGACGCACCGTGCTCATTTCCACGAACAGCTTGCCCTTGACGTCGCCGGAGAGCAGGCCGTCAGGACCGTCATAGGCCGCGGCGATGGCCTGGGCGTCGGTGAGTATCGACAGGATAATGTCCGCGGATGCGGCGAGTTGCGCCGGCGTTGCCGCCACCGCAGCGCCATGCTGTACCAGCGCCTGCGCCTTGGCCGGCGTGCGGTTCCACACCGTCACCGCATGCCCGTGCCTGAGCAGCCGTTCCGCGATGGCCGCACCCATGCGGCCGATGCCTGCGATGCCTACTTTCATGTCCATGCTCCGTAGTCGTTCGAGAGATGCATCCTAACAGGGCGCTGCTGTTGACGATTCATCATTCCGGCCCTGTGAGGGGTGTCATGAGACGGGTCGCAATGACCCGAAATCCTGCAAATCCCGGTGGGCCGGTCAGGATGTTTTTGTTATAATCCGCCCCCTTGAGCGGCCGTAGCTCATCTGGATAGAGTACTTGGCTACGAACCAAGGGGTAGGGGGTTCGAATCCCTCCGGCCGCGCCAGTTGCACCGGGGCCTGCGATACACATCGCGGGCTCTTTTTCTTGGTGCGATCCTGCGAGCAACGGCAGTCTGCGAAACCGGCGGGATTTCGGATACATTTGAGCTACCCGGCATTATTCACCGCATGATGAACGATCCCAATCCCAAACAAAGCCCCGACGTAGTCTGGCACCAGGCCACCGTCACCCGCGAACGCCGCGAACAACTCAACGGCCACCGCGGTGCTGTGCTGTGGTTCACCGGCCTGCCCAGTTCCGGAAAATCAACCATTGCGCACATGGCCGAAGAACAATTGCACCGGCGCGGCTGCCGCGTGCTGGTGCTCGACGGCGACAACGTGCGCCACGGCCTGTGCGGCGACCTGGGATTTTCCGCGGAAGACCGCCATGAGAACATCCGCCGCATCGGCGAGATGTCCAAACTGTTCGTCGAAGCCGGCATGATCGTGCTCTCGGCCTTTGTCTCGCCGATCCGCGCCGACCGCGACAGGGTGAGGAAGCTGTTCTGGCCCGGTGATTTCCTGGAAATCCATACCCGTTGCCCGGTGGACGTCTGCGCGACCCGCGACCCAAGGACCACTACCGCCGCGCCCGCGCCGGCGAGATTGCGAACTTTACCGGGGTATCCGCGCCTTACGAGGCCCCGACCGCCCCCGAACTGACGCTCGATACTCAGGCCCAGGCTGCCGAGGCCTGTGTTGCGGCCGTGCTGCAACTGCTGGAGACCTGCGGGGTGATTCCTGCCGGCAAACCCTGAGCCGGTGACGGTGTCTCGCGAGGTCAAGGTGATATCGCGTCGACCGATCAGCGGAAGGGCATGGTGCAGTCAGCCGCAGGCGAACGCATCAAGGTCCGCATCGACAGGATCGGCCGCTTCAGCAACGAACTCGATGGCCGGAAAATTGCGACCGTGATTGTGATCACGGAAAACGCCGGCGACTGGTATTCGTGTCGGTGAAGCTGACTTTATAACATCCGTCAGATTTCGTTCCTGACGGATGTGGTCTACACCAAATTCAAACAGGTCAAAAAACAAGAGCGCTGAGGCGCTCTTTTTCTTGCCGGGCATATCGGTTTAAGCCGCCTTGGAGAATTCAAATCTCGCATGGC
>JBMTEY010000208.1:0-3363 GCA_049433545.1 Burkholderiales bacterium | reverse complement strand
ACCATGCCCGCGAGATACACCACGCCGTTGAAAATCGCCGCCTCGCTGTAGCGCGCGGCGACATGCAGTCTTTGTAATCCCATGCCCCACCTCACAAAAATATAAATAGAAACATATACTTGTATGACAATAACGCCCTTCCCCCGCGCCCGTAGCCGTGCTGCAGGCGAAACGCGTAAACTGCGCGCACGCGGTTGAATGCCGCTGTCCTCGCTGCCAATCCCGGCGGCCCCGACTTCACCGAGAGCGCTCTGTGCCTGGTTACGAAGTCGAGACCGTCATCCACCGCGTCGGCGGCAGCGATTATCACATCCGCGCGCTGCTCAACCGCCAGCAGTACTCCGATCCCGACGGCAGCGCCGAACGCGCCGGCGTGTCGCCCGCATCATGGCCGCTGTTCGGCGTAGTGTGGCCTGCCGGCCTCGCACTCGCCGAAGAAATGAGCCGCTTCCCGGTCGAAGGCAAACACATCCTCGAACTCGGCTGCGGCATCGGCCTCACCAGCCTGGTGCTCGCGCGACGCGGCGCCGACATCACCGCCTGCGACCACCATCCACTGGCCGGGGAATTCCTGCGCCACAACACGGACCTCAACGGGCTCGCGCCTATCGCCTTCCACCAGGCGCCGTGGCTGGGACCGACACCGCTGCTCGGCCGTTTTGATCTGATCATCGGCAGCGACCTGTTGTATGAACGCGACCACGCGATGCTGCTCGCCGGATTCATGGCTGAACACGCCAGCGCCGGGGCGCAGATCCTGATTGCAGATCCGGGGCGCGGTTACGTCAGCATGTTCAGCGGCCTGATGGCCGCCCAGGGTTACAAGCGTACCGAACGGGCAATGCCGATGGCCGGATCCATGGGCATGCCGGCATCGCGCGGGCAGTTGTTCAGCTACCTGCGCAAAGCCGCGTAATCACTGACAAGGCGCCTCAGGGCGCGATCTCGACCACCGCCTTCAGCACCAGCGGCAGGCCGCCGCGCAGCGAACTCGCGCCCAGTACCGAACGCGCATGCACGCCGCGCTCGCTGAACACCTCCACCAGCAGGTCGGAACAGCCGTTGAGCACCTTGGCGTGGTCCTCGAAAGACTCGACCGCATTGAGAAAACCCTGCACCTCGACGACGCGCGCCACCTTGTCGAGCGAACCGAGTTCGGCGCGCATCACCGCCATCAGCTCCAAAGCCGCCGAGCGCGCGTAGCCGTAACCCTCGTCGGCAGTAAACTCTCGACCGAGCCGCCCCCTGGGCAGCTTGCCGTTTTCCGGCAACGGCGCCTTGCCGGCGATGAACAGCAGGTTGCCGCTGCGGACCGCATTTGCGTAATTTGCAGCCGGCGCACTGCCCGACGGCAGGACCAGACCTAGTTCCCTGAGGCGTTGTTCAGGATTCAAATTCCTGCTCCCGTGGCAATTATTTTCGCGCCCGCAGGATACCTCAGCACTGCATTTGCAGGTATAAACGACATCTTCCCGAAGCCATCGAACACGAGGAGAAACCGATGCCCGATCCCACGTCCCTGACCTTCGCCCAGGTGCAGGCCGCGATGAAAGCGATGACCGACAAGGCCCTGCAGACCCCGGACGAGGTAGTGGCGATCGCCATCGCCGACAGCACCGGCAACCTGCTCGCCTATGCGCAGACCGGCAGCCTGCGGCTGTTCAGCCGCCGCCACGCCATCCGCAAGGCCTACACCGCGGCGATCATGGCCACGGACACCGGGGCCAACGGCGAAAAACTGAAAAAACAGGGCCGCAGCATCGCCGAGATGGGCGACCCGCAGTTGACGGCGAACCAGGGCGGGCTGGTGATCCAGCGTGATGGGGTGTTGCTGGGCGGCATCGGCGTCGGGGGTTATGACGGCGGCCACCTGGATGAGGCGCTGGCGCGGGTGGGGCTGGAAGTGTTGCTACGCTAGGGAATATATCGAACCAGACCATTTGCCTGACTAGCCCAGAGTCTCCCCGGAACCTGCAGCCGACCTCACCAATCGATCCCGGATCGCCAACCACCCCGCTTGCTCCGGCGGCTGCTCGACCAAGATTGCATCACAGCCGGCGTGATCCAGTTCGCGCAGGTTGGCATAAAGGTTGTGCGCATACCCCGCCGCATCCGCCGGCGCGGCAATCCAGACCAACCCTTCAATCACCGGCCGCAGCGCAGTCCGCGCCAGCACCGCCACCCGTTTGCCCTGGCGCGTCAGGCTGTGCGCGAGTTCGACGACCAGGTCGCCTTCCATCAGCATCACCGGGGTCTGCGGCGCATAGTGTTTTTCCAGCGCACCGGATACGCGCGGCGCGTGTTTGTCTGGCGCAGCCAGCGGCGTGCCCAGTGCTTTTTCGAGCTGCTGCGGCGTGATCCAGCCCGGGCGCAGCAGCGCCGGCCCGTCGCGCGAGCAGTCGATGATGGTGGATTCGATGCCGACGTCGGCCGCGCCGCCGTCGAGCACGCAGGCGACGGTGTCGCCGAATTCCTCGCGCACGTGCGCGGCGGTGGTCGCCGAGACATGGCCGAAGCGGTTGGCCGAGGGCGCGGCAACGCCGCCGCCGAACTCACGCAGCAGCGCCTGCGCCACCGGATGCGAGGGCACGCGGATGGCGACGGTGTCCTGGCCGCCGGTGACGGCGTCGGGCACGTTCGCGCTGCGCTTGAGCACCAGCGTCAGTGGGCCGGGCCAGAATTTTTTTGCCAGCGCGTGCGCGTACGGCGGAATGTCGCGCGCCCAGTTGGCGAGCTGCACCGCGTCGGCGACGTGCACGATCAGCGGATGGTCGGCGGGCCGGCCCTTGGCGGCGTAGATTTTGCGCACGGCATCGACGCTGGACGCATCGGCGCCGAGGCCGTAGACGGTTTCGGTGGGAAAAGCGACGAGTTCGCCGGCCCTGAGTTGCGCGACGGCGCGTACGATGTCTGCCTGGGAAACGGTATTCGTCATCGCGTGAGTATGCCGCAGCACAACAAAATAATCAATAAAAACAATTAGTTATGTGATTCATCCTGGCTGGCAGTACGCACCGCGCGACGGTGGCCGATGGCCCCGCCGATGATCGCGAACAACGGCGCGCTGAAGAACAGCACCAGGGTACTCACCAGTCCGCGCGACATCTCGTCGCGCGCGTCGATCAGCGGCAGCACGGCATAAGCCACGACCAGCATCAGCGCGATCGATGCGACGAGTCCGAGTGCGACACCGATGAGCAAGGCGATCCAGCGATTCACGGGTTGCCCTCCTGCTGACGCGGCGGCTGGCCGCCGTGCCGCCTTATACGCGCAGTTCCAGCGGTTTGAACTGCTTCGACAGTTTCAGTCCCTGCGACTGGTAGTTCGAGCCGATGTTCACACCGTAGATTTTTTCCGGTTCGC
>JBMTEY010000207.1:0-3402 GCA_049433545.1 Burkholderiales bacterium | reverse complement strand
CGCTGCTCTACTGCGCGTGGTTTGCCGGCGGACTGCGCATCGTCGACGTCGCCGATCCCTCGGCACCGCAGGAAGTGGGCTGGTACATCCCCGAGCCCTGCGGCGGCAAACCCTGCCCGCAGAGCAACGACACCGACGTCGATGACCGCGGACTTGTGTATTTGGTCGACCGCTACTGCGGCTTCGACATCCTGGAGTTCAACCGCAAATGAGCGCTGCCGCAAACGACTTCCGGGTGATGACCTCGGGCGCGTTCACCGCCGCCTACAAGGCGCTGATCCCGCAAATCGAAAAACTGACCGGCAGGACCGTGGTCACCGTCACCACCTCCATAGGCACCGGCGACATTTCCATCCCCAACCGCCTGAAGCGCGGCGAAGTGGCGGACATCGTGATCGTCGCCGACGGCGTACTGCGCCAGTTCATCGCCGACGGTTACGTGTTCGCCGACGGCGCGACGACCATAGCGCGCTCGCTGATGGGCTTCGCAGTGCGCGCAGGTTCGCCCGATCCGCAGATCCGCAGCGCAGAAGACCTCAAGCGCGCGTTGCTTGCCGCCAAAGCCATCGGTTACTCGGCCAGCGAAAGCGGCAAGTACTACACCACCGAACTGGTGCAGCGCCTCGGCATCGCCGCCCAGGTCCTGCCGAAAAGCCGGCTGGTCGGCGGCGGCGAACGCGTAGGCACGGTGATTGCGCGCGGCGAACTTGATTTCGGTTTTCAGCAGATCAGCGAATTGCTGCCGGTACCGGGCATCGCGCACGTCACGCCATTGCCGCCGGAACTGCAGAAGGTGTCGCTGTTCACCGTCGGCATCGGCGTGAACTCGCCGGACAAGGCAGTGGCTCGAAAAGTGATCGGTTTCCTGGCTTCGCCGGAAGCCACGCAGGCCATCAGCAACAGCGGCCTGGAATCCACCATCAACCCATAACTTTTCGCGATCTCCGGAATCCCATGAACAAGGGCGGCCGCAGCCGCCCTTGTTTTTTGCCTGCAGCTGCGGTCAGAAGCCGCTGCCGAGGATGCCGCCGAAGACCGCGCCGATCACGGTGGTGATGCCGCGGGTGTCATGGTCGCCGAGCTGGCTGCCGATCACGCCGCCGATCACCGCCCCGGCAATGGCGCCGGCCGCGTTGTGCCCGTCGTCATGGTGCGGCTCGTCGTAATACGCCGGCGCCTGCACATACACGGGACGCGGCTGGTGGTAATGCACCGGCGCCGGCCGCTGCACGTAGCGCGGACGTTCGATCACCGCCGGGCGCTGCACGACGACCTGCCTGTGCACCACCACGGGTCTGTGCACGACCACCGGACGCTGGTGCACCACCTTGCGCACGACAACGGTACGCTGCGGCTGTGCGCGCCGGAAATCGGCGTGGCGAACAGCCGGCGGCGGCGCGTGCCGCGCAACGGCAGCGGGACGTTCGCCGCGCCCGGATCCGCGGCGCTCATCCGCCGCCGCGGGAAAGGCGACGGCCAGTGCGGCCACTGCGGCGGTAATCGTTGATACGGCAATCAGCTTGCTGTTCGCGTTCATGGCATACCTCCTTGTTGTGGTTGCCCACTGCCAGTAACGCAAAACTGCCGGCCGCTGTAAACGCCCGATGTGCAACGGTGTGTTGCCGGTGTAACAGGATGTTACGGCTCCGCTTCTGCTTGTGATTTATTCGACTCCCGTGCGATGCCCTGCCGCGTGCCGGGACGCCGGAACCGGCGCGGGAGAATTGAGCCGCGCCTCAGGAAATGCCGGTTTCCGCAAAAACCTGCTTCGCCTCGGCGGTCGCGAACCGCCTTGCCAGTTCGACCGCCATTGCCGGCGCAACGGCCGTCGCCGCCGCCTCGTAACTGGTCATGTTCTGGATGGCGTCAGGCAACGGCGCGGCCAGTTTGACTTTGCAGCCCTTGTCCATCATCACCATCAGTTCGGAAATCTGCGCCAGGCCCACCGCCTGCGCCGGATGATCGGCGACGTATTGCATGATCGCCGAACCGGTTTTTACGACCACCAGCTTAGCGCCTAGTAGCGCAGTCAGCCCGAGTTTGTCCAGTAGCTTCTCGGAATAAATGCCGCTGGAGGCCTCGTTGCGCACGACATGGCTGGCGCCCAGCAGCAGTTTTTTGAATGATTCGGTATCGGTGATCGCCGGCATCGGCGCATCGGCATGGATCACGATGCCCATGCGCGAGCGCCCGATGAAGCCGCGGCTGGCAGGATCTATTTTTTTCTGCGCGGCGAATTCGTCCATCGCCGCAGGCGTCGCCACCACCACGTCCGCAGTTTCGCCCGCGGACACGCGCCGCCGCACTTCGGGGACCGGCGTGAATTCAATTTCCACTTTGACGCCGCTGTCCTTTTCGAACGCGGCGGCAATGCGCGCGACGCCGCGCTTGACCGCGCCGGCACTGAGGATTTTCAGGGTGGTCATGGCTGTTCCTTGCTCAGTCGATGCCGGTGGCCGCCATCGCCGCACGCGCCGCCGGGGTTGCCAGATACTTTGTGAATTCGGCCGCCGCTGCCGCCTGGGCGCCGGCCCTGGTCGCCGCCGCGTCGTAGCCGGTAATGCTTTGCAGTTCGTCCGGCAGCGGCCCCGCCAGCGCTATCGCCACACCCTTGTCGACCAGTTCACGGATCTCCGGCAACTGTCCCGCACCGAGCAGGTTCTGCGCAGACGCAGCCACGTGATCCATGACTTTCACGGTGTCCGGCTGTTTGACCGCCTTGGCTGCGGCAAAACCGAGTTTTTCGAGCAGCTTCACCACGTAATTTCCGCTCAAAGCGACGTTCACCACCACCGCGTCAGCCGCGCTGATAGCCCTTTTGAACGACTCCACCAAAGAAAGGTCGGGCGCGGCAGCACCCTTGCGCATCGCCAGCCCCATGCGCGAACGGCCCAGGGTCACGCGCGTATCCGCCGCCACCCTGCCCTGCGCGACAAATTCCTCCATCGCCGATTGCGGCACCACGGCCACGTCCACCGCTTCGCCGGCGAGCACGCGCTCGCGCACCGTCGGCGCGCCGGTGAATTCCACGCTCACCTAGTGTCCGCTGTCTTTTTCGAACTGCGCGGCGATCTGCGTGACGCCGCGCTTGACCGGGCCTGCGCCCAGCAATTTGAGAGTTACCATGCCCGTCCCTGTCAGTCGACTCGTGCGCCCGAATCCTTGATCACTTTCGCCCACTTCGGAATCTCGGACTTGATGTGTGCGGAGAATTTTTCTGCGGTGCCGCCCTGAACGATCGCGCCCTGACCAGTCAGAAACCTGTTTACCTGCGAATCGTTGAGCACGGCATTGACTTCGGTATTGAGCCTGGCCGTGATTGCGCGCGGAGTACCGGCAACCGCAACCAGCCCGTGCCAGGTCGTCGCTTCAAAACCCGCTACGCCGGCTTCCGCTATCGTC
>JBMTEY010000206.1:0-3454 GCA_049433545.1 Burkholderiales bacterium | reverse complement strand
CCTGCATCAGCACCGACAGCGTGTTCTTGGCGCGGACCATGCCGCCGTAGAACAGGGCAAGCCCGGGGATGGTCATCAGGATCACCAGGATGGTGGCCATCATCATCCAGGCGGTGTCCCCCTTGACCGGGGTGGGCGCCGGAGCCGCAGCGGGTGCGGCAGGGGCTGCAGCGGCCGGGGCCGCGGCAGGTGCCGCAGCAGCGGCGGCAGCGGCAGGCGCTTCAGCAGGTTTGTCCTGCGCGATGGCCGGCGTACTCGCTATGCTCAGCGCGCCGAACAGGGCCAGAACTGCGAATAGTTTTTTCATTTTATTCTCCAATCAAAGGGCATCTGCGCCGGTTTCGCCGGTGCGGATGCGAATCACCTGCTCGAGTTCGGAGACGAAAATCTTGCCGTCGCCGATCTTGCCGGTGTTCGCGGATTTTTCGATGGCCTCGATCACCTGCTCGAGCAGATCGCTCTTGATCGCTGCCTCCACTTTGATCTTTGGCAGGAAATCAACCACGTATTCCGCGCCGCGATAGAGTTCCGTATGCCCCTTTTGCCGTCCGAAGCCCTTGACCTCGGTGACGGTGATGCCGGTCACGCCGATGGCGGACAGCGCCTCCCGTACTTCGTCGAGCTTGAACGGCTTGATGATTGCCGTAACGAGTTTCATGTCATGTCCCCGGTTGATGGGGGCCGGCGCTGATGCCGGCCCCCTGTTCCAGTGTGGTTTCCAGCCTGATGTTTAGAAGGTTTTCGACAGGTAGACGGTAGTCGTGTCCTTGCCGAGGAAGCGAGAACCCGCTGCAGCAGGGTTCGTGTAGAAGGCTTTCTGGGCGGCACTCATATCGGTACCGGTAAAGAAGACCCCAACGGTGAAGTCTTTCGGCAGGGAATAGCTGGCGCCGATTTTCCAGTCCTTGTAGGACGCGCAGGTGCCATTGGCTGTACTGGCTCCGCAGGCATTGCTGGTCCCGTCGAATTCCTGGACGCCGTAGTGAGCGCTGAGCGTGAATTTGTCGGTAACCGGGAAGTTCGCCGACAGATCGAGATAGTAGGTTCCGTCGCTGTTGTCTACGCCGAAAGTCTTCTTGCTGACGCTGTGCGAATATTTGGCGCTGAGCCATTTCCAGGTCAGGGCGCCATAAACTTCAAGCGTGTCGGCCTTGAAGAATTCCGGTTGTACGTTGCCGGGGTAATAGTATTGAAGGACGCCGACGTCGAAACCAAGATCGCCCGCGATCGTTCCCTTGTAGCCACCATAGAAGTCCATCTCCAGGCTGCTGCCAGTGTAGGCCACGGCATCAGAAAGCCAGCTTACGTTGGACATCCAGGTGCCCGCGTAGAAACCGCTGGAGTGAGAGTAGTCAAATCCGCCTTGCAGGGCGGCTTCTTTGTTGGTCTGCATCAGGCCGCGGAAAATGTATTGGCTGTAGATGCCGATGTTGCCGGTCAGCGTATGCGGTGAATCCGCCGCGGAGGCCAGCGCGGGCACGAATGCGGTGGCGACGAGTCCAGCGATGATGGTCTTCTTGAACATGTTGATTCCCTTTCGTAGTTGGCACATGTGCAATAAAACTGCGAGGCTTGCTCAGCAGGTACCGTGCCAGAAAAAAACATTTTTACAAACAGATAGTTAAATCGAATCTTCGTGTATGACAAAAATGTGGATGCCCCATTTGGGTGCATGAATTAAGGGCGCCGCACCAGAAACTGGCATGACTGCCCCGGGGTGAGGCATGGGCGAACAATCCGGGCAAGCCGGCTAAATTGCTAAACTCGAGTTCCGACTGGAGGCCGCATGGATCAGAAGCTGCTGGACGAAATCAACGAAAAACTGCGCGCCGTGCTGGCGCAAAGCCCGGCGGCGGACCTCGAGAAAAACCTGCGGGCGCTGCTCGCGGGGTGGTTTGCCCGGATGGACCTGGTCAGCCGGGAGGAATTCGACATCCAGCGCGAGGTGCTGGCCCGCGCCCGGGCAAGGCTGGACGAACTTGAGCGAAAAGTGGCGGAACTGGAAGCTGCGGCGGCGCGCACACGCTAACCACGCGTCGGTCCGGCAGGCGCGGTCAGCCGCAGGCCGGCCGCAGCCGTTGTGTGGTTTTCCACCGTTTCCGGAATGGCGGATCCCGCGTGTCACTGGCCGTGCTTTACAGTCGCGCCCTCTCGGGCATGGATGCTCCGCTGGTGACGGTGGAGGCGCATCTCGCCAATGGCCTGCCGGCTTTCACCATCGTCGGCCTGCCCGAAGCCGAGGTGAAGGAGGCCAAGGACCGGGTGCGCGCGGCGCTGCAGAACGCGCAATTTGAATTCCCCGCCCGAAGGATCACTGTCAACCTGGCGCCGGCGGACCTGCCCAAGGAATCGGGGCGGTTCGATCTGCCGATAGCACTCGGCATACTGGCCGCGTCCGGGCAGATTCCCGGCAAAGCCGTCGGCGGCTATGAATTTGCCGGCGAGCTGGCGTTGACCGGCGCGCTGCGTCCGGTGCGCGGCGGTCTGGCGATGGCGTTGGCCGTGGCCCGCGACGGCCGGGCTTTTGTGCTGCCGAAAACCAATGCCGCAGAAGCGGCGCTGGCGCATGGTGCGGTCGTCTACGCCGCCGATACTCTGGGCGAGGTCTGCATGCACCTGGCCGGTCGCGGCGGCTTGCCGCGCGCCTTGCCCGCCGAGCGGCACGATGAGTGCCCGTACCCCGACCTGATCGACGTCAAGGGACAGCATCATGCGCGGCGTGCTCTGGAAATTGCCGCCGCCGGCGGGCACAGCCTGCTGATGACCGGCCCTCCCGGAACGGGCAAAACCATGCTGGCGCAGCGACTGCCGGGACTGTTGCCGCCGATGACACAGCAGAAGGCGCTGGAATCGGCGGCCATCCAGTCCATCGGATCCGGCGGATTCGATGTCGCGACATGGATGCGACGCCCGTACCGCGCGCCGCACCACACGGCGTCGGCGGTTGCCCTGGTCGGTGGTGGCGGCAATCCGCGTCCTGGTGAAATTTCGATGGCAATGCATGGCGTATTATTCCTCGATGAATTACCCGAATTCGAACGCAAGGTTCTGGAGGTGCTGCGCGAACCCCTGGAATCGGGACGGATCACGGTGTCGCGCGCTGCGCGCCAGGCCGATTTTCCCGCACGCTTCCAACTGGTTGCCGCGATGAATCCCTGTCCCTGCGGTTATCTCGGCCACCATGCCGGGCGCTGTCGCTGTACGCCGGACCAGGTTGCGCGTTACCGCGCACGCATTTCGGGACCGTTGCTTGACCGCATCGACCTGCAGATCGAGGTACCGGCGCTGCCGCAGGCGGATCTGCTGCGCCGGACATCCGGCGAATCATCCGCGGCGGTACGCAGGCGCGTAGCTGCCGCGCGCGCCATTGCCATGAGCCGCCAGCAAAAGCCCAATGCAATGCTGGGGACACGCGAGACCGAACGCCATTGCGCAACAGATGCGCAGGGAGAGA
>JBMTEY010000205.1:0-3543 GCA_049433545.1 Burkholderiales bacterium | reverse complement strand
CGGCTATGCAGTAAAGTGCGTCAATGAACTTGGCACAAAAAACCAGTCAGGCCAGGTGATTGCGGCTTCCAGCCCCTGCGCTTGCAGCGCGTCGCAGGTCGCCGCGGTGCGCCGGTCCTGCCACACGATCGCGTTGTGGATGGGCCTGCCGCTGGCGCGTTCCCAGACCACCGTGGTTTCACGCTGGTTCGTAATGCCTATGGCCTTGATGTCGCCGGCCTGCGCGCCGGCGCGGGCGACGGCTTCATGCGCCACGGCGAGCTGTGTCGCCCAGATGTCGGCGGGATCGTGCTCGACCCAGCCCGGTTGCGGGAAGATCTGCCGGAATTCGCGCTGCGCGACGGCCCGGATGCCGCCGTCGCCGTCGAAAACGATGGCGCGTGAACTGGTGGTGCCCTGGTCGAGGGCGAGGATCATGCGGCGGGCGGCGGCGATCCCGGCTGCTTACGCGTGCAGCGCCTGCTTTATGCGCATCACCGCGGAGTCGGGACTGGTGAGTACGCGGAAGCCGGGACGCTGCGGGATCAGTCGCGCCGCGCTGGCCATCGAAAACTGGCCGAGCACCAGCACATCACAGGCGTCGAGCCCGCTGGCCGCGCCTGCGATCAGCCGGTCGTGCGCGTCGGCATTGCCGCTGCGCAAGGCGTCGGCGGCGCCGGCCACGATGCTGGTGGTGACTTCGATGGGCTGGCGTTTTGCCTTCGCCATCGCTTCGAGTTCGGCTTTCAACGCCGGTATGCTGGGCTCGAAGGTGGCGAACAGCCCGATGCGCGAACCTGCCGCGAGCGCCTCGTCGAGCATGGCTTCGTTGGGCTTGAGCACCGGCACCGGCACCGATTTCGCCGCGGCTTCGATCGCCGGGCCGAATGCCGAGCAGGTGAAGAGGATGCCGTCGGCGCCGCAGCCGTGCACATAACGCGTCAGCGTGATGAAGCGCTGGATCATTGCTTCCGTGAGCCTGCCGTCGGCGGCGAGGTCGGGCGCCAGCGAGTCTTCGAGCAGGCTGGTGGTGCGCGCTTCAGGCCACAATCGGCGGAAAGCATCGACGATCGGTTCGATCGCAACCGGCGTGGCGTGGATCAGGGCGATGCGCGGGTGTTTCATGGCGGTGCGCTACAGAATGAAAAAGGGCGCCCATTCTACCCTTTTGGCCGAAGCCGCACGAGCGTGGTGCATCCGCGCGACAGTGGCGGTCCCGGGTTTGACAAACCGGGCCATGCGTGGACAATCGGGCAGTCGCGCGCAGTACGCCACGCCGCGTAAGAATCGCGCGACCGCAGGACTGCAGGTTCGCGTGCAGTCTTCAAAACAACAAGGAGGAAATCATGAACCGTCGTATTTTTGCCGCCATCGCCATGAGCGCTGCGGCGCTGTCCCTCGTCCCGCTTTCCGCTGCGCACGCACAGGCGTACCCCAGCAAGCCGGTCCGCTTCATCCTGCCGTTTCCTCCGGGCGGCGGCACCGACATCCTCGGCCGCATCCTGGGACAGCAGCTGTCCGAGCAGCTCGGCCAGCCGGTGGTGCCGGAGAACCGGCCCGGCGCGGGCGGCAACGTCGGCATGGAATACGCCTCGCGCCAGCCGGCCGACGGTTATGCGATCGTGATCTGCTCGCCGTCTCTGGCGATCAGCCCGAACCTCTACAAAAAACTGAATTACAAACCGGAAGACCTGACGCCGATCGGCCGGGTGGCGTCGATACCGAATGCGCTGGTGGTACACCCGGTAGTGCCGGCGCGTACGCTGAAGGAACTGGTGGCGCTGGCCAAACGCAGCCCGGGCAAGCTCAATTTCGGCACCGGCGGCGCCGGAACTTCGAATGACCTCGCCGCGCGCTACTTCATCGGCGAGAACAAGATCAACGCGCTGATCGTGCCGCACAAGGGCGTGAACCAGGCGACGATCGCGCTGCTCGGCGGGCAGGTGGACATGGTGGTGGTCGGCGTCGCAACCTCGTCACCTCATGTCAAGGCTGGCAAGCTGCGCGCACTGGCGACCCTGACCGCCGAACGCACGACGACGCTGCCCGACGTGCCCACGGTGGTGGAAGCCGGGTTTCCGTGGTTCCAGGTCGACACCTGGTACGTGATGGCGGCGCCCACGGGCACGCCGGCGGCGATCATCAGCCGGCTCAACACCGAATTCAACAAGATGCTGAAGAGCCCTCAGATGATCAAGACCTTTGCCAGCCGCGGCGCGATTCCGGTCACCAGCACGCCGGAAGAGGCCGCGCAGTTCGTTAAAAAAGAGACGGAGACCTGGGCCCGGGTGATCAAGGAAGCCGGCGTCAACCGCCTGTAACCGGTTCACCCATCCATTTTCAAAGGGGAAACACCATGATTCAGCAGTACGGCAGGCAGCTTGTTGCAGCAACCCTCGCGGCGATAGTGTTCGCACCGGTCGTGCAGGCGCAGGACTATCCGACGCGCCCGATCCGCCTGATCGTGCCGTTCGCGGCGGGCGGTCCGACCGACACCATCTCGCGCGTCATCGCGCAGAAACTGACCGAAGGCATGGGCCAGAACGTGGTGGTCGACAACCGCGCCGGCGCCGGCGGCAACATCGGCATGGGGCTCGCGGCCTCGGCGCCGCCTGACGGCCACACCATGATCGTGGTCAGCTCCAGCTTCGTGGTTAACCCGGTACTCTACAAGAAGATTCCGTACGACCCGTACAAGAGCTTCGCGCCGGTGTCGAACGTGGCCGCATCGCCCAACGTGTTTACTGTGCATCCGACGATCCCGGCGAAATCGATGAAGGAACTGCTGGCGCTGGTGGCGAAGGATCCGAAAAAATTCTCGATCGCGACCCCGGGCATAGGCACTACGCCGGACCTGTCGGCGCAGCTGCTGAAACTGACCACCAAGCTCGATTACGTCACCGTGCCTTTCGGCGGCGCGGGTCCGGCTGTGGGCGCGGTGGTCGGCAACCAGGTGCAGATCGGCTGCACCGCACTGCCGCCGACCACGCCGCACATCCAGGCCGGGCGCCTGCGCGCCATCGCGGTGACCAGCGCCAAACGTTCGGGCGCCATCTCCCATGTGCCGACCATGGCCGAGGTCGGATTCAAGGGCCAGGAAGCGGACACGCTGCAGGGCCTGCTGGTGCCGGCGGGTACGCCGCCCGCCGTGGTGAAGAAGCTCCATGGCGAGGTGCTGAAAATGCTCGCGCTGAAGGACGTTCGCGACCGTGTCGAAGGCCTGGGCTTTGCGATCAACGGCAGCACGCCCGCCGAATTCACGGCGCAGATCAGGGTCGAAATCGAAAAATGGGGCAAGGTGGTCAAGGCGGCCGGCATCAAGGTCAACTGATGCAGCAGGCCGCGATGCGCGGGGCGGTGTGCCGTGCGCATCGTTGACATCCGCGAAACCGCGATTGCGCTGAACTCGAGCCTGCGCAACGCGGTATTCGATTTCAGCGAGATGACGACCTCGGTGGTCGCGGTGATCACCGACGTCATCCGCGACGGCAAACCGGTCACCGGTTTCGCCTTCAATTCCACCGGCCGTTATGCCTGCGGCGCGCAGATGCGTGCACGCTTCAT
>JBMTEY010000204.1:0-3663 GCA_049433545.1 Burkholderiales bacterium | reverse complement strand
GCCATGGCGCGGAGTATAAATCATAATGCCCATACCGGCGCCCTGCCGGACTTCCGCAATCTTGGAATCCTGCTGCGGGTACTGCTGATCGTCAACGGCATCGCGCTGCTCGCGGCGATGCTGCAGGTGCCGGCGCTGCGCGACTGGCCGGGCCAGTTCACCGACAACGCGGTGCTGGTCGAACCTTTGCTGCTGCTCAGCCTGCTGGTCCTCGCCGCATTCAACACGTTGCTGCACCGCCTGCCTTATGCAGTGGCAATCATGGCCGTCGTGGCCATCGAACTCGGGCTTACCGCCGCCATGCATGTTGCGGGTCGCGGGCTGTTCGCCGAACTGCAGGCGGACCTGCCGCGCTGGCTGCTGATCGTCGCGCTGGTCACGGCGATGCTGCTGGTCTATTTCGACCTGCGCGGACGTGCGTTGTCGCCGGCGATCGCCGAAGCGCGCCTGCAGGCATTGCAGGCGCGCATCCGCCCGCATTTCCTGTTCAACAGCATGAATGCCGTGCTGTCGCTGGTGCGCCAGGAGCCGCGGCGCGCGGAAACCGCACTCGAGGATCTCGCCGGGCTGTTCCGCGCGCTGATGGCGGACAACCGGGAACTGGCGCCAATCACCCAGGAAGTCGAACTCTGCCGCCAGTATCTCGCGCTGGAACAACTCCGCCTCAGTGACCGGCTCCAGGTCGAATGGCATGTCGACAAGATGCCCGCCGATGCGCTGATTCCGCCGCTGACCCTGCAGCCCCTGCTGGAGAACGCGGTATACCACGGCATAGAACCCAGCGAGATTCCGGGTGTGGTCAGCATCAACATCTACGCCGTGCGCGACCGCTTGCACGCCGTGCTGCGCAATCCCTACCGCGCTGCCGGCAACCATCATGCCGGCAACAAGATGGCTCTGGGCAACATCCGCGAAAGGCTGCTGCTGCACTTCGACGTCGCCGCCGAACTTACCGCCAGGGTCGGCGACAATGCCTATGAAGTGCGCATCGCGATGCCGTACGTGAAAGCGCCGCGGCGATGACGGCACAGGCGCTGCGGGTGCTGATTGTCGATGACGAGGCGCCGGCGCGCAGCCGCATGCGTGACCTGCTTGCTGACGTGAGCGCGGCGGTGCAGGTTACTGTAATAGGCGAGGCGGCCGGTGGCCGCGAAGCGCTGCGACTGGCCGGGGCCGGGGACGTGGACGTCGTCCTGCTCGACGTGCGCATGCCTGGCATGGACGGCGTGGAGGTGGCGCAACACCTGCAGAAGCTCGACCCGGCGCCAGCGGTGATTTTCACGACGGCGTATGACGCCTATGCGATCCGCGCCTTCGAGCTGCATGCCGTGGATTACCTGCTCAAGCCGATCCGCGCGGCGCGCCTGCAGGAGGCGCTGTTGCGCGTCGGCCATGACGGGGCGGCGGAGCCGGAAGCGCTGCATGACCTGAGGCAGGCGCCGCGCACCTGCCTCAGCGCCGCGGAGCGCGGCAAGGTTCACCTGATTCCGCTGGTGTTCCTGCGTGCGGAGTTGAAGTATGTGAGCGTGCGCACCGCCGCTCGCGAATACCTGATCGAGGAATCGCTGACGCGACTGGAGCAGGAGTTCGAGTCGCAATTCGTGCGCGTGCACCGCAATTGCCTGGTGGCGCGCGCCGCGATACGCGGATTCGAGCGCGCAGACACGGCGGCCGGCGAAGGTCCGTGGCAGGTGGTGCTGGCAGGCATTGAGGAGCGCATCCCGGTCAGCCGCCGCCAGCAGCACATCGTGCGTGAACTGTCCCGGCCCTGAGCGCTGTTGCTCAGCGCCTGCGCATGGCCAGCAACCCCGCCTCGATGGCATGTTCGATGTAGAGTCGGTAAAAATCCTCGGTCAGCAGGCCGATGATCGGCGGCGCAACCGCCTTGCCACCGGCATCGAACACCATCACCGTGGGGACGCGCCGCACGCCGTGTTTGCGGGCGAAATCGCGATGGGTAGTCGCGTTGCCGTCGAAATCATGCATGCGGGCGCCGCGGTCGACGTCGACTTCGCGGATCAGCACGCGGCCGCGCCAGCGCGGGTCGTTTTGCAGCGGTACCAGATAATCGCGCCGCGCCACCTTGCAGTACGGACACGATTGCTGCATGAAGGCGATCAGTACCGGCACACGCTGCGCGCGCGCGGCGGCGGCGAGTTGTGCCAGATCACCGGCAGCCTGCAACTGTGCGCTTGCCGATGCCGGGAACAGTACGCCGCATGCTACAATCAGACAACGGCAGAATCTTGAAAAAATCAATAAAATCAATATGTTAGAGAGTAATCGACGGCATTCCCGGGATTCGGTGATCATCGCTACGCGCGAGTCCGCGCTGGCCCTGTGGCAGGCGCGGCACGTGCAATCGGAGCTGCAGCGATTATATCCGGGGTTGACCGTATCGATCCTCGGCATGACGACCGAAGGCGACCGCAACCTCGGCAGTTCGCTGGCGAAAATCGGCGGCAAGGGTTTGTTCGTCAAGGAGCTCGAGGATGCGCTGGCGGACGGCCGCGCGGACATTGCCGTGCATTCGATGAAGGACGTGCCCATGCATCTGCCGGAAGGTTATGCGCTGGCCGCAGTGCTTGAGCGCGCCGATCCGCGCGATGCTTTCGTCTCCAATGAGTATTCCGGTCCTGACCAGCTTTCCGCGGGCACGCACATCGGCACATCCAGCCTGCGCCGCGAATGCCAGCTGCGCGCGAATTTTCCCGGTCTGGTGATCGACCCGCTGCGGGGCAACGTGCAGACGCGTTTGCGCAAGCTGGATGAAAAACAGTACGGCGCGATCATCCTGGCGGCCGCCGGGCTGAAGCGGCTGGGCCTGGCCGATCGCATTACCGCGCTGCTGACGCCCGAGCAGTGCCTGCCCGCCGTGGGCCAGGGTGCGCTCGGCATCGAATGCCGCGCTGACCGTGCTGACCTGTTTGAACTGCTGGCGCCGCTGGTGCATGAGCCCACACAACAATGCGTGTACGCCGAGCGCGCGTTGTCGCTGGCGCTGGCGGGCAGCTGCAACGTGCCGTTGGCGGGGTTCGCGGAAATCGGCGGTGGAAGCCTGCGGCTGCGTGGCCTGGTCGGCGCGCCCGACGGCTCGCGCGTGGTGCGTGGCGAGATCGCAGGGCAGGCAGCGGATGCAGAAGCGCTGGGACTGGAGCTGGCGGCGGAACTGAAGGGTCGCGGCGCCGCCGACATCCTCGCCGCGCTCGCAATGCAATCATGACCGGCGACGCCGGTCCGCTGGCCGGCCGCGGCATCGTCGTCACGCGCCCGGCGCACCAGGCCGCGCAGCTCGCAGGCATGATCCGCGACGCCGGCGGCAATCCCATCCTGTTTCCGGTACTCGAGATACTCGATGTCGCCGACCTGCAGCCGCTGATCGACGTCATCGAACGGCTGGATGAATACGATCTCGCCGTGTTCATCAGTCCGAACGCCGTGGTGCGCGCATTGAACCAGGTCACGGCCCGTCGCGCCTGGCCCGCCGGGCTGCGCGTGGCCGCCGTCGGCAAGGGCAGCGTCAAGGAACTCAAACGCTTCGGCATCAACGACGTGATTGCCCCGGCACGCGCGTTCGACAGTGAACGCCTGCTCGATATGCCGCAGCTGCAGGCGGTATCGGGGCAGCGCATCGTGATTTTCCGCGGCGACGGCGGGCGCGAA
>JBMTEY010000203.1:0-3680 GCA_049433545.1 Burkholderiales bacterium | reverse complement strand
AAGCTGATCATCATCGGCCTGCTGATTTTCTTTACCAGTCCGACGGCGACGCATGCGCTGTGCAAGGCGGCGCTGACCCGCGGGCTGAAGCCGCTGTTGGCGGAGGGGGAGGCATCATCGAAGCGCTGATCGTCAACGTACTGCTGACGCTGATGACGCTGTTGGTGCTGGCGATGATCGTCCAGCGCAACCTTTTTGCAGTGGTCGTGCTCGGCGGCATCTACAGCTTCCTGATGGCGACGGTGTTGGTGGCGCTGGACGCGGTGGACGTGGCGATGACCGAGGCGGCAGTCGGCGCCGGCATTTCCACAGTGCTGTTCCTGGGCGCGCTGCACCTGACGCGCGGCGACGAGTCGCGTCCGCTGCGCCGGACCTGGTCGGCGCTGCTGGTATCCGTCGGTGTCGGCGCAGCGCTGGTCTACGGCACGCTGGGGCTGCCGGCCTTTTCAGATCCCGATGCGCCGATACACACCCATGTGGTGCCGCGTTACCTGAAGGAGGGACCCAGGGAGACTGGTGTGCCCAACGTGGTGACCGCGGTGCTGGCCAGCTACCGCAGCTTTGACACGCTGGGCGAAACCACCGTGGTGTTCACCGCGGGCATCGGCGTGATCGCGCTGCTGCGCCGCCGGCGCAAAGAGGGCGAGGGCCGCTGATGCGCGATTTTTTCATATTGCGGGTCATCGCCAAGCTGCTGATCCCCTTCATGCTGCTGTTCGCGCTCTACGTGCAGCTCCACGGCGACTTCGGGCCGGGCGGCGGTTTCCAGGCGGGCGTGATGTGCGCGGCGGCGATCATTTTTTATGCGCTGATCTTCGGACTGCCCGCGGCGCGCAAGCTGGTGCCGGATCCCCTGGTGGAGGCCTTGCTGGCGCTGGGGGTGCTGCTGTATGCCGGCGTCGGCGTGGCGGGGCTGCTACTGGGCGGGAACTATCTCGACTTTTTCGTGCTTGCCGCCGACCCGGTGGCCGGGCAGCACCGCGGAATACTGCTGGTCGAACTCGGCGTGCTGATCACGGTGAGCAGTGTGATGCTGAAGATTTTCTACATATTCGCCGGCCGCAGCCGGAACCCGCAGGACTGAAACGATGGCGGTGACGAGATGAGCATGACCATTGCCGGCCACTACAGTTACTGGATCACCGTCCTGCTGATGGTGGCGGGCCTCTACATCGTGGTTGCGCGCAGCAACCTGATCAAGAAACTGGTCGGCCTGTCGATTTTCCAGACCTCGGTATATCTGCTCTACATCGCGCCTGGAAAACTGATCGGCGGCACCGCCCCCATCGTGGCCGAGCAGTTCAAGGTCTATTCGAACCCGCTGCCGCACGTGCTGATCCTGACCGCGATCGTCGTCGGCGTCGCCACGCTGGCGCTGGGCCTGGCGCTGGTGGTGCGGATACACGAGACCTACGGCAGCATCGAGGAAGACGCGATACTCGAAATCGAACGGCAGGACGGGGACCAGGCGTGATTCTCGATCATCTGCCCGCGCTGCAGGTCGTGGCGCCGCTGCTGGCCGCGCCGCTGATCGTGCTGCTGCGCAGTGGCCGCGCCGGCTGGCTGATAGCCACGCTGGTCAGCTGGATCTCTCTTGCCGTGGCGATCCTGCTTTTTGTCCAGGTACGTGAGGCCGGCGTCATTTCCTATGCGCTCGGCAGTTGGCCGCCGCCCTGGGGCATCGAGTACCGGGTCGATGCGATGAGTTCCTATGTGCTGGTGCTGGTGGCGCTGATTGCCGCGGTGGTGCTGCCATACGCGCGTGCCAGCGTGATTGCCGAGGTGCCTTCCGACCGCCACTACCTGTTCTACGCGATGTTTGCGCTGTTACTGTGCGGCCTGCTGGGTATCGTGATCACCGGCGACGCCTTCAACGTGTTCGTGTTCCTGGAAATTTCCTCGCTGTCAGGTTATGTGCTGATCGCGCTGGGCCGCGACCGGCGGGCGCTGCGTTCGGCGTTCCAGTACCTGATCATGGGCACCATCGGCGCGACGTTTTACGTGATTGGCGTCGGTCTGCTGTACCTGATGACCGGCACCCTGAACATTGCCGACATGGCCGTGCGGCTGGCCGCGGTGGAGGAGACCCGCCCGGTGCTGGCTGCATTAGCCTTCATCACCGTGGGGTTGTCGCTGAAAATCGCGCTGTTCCCGCTGCATGTCTGGCTGCCTGGCGCATATGCCTACGCGCCGAGTGCTGTCTCCGCATTCATGGCCGGCACCGTGACCAAGGTGTCGGTGTATGTACTGCTGCGTTTCGTTTTCGGCGTTTTCGGCGTGCGCCTGGCGCTCCCGGAAATCGCGCTGCTGGACATGCTGATGGTGTTCTCGGCCGCTGCGATGATCGTTGCCTCCCTGGTGGCTGTTTACGAACGCGACCTGCGCCGCCTGTTGGCCTACTCCAGCGTCGCGCAGATCGGCTACATCACGCTGGGCCTCAGCCTGGCCAATGCCGACGGCATGACCGCGTCCGTCGTCCACCTGTTCAATCACGGCGTCACCAAGACGGCATTGTTCATGCTGGCCGGCTGCGTCGTGCTGCGGCTGGGTACGTGCCGGATGGAGGCGCTGGCGGGACTGGGCCGGCGCATGCCGGCAACCAGCCTGGGGATCGTGCTGGCGGGGCTGGGCCTGATCGGCGTTCCGGGAACGGCGGGTTTCATCACCAAATGGCATCTGGTGTTCGCCGCCCTGCAGGATGGCCACTGGTGGATCCTCGGCGTGATCGCCGCAAGTTCGCTGCTGGCCGCGGCCTACGTCTGGCGTTTTGTCGAGATTGCCTACCTGCGCACAGCGCCGGCCGGCGCCGCAGCGCGTGAGGAAGCGCCGCTGCAGTGGCTGGTGCCGGCATGGGCGCTGGTCGTCGCAAGCATTTATTTCGGCCTGGATACATCGTTCTCGCTCGGCGGCGCACGCGATGCCGCGGCGTTCATGCTCGGAGGGCTGCGGTGAGCGCGCATGGCCTGATGCTGATGGCGGTCATCGCGCCGATGCTCGGGGCGCTGGGCGTGGCCTTTGCGCGCAACATGCCGAACCTGCGCGAGGCGGTGTCTTTCGCCGCCGCCGCCGTCGCGCTGGGCTGCGTGCTGCTGTTGTTGCCCGAAGTGCTTGACGGCGGGCGACCGGAAATCGTTCTCATAGAGGTGCTCCCTGGCGCCGCGCTGGCGTTCCGGCTCGAGCCGCTGGGCATGTTGTTCGCAGTGGTGGCTTCCGTGCTGTGGCCGGTCAGCACGCTGTATTCCATTGGCTACATGCGCGGCAACGACGAATCGCACCAGGCCCGTTTTTTCGCCTGTTTTGCGCTGGCCATCGCCTGCACGCTGGGCATCGCCTTTTCGGCGAACCTGCTGACGCTGTTCCTGTTCTACGAGGCACTGACGCTGATTACCTATCCGCTGGTGACGCATCACCAGGACGACGAGGCGCGCAGCGGCGGCAGGACCTACCTCGGCTACCTGCTCGGCACTTCGCTGACGCTGCTGCTGATCGCCATTGTCGCCACCTGGTTCGCGGCGGGCAGCGTCGAGTTCACCCCGGGCGGCATACTCGGGCCCGAACTATCCAATGCCGCCATCGGCGGTCTGCTGGCGCTGTTCATCTTCGGCATCGGCAAGGCGGCAGTGATGCCGTTTCACCGCTGGCTGCCGGCGGCGATGGTGGCGCCGACGCCGGTATCCGCG
>JBMTEY010000202.1:0-3708 GCA_049433545.1 Burkholderiales bacterium | reverse complement strand
GCCTCGAAGGCGTTGAGCTGCGCCCAGTAGGCGCGCTGCTGGCGCGGCCGCAGGCTGTCGACTCCGGCGCGCGGCGCCGCGTTGTCGTAGTCGCGGCGCCACTTGGAGACAACGGTCGGCCAGTACGGCAGGCATCCGGCGACGAGGATCATCCAGTAGGCGATGGTCATGTGCGGTTCCGGTAAGGTTGTTGGACAATGAACGACTGAGGGGCGGAACTAACAGCCGCATTTGCGGCCTCAGCCCATGGAGGCATTATGAGTGAAAAAGTGACAAAAACCGACGATGAATGGAAGACCCAGCTGACGCCGCAGCAGTTCCAGGTTGCGCGCAAGAAGGGCACCGAGCGCGCGTTCACCGGCGAATACTGGGACAACCACGAAAAAGGCGTCTACCGCTGCATCTGCTGCGGCACCGAGCTGTTCCGCTCGGACACCAAGTTCGATTCGGGCACCGGCTGGCCCAGTTTCTGGAAACCGGCCGTGGACGACAATGTCGCCACCGAGGAGGACAACGCGTTTTTCATGCGACGCACCGAAGTCCTGTGCAGCCGCTGCGATGCCCACCTCGGGCACGTGTTCGATGACGGACCGCAGCCCACCGGCCTGCGTTACTGCATCAACTCGGCTTCGCTCAAGTTCGAAAAAGAGTGAATCGCAAAAATTGAACCGCACGACGCGCCGCTCCTTTGACCAGGCCGCAGAAACGCTGAATTCGGCGTTCGCGCAGGCCGGGCCTTTTCCCGGACAGGAAGTGACGCCGCCGCTGCTTGCCGACGCGGTGCGCCAGTGCCTGGACGTCTTCCGCCAGGTGGATGACGCGGAGGACGAAATGCCGCTGGAGGAAATCGATGAGCTCGGCACCCACGCGCTGGAGTGCCTGTCCGACATGGGTTTGTGGGCCTGGCAGCTGAAACTCGACGGCGCCCGCGCCGCGGTCGAGGACCTGGCGCTGGACGTTGCGCAATGGATCACCGTTCATGGCGGCCGGATCGCGGTGCTCGAACCCGTGGTCAACGCCCTCGCCCGCCAGGCCAATGCCACCGCGGATCCGGAAACGCTGGGCAGGCTCTACGACCGCGCCTGCAGCATCATCGCCTGCGCCGCGCCCGGCATGGCCGACGCCACCGACGTCGCCGCCCGGCAGCCGTGGCTGACCCTGCATTTCAACTGCGCGATCATCGCCACGCGCACGCAGCAGCCCGAACGCATGGCCGCCGCCTACGATCTGCTAGAAGCGCATCTGCCGCAGCATTGCGCGGCGTTCTACGAGGAAGGGGTGCGCGAATCTCGGAAAACCGTCTATGGCGACCATGTGCGCGAGATGATGCATGCGCGCCTCGCCAAATGGACTACCCGGCATTAAGCAGGGATAATTGGCGGCATGAAATTCCTCTTCGACATCTTTCCCGTCATCCTGTTTTTTGCGGCGTTCAAGCTGTTCGACATCTATGTCGCCACCGGCGTCGCCATCGCGGCTACCGCGGTGCAGATCGGCTGGGTGTGGTTCAGGAAGCGCAAGGTCGACAACATGCAGTGGATCAGCCTGGGGCTGATCGTGGTCTTCGGCGGCGCGACGCTGCTGCTGCGCGACGAGACCTTCATCAAGTGGAAACCGACGGTGCTCTACTGGCTGTTTGGCGTGGTCCTCGCGGTGTCCGCGCTTGCCTTCAAGAAAAACCTGATCCGCAGCATGATGGAAAAACAGGTAACGGCGCCCGACCCGGTATGGACGAAGCTGCTGACGGGATGGATCGCGTTCTTCGCAGTTATGGGTGTGCTCAACATCTACGTGGCCTACACCTACGACACCGACATCTGGGTCAACTTCAAGCTGTTCGGCGGCATCGGCCTGATGATCCTGTTCGTGATCGGACAGGCAATCATGCTGGCGCCGCACATGAAGGAAAAAGAAACGGAATGAATCCCGGTTTAACTGGGGTAGGCCCGTGACGACAGCCGCAGCCATGCGGGAAAGACTCGCGGCACTGGCGCCGGAATCCATGGAGATCCTCGATGAATCCGGCGCACATGTCGGCCATGCCGGCGCCAGGGACGGCGGCGGCCATTACCAGCTGATCATCGTTGCCAGGGCGTTTGCGAACCAGCCGCGCCAGGCGCGCCACCGGATGGTGTACGACGCGCTGGGATCGCTGATGCAAAAGGAAATTCATGCACTGGCCATCAAGGCCTATGCACCGGATGAAATCTGACCACTTAACCAGGAGCAGTCATGCGTATTTCCACCATGTTTTACCTGCTGTTCGCACTGACCGCGGCATACGCGCCCGCGGCACAGGCGCAGGTCGCGAAGGTCAACGGAGTGACGATTCCCCAGAGCCGCGCCGATATCCTGCTGAAGGATGCCGTTGCCCAGGGACGCCCCGAATCGCCCGAATTGCGCGACGCGGTCAAGAAGCGGCTGATCGAAAGCGAGATCATCGCGCAGGAGGCCGTCAAACTCGGCCTGCAGAAGAATGCCGAGGTCGGCGCCCGGCTCGACCTCGCCCGCCAGCAGGTGCTGGTCAGCGCCTATATCAACGAAATGGCACGGCGCAGCCCGGCCAGCGAGGATGCGATGCGCCAGGCGCATGAACGCCTCAAGGATCATCCCGCCGCCAACGAGTTCAAGGCGCGCCATATCCTGGTGGCCAGCGAGAAAGAGGCGCAGGACATCATTGCCCAGATCAAGGGCGGCGCCAGTTTTGCCAAGCTGGCCGCCGAGAAGTCCCGCGACGAAGGCAGCAAGGGCCAGGGCGGCGAACTGCAATGGAGCGTGCCCACCGGCTACGTGCGGCCTTTCGCCGAAGCGATGGCCAGGCTGAAAAAAGGCACCATGACCGAAACGCCGGTGCAGACCAATTTCGGCTGGCACGTGATCCGCCTCGATGACACGCGCCCGGTTCCCTTCGAAACGCTCAAGCCGCAACTGCAGCAGATCGTACAGCGCGAGAGCGTGCAGAAGACCATCGAAGACCTGCGTGCCAAGGCGAAGATCGAATAACGTCCCGCAGCTCCCGGCCCCGCAGGCCGGCAGCGCCAAAGAAAAAGCCCGGTCTCATCGAGACCGGGCTTTTTGCATGGGTGCCTGACAATGTCCTACTTTCACACGGGTAATCCGTACTATCATCGGCGCTGAGTCGTTTCACGGCCCTGTTCGGAATGGGAAGGGGTGGGACCAACTCGCTATTGTCGTCAGGCATAGCTGTTTGGCTGTACATGCGGCACACCAGAGTGCCGCCGCATGCGAGCCCAATCCGGAAGAAGTAAAGTTTAGTATTTAAATCAAACACTTGGTTTGATCGAACATTAACATGAGCCTACCTGAGCCAACTGATCCGACCAGGGATCAGCACACGCTCAAAATTATAGGATCAAGCCTCACGGGCAATTAGTATCGGTTAGCTCAAAGCATTACTGCTCTTACACACCCGACCTATCAACGCGGTGGTCTTCCGCGACCCTTCAGGGGGATCAAGTCCCCGGGAAGTCTCATCTTGAGGCGAGTTTCGCGCTTAGATGCTTTCAGCGCTTATCTCTTCCGCATTTAGCTACCCGGCGATGCCACTGGCGTGACAACCGGTACACCAGAGATGCGTCCACTCCGGTCCTCTCGTACTAGGAGCAGCCCCCCTCAAACTTCCAACGCCCACTGCAGATAGGGACCAAACTGTCTCACGACGTTTTGAACCCAGCTCACGTACCACTT
>JBMTEY010000201.1:0-3724 GCA_049433545.1 Burkholderiales bacterium | reverse complement strand
TTCATGATTTTCTGGATCGAATAGAACTCCATGTATGCCGGGCCGATCTTGAATCCCAGCATCAGCAGGGCTACCGCGATAAAAGCGAAAACCATGAACCCTGTCAGAGAAATTCCTCGCTGCGCTTGCATGTTGACCTCCCCTTCGGATATCAGTTGATCGAACGACCGATGCGCTTGAGGTCGTCGAAGTTCCACCAGATCATAAATGCCTTGCCGACAATATTACGTTCCGGCACAAACCCCCAGTAACGGCTGTCGCTGCTGCTGTCCCGATTATCTCCCATCAGGAAGTAGTGCCGTGCAGGAACTTTGCAACGGAAACCCGACTCATTGTAGGCACAATTGTCGCGGAAGGGAAAGCGCTGGACGCCGCCCAGCTGCACCGGCGGCACGCCGGCCTGGAGCAGCACCGCATGCGCATGATCCCCGAGTTTTTCCTGGAAGCGGGCGGTCGCAACAAAGTTGAGCCCGCTCTCGAGGTAATTGTATTCGCCGTCGGGGCGCAGCGGGACTTCCCTGCCGTTGATGGTCAGCCGTTTGCCGGCATACACGATTTCATCACCGGGAACACCGACTACCCGCTTAATGTAGTCCAGCGCAGGATTTTCAGGATAACGGAAGACCATGACCTCGCCCCGTTGCGGGTCATTGATTTCGACCAGGCGGGTGTTGATCACCGGCAGGCGGATGCCGTAGGTGAATTTGTTGACGAGTATGAAATCGCCCACCAGCAAGGTGGGCAGCATCGACCCCGAGGGGATCTTGAAAGGCTCCACCAGGAATGAGCGCAGGAGGAACACCACCAGTATTACCGGGAAAAAACTGGCGGGATATTCGATCCACCAGGGTTGCGGCACCCCCGCCGCGCGACGCCTGCGGAAATACAATGCTTCGGCAAGCCAGACCGCTCCGGTCACCACCAGCAGCAACAGCATGATCAGGGCAAATTGCACGGCTTCCCCTTTACTTTTCGGCCTGCAGGATCGCCAGGAAGGCTTCCTGCGGAATTTCCACGGTGCCCACCTGCTTCATCCGTTTTTTGCCGGCTTTCTGTTTTTCCAGCAACTTCTTTTTCCGCGTAATGTCGCCGCCATAACATTTTGCGAGAACGTTCTTGCGCAAGGCCTTGACCGTTTCGCGGGCGATGATGTGAGCGCCGATCGCGGCCTGGATGGCAATATCGAACATCTGGCGCGGTATCAGCTTGCGCATTCTCTCGGCAACGTCGCGGCCGCGGTATTGCGCGTTGGCGCGATGGACGATCAGCGACAGCGCATCGACCCGTTCATTGTTGATCAGGATATCCAGGCGCACCAGGTCGCCGGCACGGTATTCGAGGAAATCGTAATCGAGCGAGGCGTAACCCCGCGACACCGATTTCAGGCGGTCGAAGAAATCCATGACCACCTCGTTCAGCGGCAGTTCGTAGGTCAACATCACCTGGCGTCCCAGGTACTGCATGTTTTTCTGCGCGCCTCGTTTTTCGGTGCACAGCGTCATCACCGGTCCGACGTAGTCACCGGGAACAAGGATGGATGCCGTGATCATCGGCTCTCGGATTTCCGCAATCTGCGAGATATCGGGTAGGCGTGAAGGATTTTCGATTTCCATGACGGTGCCGTCGCGCAGCGCCACCTGGTAGACCACGGTCGGCGCCGTGGTGATCAGCGACATGCCGTATTCGCGCTCCAGCCGCTCCTGCACGATGTCCATGTGCAGAAGGCCGAGGAATCCGCAACGGAAACCAAAGCCCAGGGCCTGCGACGATTCCGGCTCGAAACGCAGCGAAGAATCGTTCAGGTGCAGCTTTTCCAGTGCGTCGCGCAAAGCTTCGTATTCGCTGGATTCGACCGGATAGAGGCCTGCAAACACCTGCGGCTTGATTTCTTTGAACCCGGGCAGTGGCTCGGCCGCGGGCCTGTTGACCAGAGTGATGGTATCGCCGACCTTGGCTGCCTGCAGTTCCTTAATGCCGGCTATGACAAAACCCACCTCCCCGGCAGACAGGCGTTCCCGGGCCTGCGACTTGGGCGTGAAAACACCCACCTGTTCGCACAGGAAATTGCCTGACCCGGCCATCAGCAGTATGCGGTCCTTCGGTTTCAGTACGCCGTCGACTACGCGGATCAGCATGACCACGCCAACATAGTTGTCGAACCACGAGTCTATGATCAGTGCTTTCAGCGGCGCCTCGGGATCACCTTTGGGCGGCGGCATCTGGTGGACAATCGCTTCCAGGATCTCGGTGATGCCTTCGCCGGTTTTGGCGCTGACCCTGACCGCATCCTTCGCCGGTATGCCGATGATGTCTTCAATCTCGGCAGCGACACGCTCGGGCTCGACCTGCGGCAGATCCATCTTGTTGAGGACCGGGATCACTTCGACACCGAGTTCTATCGCGGTGTAGCAATTGGCCACGGTCTGCGCTTCGACGCCCTGTGAAGCGTCGACCACCAGCAGCGCGCCTTCGCAGGCGGAAAGCGAGCGCGACACCTCGTAGGAGAAGTCGACGTGCCCGGGTGTGTCGATCAGATTCAGTTGGTAAACCCTGCCGTCGAGCGCCTTGTAGCTCAGGGCCGCGGTCTGCGCCTTGATGGTGATGCCGCGTTCGCGTTCCAGATCCATGGAGTCCAGCACCTGCGACTCCATTTCCCGGTCAGACAGACCGCCGCAATGCTGAATGAAGCGGTCGGCCAGCGTCGATTTGCCGTGATCGATGTGCGCGATAATCGAGAAATTGCGGATTTGCTGCATCTGAATACTTCGGTGGCCAAGCAAAAGGGGCACCCTGGCTTCGCCGGAGTGCCCCGTTCCGTTCGTAAGGTCGCGTATTTTAGCGGAAATTCCGCAAGTATTCAGTAACCGTCGTCGGATCCAGCCGGTAATGGCACAACTCGCGATCGCCGTGGGTCAATACCGGCACCCGTTCGCCGTAAGCGGCCTCCAGTGCCGGCTGGCTGTCGACGTCGACGACCGCCAGATCAAACGCGAAGTCCGGCTGCATGGCCCGCAACCCGGCCAGCATGTCGTCGCAGAGGTGACACCAGCTCCGGCTGTACAGAGTGAGCGCCGGGCGCTGCGGATCAGCCATTGCCGTCGATGCGGAACGGGATGTACAGCGAATTCCCGCCTCTACGCACCAGCAGTGCCACGATGCGTCCCTTGTCGAAACCGCCCATCAACTGGCGGAACTGTTCCACCGATTTAACGTCCTGATTGTTCACGGCGAGTATGACATCGCCCCTGCGGATGCCCGCCCGGGCCGCCGCGCCTTGGACGTTATCCACCAGCACGCCGCCCTCTACCTTCAATTCCTTGCGCTGGGCATCGCTGAGATCGGCAAGTCCCATGCCGAACTGTGCGACTGCCGGCGGCTGCGGCTTGCCGCCCCTCTGCCGTGCCTGGCGTTCATCATTGAGTTCCGCGACCGTGACCTGCAGTTCGCGTGCGGCCTTGTTGCGCCAGACCCTGACTGTAACCCTGGTGCCGGGGCGGGTGCCGCCGACGATGCGCGGCAGGTCCTCGGATGCGGCCACCGGTTTGCCGTCGAACGCCAGTATCACGTCGCCGGCCTCGACGCCTGCCTTGTCTGCCGGACCGCCCTTCTCGACCGAATTCACCAGGGCGCCCTGGGGCTTGCCCAGACCGAAACCGTCCGCCAGTTCCTTGGTCAGCGGCTGGATCACCACGCCGATGCGGCCACGGGTCACTTTCCCGGTGGT
>JBMTEY010000200.1:0-3753 GCA_049433545.1 Burkholderiales bacterium | reverse complement strand
CCAGGTTGAAAAATACAACATTCAACCTGGCACAGAAAAAGCCAGTCACGTCAACGCAGCCACGCGTCAATTCAATATCCGGTATCGGTTACCCGTTACCGGAGTAAAGCTGGCGTCCCCACGGGGATTCGAACCCCGGTTACCGCCGTGAAAGGGCGATGTCCTAGGCCTCTAGACGATAGGGACTACGTCTTGTTTGCAGCGAGGTGTTCTGCTGGTGGAGGTAAGCGGGATCGAACCGCTGACCTCTTGCATGCCATGCAAGCGCTCTCCCAGCTGAGCTATACCCCCACGAGAGCGGCGAATTATACCGATGCGACCCTACCCTGTAAACCGCGAAACTCGCTATGGAAAAGCCGTCAATTCCTGCGTCATCCGCGCCACCACCTCCACGCGCCCCATCAGTTCCAGGGTGGCGTCAATAGAGGGTGATTGCGGGCCGCCGGTGACCATGACCCGCAGCGGCATCGCCAGTTTCGGCAGTTTCAGCTTGTGTTCAGCCAATATCGCCTTCAACGCGGCGGCAATCGCGGCCTTGCTCCATTCCACGCTCTGCAATTGCGCAAGGAAGGCGGCCAGCGCCGGCTTCACGTCCGCGGTGTAGTGCTGCGCGCGCAGTTCTGCGGCCGGTTCGATGCGGCGGTAGAAGTAGACCGCGGCATCCGCCAGTTCCTCCACCGTGCTGACGCGCTCTTTCAGCAGCGCGGCGACGCGATCCGTGGCCGGGCCTTGGGCAAGGTCGCAGCCGTCGCGTTCGAGGAAGGGCTTCATCAGTCCGCCCAGCCGCGCATCGTCCGCCTCTTTCAGGTACTGCTGGTTGAGCCAGGCGAGTTTTTCCGGGTCGAAGCGCGACGGCGACTTGCTGACGTGCGCAAGGTCGAACCATTCGACCAGCTGCTGCATGGTGAATTTTTCCTCGTCGCCGTGCGACCAGCCGAGCCGCGCCAGGTAGTTGATCAGCGCCTCGGGCAGGAAACCGTCCTCGAAGTACTGCATCACGCTGACCGCGCCGTGGCGCTTGGACAGGCGCTCGCCGTCGGCGCCGAGGATCATCGGCAGATGCGCGAACTGCGGCAGCTGCGCGCCCAGCGCGCGATAGATGTTGATCTGCCGCGGGGTGTTGTTGACGTGGTCGTCGCCGCGCACCACGTGGGTGATGGCCATGTCGATGTCGTCGATGACCACGCCGAAATTGTAGGTGGGGATGCCGTCGGCGCGCATGATCACCAGGTCGTCGAGTTCGGCGTTGGCCACCGTGATCGGGCCTTTGACCAGGTCGTTGAAGGTCACTTCACCGGTATCCTGCGTGCGAAAGCGTATCACCGGCGCCATGCCTGCCGGCGGCTTCAATCCGAGGCGCTTCGCGTTCTCGGGGCGCCAGCGCCCATCGTAGCGCGGCTTGTCGCCGCGCGCGCGCTGCTGCTCGCGCAGCGCATCGATTTCCTCGCGCGTGGCATAGCAGTGGTAGGCGTGACCATCGCGCATCAGCTGCTCGGCCGCTTTTTGGTAACGCTCCAGCCGCTGCATCTGGAAATACGGGCCTTCGTAATCGAGGCCCAGCCAGCGCATGCCGTCGAGTATGGCCTGCACTGAAGCGTCGGTGGATCTTTCGCGGTCGGTGTCTTCGACGCGCAGGATGAAGCTGCCGCCCTGCTGCTTGGCATAGGCCCAGCAGAACAGCGCGGTGCGCGCGCCGCCGATGTGCAGGTAACCGGTGGGACTGGGAGCGAAGCGGGTGCGGATCATGGCGGGCCGGAAAAATGCGCCATTTTACGCGAGGGCTCAGCGCAGGCCTGACGGCTTCGACTTCAGGGCTGGCGTAGCGCCCTGCGCCGGTGACAATTTTATTAATATAATCAGATACTTATGATATATCGCAGTCGCTCAGCCTAAAACCGCGTCACGCGATACGGCGCAAGATCAATGCGCGGCGCACGCCCCGCGATCATGTCGGCGACCAGGCGGGCGGTGGGTGCGCCGCCGACCAGGCCGACGTGGCCGTGGCCAAAGGCGTAGTGCACGTTGGCAAAGCGCGTCGCCGGAGAAATCACCGGTGTCGAATCCGGCATCGACGGCCGGCGCCCCATCCATTTGGTGGCATCAACAGAACTGATGCCGGGGAACATGCGCTGCATCAGTTTGCCCAGCACATCGGCGCGCGCGTAATTCGGCTCGGCGTTGACCCCGGCGAATTCGCTTTGACCTGCGATACGCAGGCCCATTTCCATCGGCGTCACGAAACACTTCTGCTCCGGCACCATCACCGGCATCGGCAACTGGAAACGTGGATCGGAATAGGTGATGTGGTAGCCACGCTCCGCTTCGAGCGGCACGGCGTCGCCCAGCTGCGCGGTGAATTCGTTCGAATGCGCGCCGGCGCAGATCACCAGGTGCTCCACCGGCAGATCGCCGGCATCCGTGCGCAGCGCGCGCGGGCCGTCCGGCCCGACATCGATGCCGAGCACCCTGCGCTGCAGGATTTTCCCGCCGTCGCGCTCGAACTGCGCGGCCAGCGACTTGGTCAGCCGCTCGGGATTGGCGCACCAGCCGTGGTCGTGCAGGAACAGGCCCAGCTCATGGTCTCCGTGCAGGCCGGGCAAACGGCGTTTGACCTCGGCAGCATCCAGTTCGTCGATCACCACGCCGCGATCTCGCCGCAGTTTCCAGCCCAGCGCGTCGGCCTGGTAGGCGCGGCGCGTGGAATACACCACCATGTAACCGCTCTTATGGATTAGATCTTCGACGCTGGCGTTTTTGACAAGCGGCGCATAGGCGTCGAAGGTCTGGCCGAGCAGCGCGCGCAAGCCGTCGGCGATTTTTTCCACGCGTTTGACGTCGGCGGAGGCGACGAAGCGCAGCAGCCACGGTAGCGCCTTGGGCAGGTACGACCAGCGCAGGGCCAGAGGCCCCAGCGGATCGAGCAGGTATCCGGGCACCTGCGACAGGATGCCGGGCATGGCGATCGGCACGCAGGATCCGGGGCTAAGGATGCCGGCATTGCCGAAGGAGCAGTATTCGCCGGGCGGCCGCCGGTCGACGACAGTGACCTGGTGGCCGTCGCGGCGCAGGTAACTGGCGGTGGTAATGCCGACGATGCCGGCGCCAATGACGGTGATGTTCTTCGTTTGCATGGAGTGGCCGCATTATAGCCAGCCATATGCGGCGGTTTGGCCGCGTCCGCGACCGGTGGTAAAATCCGCGCCGGCTCGGGCGGTTAACTCAGCGGTAGAGTGCCACCTTCACACGGTGGAAGCCACTGGTTCGATCCCAGTACCGCCCACCACAAAAAATCAAAGACTTACCGATTTTTGTGGGAAAAAATGCCCCTAATTTGTCGGCGATTACACAAATCTTACACAGTGAGGTTTGCGTATGGCCGCAATTTCCCGCCGCCAAGCAGGTTATCAAGTCCAGATACGGCGTCACGGACACCCCTCCCTTTCCAAGTGCTTTAGCACGCTTCGAGCGGCTCAACAGTGGGCGCGCCAAATCGAGAACGAACTCGACAGGGGACTTTTTCTTGACCGAACCGAAGCGGATAAACAGACTCTTGGCGACATCCTAGACCGCTACGCTCGCGAGGTTTCCCCCACACATAAGGGGCACAGAAACGAAACCATTTGCATCGCCGCCTTGCAGCGAGACCCCGTATGCAAGCGCAAAGCCTCTGCCCTGTCGGGCAAACTCATAGCTGAATGGCGCGATAGAAGACTAGCAGCCGTCAGTGCATCGACAGTGAACCGTGAACTAAAC
>JBMTEY010000199.1:0-3793 GCA_049433545.1 Burkholderiales bacterium | reverse complement strand
TCTGACCACGATTCGGGCGCCGCTTGCGCGCATGGCGCGCAGGACGGAAAATCCCCAAGTAGCTGCCAGGGGGACACCGGCGGCAGCGGACTGATACCAACAGAATGAAAAAAGAAGTTCCTGTAGAGCAGCTCGAATTCGGCGTGTTCATCTCCGAACTCGACCGGCCATGGACGGAAACCCCGTCCATGTACCAGGGTTTCGTACTCAGCAACGACAAGCAGCTGGAGGCCCTGAAAAAATACTGCAAGAAAGTCTACATCGACCTCGACAAGGGGCCTGATCTGCCCGATCGCAGCCAGTTGCAAGCGGGTGATGTGGGTGGGCCGTCGGTCAAACGGCCCGCGGTGCCGCTGGGTCCCAGCGTACTGACCACGATCTCAAGAACAAGGTCACCTATCGAGAGCAAGCCACCGTCGATGAAGAATTGCCGGTTGCGCGCACTGCCCAGCGCCAGACCGAGGTGGTGCTGAAGGACATCATGAGCAACGTCGAGGCCGGCAAGGCCCTCGATGCACCACGGGTCCAGGAGGCGGTCACCAACATGACCGACAGCGTCGTGCGCATTCCCGACGCGATGATGCTGCTTGCAAAGCTGAAGGAAAAGGGCGGGCATACGCTTGACCGGGCCTTCGGCGTGTCGATATACATGCTGACCTTCGGCCGCTTCCTGCAGTTGCCGCGCGATCAGCTCGACTTGCTGGGGATGGTCGGTTTGCTGCAGGACGTCGGTATGACGGCAGTGCCCGAAGAGGTGGTTACCAAGCAGGGGCCGCTTTCCAAGGCGGAACTGATGGTATGCCGCAGCCACCTTGCGCAATCGATTTCCATCCTCAGGGACACGCCCGGGCTGCCGCCCGAGTTGCCTGCGATCGCTGCCCTGCATCATGAGCGTTACGACGGCAGCGGTTATCCGAAAGGCCTGAAGGCCGAGCAGATCGGACTGTTCGGCTCGATCGCCGGACTGGTCGATTGTTTTGATGCGATGACCCACGCGCGTTCTTATGCCGAGACCAATTCGCCTTCGAACGCGCTCAACCAGCTGTACAACGCACGCAACGTGCTGTTTGACGGTCCGCTGGTCGAGCAGTTTGTGCAATGCATAGGCATATTCCCGGTCGGTGCGCTGGTGGAGATGAATTCCGGAGAAGTGGGCATCGTGATTGCCCAGAACATGGTGCGCCGCCTGCTGCCCCGCGTGATGCTGGTGCTCGACGCCAAGGGCAACCTACTCAAGCCGCAGCTGATCCTCGATCTGTCCAAGGATCCGAAAGCCTCCCCTGGAGTACCCTATCGCATCAAACGCACCCTGGAGCAGGGCAGTGTCCCCATCGATCCCTCCGAATTCTTCCTCTGAAGAAGGCGTCGCCGAGCAGGGCGTCGGCTTGGGCGCTCTGATTGCCGGCCTCGCAGGGGAATTCGGCGCCGGCGCCGATACGCTGGCTACCGTGGCCGCGGTATTTCGTGACGTGCGTGAACGTGCTCCCGATTTGTTTGTTCCGGCCGCTGGTGCGCTTGACGTTGCTTTCGCCAGCACCGCCGTTTCGGGCGACGCCGATACCGCGCAGATTACCGCGGCGCTCGGCGAGTGGGCGCTGGATGCCGAAGGGGAGCCGCTGGAACGCATGCGGCGCGATTGCTTGCGGTTCCAAAGCGCAATGACGCGAGGCGCAATGCGCCTTTATGCCGGCGAACCCGAACGCTGCACCGACAGCCTGCTGGCGCTGCAGCGCTTCAATTTTCTGCAGATGGCATTGCTGGCATCGCTGGCTGCCCGCGGCCAGGAGGAGGGCGGCGTGGTGCGCACGCTGCCCACACCCGAGTATTCGGCCTTCATGGAAATTTTCCGCGCCGCAATCGAGAGCCACAAGAAAGACGGCAAACAGCTCGGCCTGCTGCTGTTGCAGGTCGGCAAAGTCGAGCAGATTGATCATCAGCTCGGGCTGCAGAAGGGCGAGGCATTCATGCTGCGCGTCACGCGGCGCATGCGCGAAGGCGTCCTGCGCAAGCAGGATCAGCTCGGTCGGGTAAGCCGTGACCAGTTCGCATGTCTTTTGCCGCGCATCGCGGGCGAAGGCGTCGCGATACTCGCCGCGAACAAGATACTTGGCGCGCTGCAGCCACCGATCCCGATTGGCGACCGCACTTTCGAGGTAGACGCCATGATCGGCATTGTGGTCTTTCCTGATCATGGTGCCGACCCGCAGACCCTGGTCCGCAATGCCAAGTTGGCGGCGCGCGCTGCGCGCGCGCGCGTTCTCGAGTTTGGAGAACACGGGAGAGGTGGTGTCGACGTATACGCGTGGATTCTTTGCGATGTGTTTTAGCGCGACGAGCGCGACGATCGTGAGCGGCGCGGTGGCGGAGCGGTGCTCGTTTCGCGGATACCTGGCGATGTGCGCCACGGTGTCGGCGATCATCTTTCCGGTGGTGTTACACTGGCAGTGGGGGGATGATGGATGGCTCGCGCCCGTGCGCTCGAGTGGTGCGGCGTTGTTTAAGACGGGCGCGCTCGATTACGCCGGGAGTGGGTTCGTGCACGCCGTCGGCGGCTTGTGCGCGCTCATCGCGATCGCGATCATCGGCCCGCGCGAGGGGCGGTTCCCCGAGGGTCAACGCGAACCGAACGTCATGGCGCAGCAGAGCCCGGTGTTTCAAGTCGTCGGTGGTATGATCATGTGGTACGGATGGTACGGTTTCACGTGCGGAAGCATCAAAACCTTGGCTGGACCGCACATCGCGTCCGTGTGCCGCGTCGGTCTCATTCACACCATCGGCGGCGCCACGGGCGGTTTCGTCACCATGGTGATCGATCTGTGGTATCATCCCAATGCGTTCAGACCGCAACGAATGGTCTTCGGCGCTCTGTGCGGATTGGTCTCCATCTCTGCGTCCGCGGCTTTCATCGATACCGCGTTCGCCTTGCTCATCGGTGTCGTCGCCGGCGTCATCTACGTCTCGACCAGCTGGCTCATGACGCACAAATGGCGCCTCGATGACGTCGTCGATGCCGTCCCGGTTCACTTTTTCGGTGGTATCTGGGGCATCATCGCCGCGGCGCTCTTCTCACGCAAGGGCTACCTTCAACAAGTCTTCGGCACGAACTACCAAGGGTGCGGCGCGTTGTACGGCTGCGAACTCGGTGGTAAAGTTTTCGCCGCGTCGATCATCTACATCCTCTCATTGTGCCTCTGGGTCGCCTGCACCTTCATCCCGTTGGTTCTGTTGCTGAAAAAGTTTCAGATTCTCCGCGTGAGCGAGTACGAGGAGCGCGTCGGCATGGACGCGGCGCTCCACGGAGGCGATTCTTACCCCGAGTTCCAAACAGCCATCTTCAACTTCAAGGATAAGAAAACCGGCGTCGAAAGCAAGCTGGAAATGCGCGTTCGCCAGAACGACGCCGCCAAGATCGCCATCACGCTCGCCTCTCTCCTCGAAACGCAGGTTGAGACCGGCGTTCCCTCGGCTTGAGTCCGTCCGCCGTTGACTCCGCCGCCCGAACGTTCCTTTCACGCCGTTGCGTCGTCGCATTTCACGAGGGAGCGTTCCATCAAGAATTGAACAACGAATAATGTGTTTATGATTCCACCTCGCGCGAGTTTCGAAAAGGAACCGCGTCGCGTGCGAGCCATGTATTGAGGTATATTTATTTTACAACGACGCGCGCCCGCGCGCCCCTGGCGGCACCTGCCATGCGGGCAAGCAATGGCGGCCGCGCTCCATGCGCAGCCGCGCGCCCCGAGCGGCGCAGTGGACCGAACGCGAGGCGGGCGGAGATGAGCAGGAATGCGCA
>JBMTEY010000198.1:0-3812 GCA_049433545.1 Burkholderiales bacterium | reverse complement strand
CCGGCCGCCAGCGAGTGGGCGGCAGGGCCGGCGGAAAGCGGCGCGGCCGAACCGGGCTGATTGCCGGCGTATTGCAAGGGCGCGTTTTCGGCGCGTCCGCGCAAGGCGCGGAACGCGAGCACCGCAACCCCGGCAATGGCGGCCAGCAGCAGCAGGCCGGCCAGTACGCCGGCGATGCCGTTGTTCATGAAAAGCGCCATCAGTCCGGCGCCCATTGCCAGGCCCGCGAGTGGTCCCATCCATTTGTTGCCGGCAGCGGCGGGTTGCGGCTGCGCCTGCGTCCCGGCGGCTTGCTGCTGTTGCGCGGGCGGCTTGGGCGCCTGCTGCACGTTGCGCTGCATACCGAGATTCCTGGCGCCGCCGAGGCGGCGGGCTTCGACGTCGATCGCGATCATCGACATTCCGCACAATACGATCAGGGCAGTGAATAATTTTTTCATGGCAACCTCCTGTGGATACAACCCGCGCATTATAGCGACGGGGTGATGCTGCGAGCATTATTAAAATAATAAATTAAATCAAATACTTATAATAATTCCATAAATGCCGGCGATACCGGCACCGACTCAGAAACGGATGCCGCGATGCAGTGCGACGACACCGGCGGCGAGGTTGAAGTATTCGACGCGTTCCAGGCCCGCGCGTTCCATCATCTGCTTCAGCGTTTCCTGGTCCGGATGCATGCGGATCGACTCCGCGAGATAGCGGTAACTGTCGGCGTCATTGGTCACCAGCCGGCCCAGGCGCGGCAGCACCTGGAATGAATAGGTGTCGTAGAGCGGCGCCAGCGGCTGCCAGACGCGGGAAAATTCGAGCACCAGCAGGCGGCCGCCGGGGCGCAGCACGCGGGTCATCTCGGCGAGCGCCGCATCCTTGTGCGTCATGTTGCGCAGACCGAAGGCGACGCAGACGCAGTCGAAGGATGCGGGGGCGAACGGCAGTTTTTCAGCATCGCAGCGGGCTGCCGGCACCATCAGCCCCTCGTCGAACAGGCGGTCGCGGCCGCGGCGCAGCATCTGCGCGTTGATGTCGGTGGTGATGACGCTGCCCGCGGTGCCCACGCGGCGCGCGAACAGCCGCGTCAGGTCACCGGTGCCACCGGCGACGTCGAGCACGCGTTCGCCGGGCCGCACCAGGTTTTGTTCGACCGCGAAACGTTTCCACAGGCGGTGCAGGCCTGCCGACATCAGGTCGTTCATCAGGTCGTAGCGGCCGGCAACCGAATCGAACACCTCGGCGACCTTGCGCGCCTTTTCCTCCTCGGCGACCTTGCGGAATCCGAAGTCCGTGGTTTTCATCGGCAGACGGGGAGCGGATGCACGGTATGGAGCGTCCGTGTCAGGTTTTGTCGCGGGAAGCGCCGGCTTCCTGCAGGCGCTGCAGATACTGCTGCCACATCGTTTCCTGCTGCAGGCCGTAATCGTAGAGCAGGTCCCAGGAATAAATGCCGGTATCGTGGCCGTCGGAAAAGCGCAACTGGATGGCATACTGGCCCACCGGCTCCACCGCGGTGATTCCGACATCGCGTTTGCCGGTCTGCAGCACTTCCTGTCCCGGGCCGTGGCCGCGGACTTCCGCGGATGGCGAAAACACCCGCAGGAATTCGCAGGGCAGGCGGAATGTCTTGCCGTCGGCAAACGAAATTTCCAGCAGACGCGATGTCTGGTGGAGGGTAATTGCAGTGGGCTGCGGCACAGTATTGTTGAGTCCGGCCATGGGTTTCTGGAGTTTCTGAAAAGCAGATGATATTGCGGCGTATCGCGGTATCGCATCATAACCGAGGCCGGGGAAATACAAAATTACCCTTGAAAGTTAAAGGGTTAGGATTACGCGTCGCGGAGCTGTCACAGCGCTGTAACAACAGGGTCATAATATTCGCGGGCATGACAACCCCATAGACTGCATCAGGAACAACCATGTCAGCGACGATACTGGTAGTGGAAGACGAACCGGCCATCCAGGAACTGGTTGCCTGCAACCTGGAACTGGCGGGACACCGTGCCCTGCGCGCCGATTCGGCAGAACAGGCGTTGCGCATGGTGCGCGACGAATTGCCGGACCTGATCGTGCTCGACTGGATGCTGCCGGGCATCAATGGCATTGAATTCGCGCGCCGCCTGCGCACCGACAGGCGGACGCAGACCGTGCCGCTGATCATGCTGACGGCACGTGCCGAGGAGCAGGACAAGCTCGCCGGGCTGGAAACCGGCGCCGACGATTACATCACCAAGCCGTTCTCGCCACGCGAACTCAACGCCCGCGTCAAAGCGCTGCTGCGGCGGCGCACGCCGCAGGCCACCGATGACATCGTCAGCCTGTCCGGATTGCAGCTTGACCCAGCCAGCCATCGTGTCATCGGCAATGGAACGCCGCTGCAGCTCGGCCCCACTGAGTTCAGGCTGCTGCATTTTTTCATGACACATGCCGAGCGCGTCTACACACGGGTGCAGCTGCTCGACCAGGTCTGGGGCGACCACGTGTTTGTCGAGGAACGGACGGTGGATGTGCACATCCGCCGCCTGCGCAAGGCCCTGGAACCTACCGGGCACGACAGGCTGATCCAGACCGTGCGCAGCTCGGGTTACCGGCTGTCCGTGAACTGAGTTTTCACGACGCTGTGCGACAATTGCCGCAGCAGGCAACGGGAACGCAGCGGTGAACAATATCTGGAAGGGTTTTTTATTCCGTCTCGCAGGGGCGTTGTGCGTGACGGTGCTGGCCCGGCTGATTTCCGGCGAGGCGGCGGGATATGCCGTGCTGGCGTTCCTGCTGCTGCTGATGCTGCTGCACCATGTCAGCCACCTGGCGCGGCTGGCGCAGTGGCTGAAGGATCCGCGTCCCGAGGCGGTTCCCGACAGTTCGGGTCTCTGGGACGATGTGTTCGGGGCGTTTTATCACCTGCTGCGGCGGCAGCGGCGCAGCGAGTCCCGGCTGACGGCAACCCTGCAGGATTTCCGCCAGGCGGGCATGGCGATGCCCGACGGCTTGGTGATACTGGACGGCAAGAACCAGATCGAATGGTGCAATCCCAAGGCGGAACTGCATTTCGGACTGGATCCGCGCCGCGACACCGGACAGTTGATCACCTACCTGGTGCGCCAGCCCCAATTCGTCGAAGCCCTGGATGCGGAGGGTTACGGGGATCCGCTGACGCTGAAGAGTTCAAGCGGAGGCGCGCTGATCCTGTCGGTGCTGATCGTGCCCTACGAGGCCAACCGCAAACTGATCATCAGCCGGGACGTGACCGATCGTGAACGCGTGGAAACCATGCGCCGCGATTTTGTCGCCAACGTGTCGCACGAACTGCGCACGCCCCTGACCGTCATCGGCGGATTCCTCGAAACCATTGCCGACATGGAGAATCCGGATCCGGCGCTGATCCGCCGCTCGGTGCCGATGATGAGCGACCAGACCAGGCGCATGCAGGGCCTGGTCGAGGATCTGCTGACGCTGTCGCGGCTCGAATCCGAGGGCAATCCGGCACGGGAAGAGCCGGTCAACGCGCCCGACATCGTGCGCGCGCTGTACCACGACGCACTGGCGCTGTCGGCGGGGCAGCACAAAGTGCTGCTGGTGCTGGAAAGCCCGGCCTGGATCAACGGCGCGGCGGACGAGTTGCGCAGCGCGTTCGGCAACCTGGTCAGCAATGCCGTGCGTTACACGCCGGCAGGGGGGGAGGTGCGGCTGTCGTGGCAGGACACGGATGATGGCGGCGCGGTGTTTGCCGTGCGCGACACCGGAATCGGCATCTCGCCGCAGCACATACCCCGTCTGACCGAACGTTTTTACCGGGTGGACCGCGGCCGTTCGCG
>JBMTEY010000197.1:0-3817 GCA_049433545.1 Burkholderiales bacterium | reverse complement strand
GCCGACCTCGCGCGCATGCCGCACCTGCTGGTGGCCGGCACCACGGGCTCCGGCAAGTCGGTGGCGATCAACGCGATGATCCTGTCGCTGGTCTACAAGGCGCCGCCGTCGCAGGTGCGCCTGATCCTGGTCGACCCGAAAATGCTCGAACTGTCGGTGTACGAGGGCATACCGCACCTGCTGGCGCCGGTGGTCACCGACATGCGCCAGGCGGCCAACGCGCTGAACTGGTGTGTCGGTGAAATGGAGCGCCGCTACAAGCTGATGTCTATGCTGGGCGTGCGCAACATGGCGGGTTTCAACCAGAAAGTGCGCGACGCAATCAAGAAAAAGGCGCCGCTGAACAATCCGCTGAGCTCGACGCCGGAGAATCCGGTGCCGCTGCACGAAATGGCGCTGATCGTGGTGGTCATCGACGAACTGGCCGACCTGATGATGGTGGTCGGCAAGAAAATCGAGGAACTGATCGCGCGGCTGGCACAGAAGGCGCGCGCCGCCGGCATCCACCTGATACTCGCCACGCAGCGGCCGTCGGTCGACGTCATCACCGGCCTGATCAAGGCCAACATACCGTCGCGGATCGCCTTCCAGGTGTCGGCCAAGGTCGATTCGCGCACCATCCTTGACCAGATGGGCGCCGAGGCGCTGCTGGGGCAGGGCGACATGCTGTACCTGCCGCCGGGGCAGGGTTATACCCAGCGCGTGCACGGCGCCTTCGTTGACGACCAGGAAGTGCACAAGGTTGTGGACCACCTGAAGAGTCTGGCGCAGCCGCAGTACATCGAGGAAATCCTCGAAAGCCCCGAGGCTTCGGCTGAGGCCGGCATCGACGGCGGCGAGGGCGGCAACGGCGAAGCCGATCCGCTCTACGACCAGGCCGTGGCGATCGTGCTGAAGACGCGGCGGCCGTCGATTTCCCTGGTGCAGCGCCACCTGCGCATCGGCTATAACCGGGCGGCGCGGCTGATCGAGCAGATGGAGCGCTCCGGGCTGGTTTCGCCCATGCAGTCCAACGGCAACCGTGAAGTGCTGGCGCCGGCGTCAGCCTCGGACGCCGATTAAACGCGGCCGGCAGACAACTTTCCCTTCCGGACACGGTCTGAAGTACATGCTCACCCGAATCCTGATCCTGCTGGCCCTGTTGTGCCCGGCTGTGGCGACTGCCGCCGATGCGCAACCGCGCGGCATGCCGTTCGAGGTCTACATCCGCCTCGAGCACGGCATGACCGAAGGTGAACTGGTGCTGCGCGCCGGTAAACCCGACCACCAGTCGCTGGACAATTTCCGCGAAGGCCAGAAGTCGTTTTATTATTTTCCGACGCCGGCCATCCCGCACCTGACCACCGTCACGCTGCGCTCGGGGCGGATCACCAACATCGAGCGCGAGCGCAAGAGCAATTGATGCGTATTGTCCTGTTCATGCTGATGCTGGCGCCGCTTGCCGCCACTGCTGCCGGCACCGAGGCGCTGAAGGTCTTCCTTGGCCAGACGCAGACGCTGAAGGCGCGTTTCGCGCAGATGGTGCTCGACAGGAACCTCAAGCCGCTGCAGCAGGCGCAGGGCGTGATGCAGTTTTCGCGTCCCGGCAAATTCCGCTGGGATTACACCAAGCCTTATGAGCAGAGCATCGTCGGCGACGGCAGCCGGCTGTGGATCCATGACAAGGACCTCAACCAGGTCACGGTGCGCAAGCTCGATCGCGCGCTGGGGGCGAGTCCCGCGGCGCTGCTTGCCGGCAGTAATGATCTCGAGCGCGATTTCACGCTGTCCAATGCGGGCATGCAGAACGGTCTCGACTGGCTGGATGCGGTGCCGAAAAGCCGCGACACCGTGTTCGAACGTGTGCGCATGGGTTTCGGCAAGGCCGGGCTGGAAGCCATGGAACTGCGCGACCAGTTCGGCCAGGTCACGGTGATCACCTTCGCCGACGTCGAGCGCAATCCGCGCATCGCCGCCGAGGTGTTCCGCTTTGCTCCGCCTCCCGGCGCGGACGTCATCAGCGAATAACAGCGGCCGCCGCCCGTGAACGACCTGTTCGCGAAACGTGAGCCCGACGCGCCGCTGGCCGAACGCATGCGGCCGCGCACGCTGGACGACGTGGTTGGGCAGCAGCACCTGCTGGGCGCCGGCAAGCCGCTGCGTCTCGCCTTCGAAGCTGGCAAGCCGCACTCGATGATCCTGTGGGGGCCGCCAGGCGTGGGCAAGACCACGCTGGCGCGGCTGATGGCGCAGGCCTTCGACGCAGAATTCATCGCGATCTCCGCAGTACTCGCCGGGGTCAAGGAAATCCGCGAAGCCGTGGCACGTGCCGAAGTCGTGCTGCAGCAGAGCGGACGCCGCACCATCCTTTTTGTCGACGAGGTGCACCGCTTCAACAAATCGCAGCAGGACGCCTTCCTGCCCTTTGTCGAGCAGGGGCTGATTACCTTCATCGGTGCGACCACCGAAAATCCTTCGTTTGAGGTCAACAGCGCCTTGCTCTCGCGCGCCGCGGTTTATGTGCTGCAGCCGCTGGGCAATGATGATCTGGCTGGTTTGCTCTCACGCGCAGCAGACAAGCTATTGATTAAATCGAGTTTTTCAGATGAGGCCCGCAGTGCGCTGGTGGCTTATGCTGATGGCGATGCGCGACGCCTGCTGAACATGGTGGAGCAGGTGGGCACGGCTGCAGCACAGGGCAACCGGACCGACATCGATGAAGCGTTCGTCAAACAGACGCTGACCCAGAGCCTGCGCCGCTTCGACAAGGGCGGCGATGCCTTCTACGACCAGATCTCGGCGCTGCACAAGTCAGTGCGTGGTTCTTCACCGGATGCCGCGCTCTACTGGCTCACACGCATGCTCGACGGCGGCGCCGATCCGCTGTATCTCGGTCGCCGGCTGATCCGCATGGCCGTCGAGGACATCGGGCTGGCCGATGCACGAGCGCTGCGCATGACGCTCGACGCCTGCGAAACCTACGAGCGCCTCGGTTCGCCCGAAGGCGAGCTGGCGCTGGCGCAGGCCGCGCTGTATCTCGCCGTCGCACCGAAAAGCAATGCGGCGTATGTTGCATTCGGCCGCGCGCGTGAACTGGTGGGCAGGGATGGTTCGCTGCCGGTACCCGAACATTTGCGCAATGCGCCGACGAAACTGATGAAGGATCTGGGCTACGGGAAGGAATATCGTTACGCCCACGACGAGCCGGAAGCTTATGCGGCCGGCGAACACTACCTGCCCGACGGCATGCCGCCGGTCACGCTCTACGAGCCCACCGAGCGCGGCATGGAGGCGAAGATCGCCGAGAAACTCGCGCATCTGCGCGCCCTCGACCGTGACAAAGGCGGTAAATCATAAGTATTTGTTTTTATTTGTATTTTCAGAATCCGTAGAGCCGGGCCGGATTTTCCGCCAGTACCTTGTGCCGTTGCTTTTCATCCGGCACCCACTCCACCAGCAGATCGGCGAGCAAGGCATCCTCGGGCATCAACGCGCGCGCGCCGGGATGCGGCCAGTCGGTGCCCCAGACGATGCGCTCCGGTGCGGCAGCCACCAGCGCACGCGCCATAGGCGTGACTTCCGGATACAGCGGCGCATTCTTCGATACGAAGTAGGGGCCCATGATCTTGGCCCACACGTTGTCACGGCTCACCAGCCGTTGCAGCGCCTGGAATGCCGGTGATGTCACGCCGTCCGCGGCCGGGCAGCGGGCGAAGTGATCGATGACGATGGTGATCGGCAGTTTCGCCAGTTGTTCTTCCGCCTGCGGCATTTTCACGAGGTCGAGATAGAACTGCAGGTGCCAGCCCAGCGCCTTCAGCCGCGGCGCGAGGCGCTC
>JBMTEY010000196.1:0-3818 GCA_049433545.1 Burkholderiales bacterium | reverse complement strand
GGCAAACCGCCGGCGAAACCGGCGGAGCCTGCCGCCAAGCCGGCGGCCAAGTCCGCCGTGAAATCCTGAGCGCGGAACGACCATGCTCTCCAGATTCTTCATAGACCGGCCGATCTTCGCGGTCGTGCTGTCGATATTCATCGTGCTCGCGGGCCTCGCCTCGATGCGCGTGCTGCCGATCGCGCAGTATCCCGAGATCGCCCCGCCGGTGGTCACCGTGCGCGCCATCTATCCCGGCGCCTCGGCCCAGACCCTCGAGCAGACGGTGGCCGCGCCGCTGGAAAACCAGATCAACGGCGTCGAGAACATGCTCTACATGAGCTCGACCTCGACCTCGAACGGCGTGGTCGAGATCCAGGTCACTTTCGACATCGGCTCAGACGTCGACAAGGCCGCGCTGAACGTCAACAACCGCGTCAAGCAGGCCGAACCGCGATTGCCTCTGGAAGTGCGGCGCCAGGGCGTCACCGTGGAGAAAGGCTCGTCGTCGTTCCTGCAGGTCATTGCCTTCAGCTCGCCCGACGGCAGCCGCAACGACTTGTTCATCTCGAACTACGTGACACTGAACGTGCTCGATGCGCTGAAACGCATCCCGGGTACCACCAACGTGCAGATCTTCGGCGCCAAGGATTACGCGATGCGCATCTGGACGCGTCCGGACCGCCTCGCGCAGCTGAAGCTGACGCCGGGCGACCTGATTCGCGCGCTCAACGAGCAGAACGCGCAGTTCGCGGCGGGCAAGATCGGCCAGTCGCCGACCGGCGGACCGCAGGAACTGGTCTACACCATCACCACCAAGGGCCGGCTGTCTGAACCCGCCGAGTTCGAAAACATCGTGGTGCGCGCCAACCCCGACGGCTCGCTCCTCAGGCTGAAGGACGTGGCCCGGGTGGAACTGGGTTCCAAGGACTATGAATTCATCGGCCGCGTCAACGGCAAGACGGCGACGCTGGTGGGCATTTTCCTGCAGCCCAATGCCAACGCGCTGGACACCGCCAACCGCGTCAAGGCGGTGATGGATCCGCTGGCCGAGGCCTATCCACCGGGGCTCACGCACAACGTGGTCTACGACACCACGCGTTTCGTCGAAGTGTCGATCCGCGAAGTCGTCTATACCCTGCTCGAGGCGATGGCGCTGGTGTTCCTGGTGGTGTTCCTGTTCCTGCAGAACTGGCGTGCCACGCTGATCCCGTTTGCCGCGGTGCCGGTGTCGCTGATCGGCACCTTCGCCGGGCTGCTGATGCTCGGTTATTCGATCAACACGCTGACGCTGTTCGGCATGGTGCTGGCCATCGGCATCGTCGTCGACGACGCCATCGTGGTGCTGGAAAACGTCGAACGCATCATGCACGAAGAGCATCTCGAGGCACATGAAGCCGCGGTGAAGGCGATGCGCGAGGTCACCAGCCCGATCATCGCCATCGTGCTTACATTGTGCGCGGTGTTCGTGCCGATCGCCTTCCTCGGCGGCCTCACCGGGGAGCTCTACCGCCAGTTCGCGGTGACCATATCGATCGCCGTGGTGATTTCCGGCATCGTCGCGATCACGCTGACACCCAGCCTGTGCGTGCTGATCCTCAAGCAGGGGCACCGCGAGCCCGGACGTTTCTTCCGCTGGTTCAACGACTGGTTCAGGCGCATGACCGGGCGCTACGTCGACGGCGTGACCTGGATGCTGCGCCGCGGCGGCATCGCGCTGCTGCTGTTCGCCGGCATGGTCGCGCTGACCTTCGGCCTGTGGCGCGCGACGCCGGGATCGCTGGTGCCCGACGAGGACCAGGGTTATTACATCGCCGCGGTATTCCTGCCCGACGGTTCGACGCTGGAGCGCACCGACAAGGTGGTCAACGAAGTCGTCGCCGCGATCAAGTCCAATCCGGCCAACGAATCGGCGATCGCCTTCACCGGCTTCGACTTTCTAGGCGGCGGTTTCCGCAACAGCGCGGCGACCATCTTCGTCACCCAGAAACACTGGGACGAGCGCAAGGAGTCGACCGGGCAGCTGGTCGGCGAATTCTTCATGAAGACCGGGCACATCAAGGAAGCGCTGGTGCTGGCTTTCGGCCCGCCGCCGATCTTCGGCCTCGGCAACGCCGGCGGCTTCGAGTTCTACATCCAGAACCGCGGCGAAGGCGGCCCGCAGAAGCTGTTCCAGGTCACCCAGCAGCTGCTCGGCGCGGTGCAGAAGGATCCGATGTTCGGCCAGGTCAACACGCTGTGGCGCGCCAACGTGCCGCAGCTTTACGTCGAAACCGACCGCGAAAAAGCCAAGGCGATGGGCGTTTCGATCGACGAACTCTACAACTCGCTGTCGGCGACGCTGGGCACCGCCTACGTCAACGACTTCAACAAGTTCGGCCGCACCTGGCAGGTGCTGATGTCCGCCGAGCCGGCCTACCGCAAGCGGCCGGACGACGTCGGTGCAGTCTACGTACGCTCCGACAGCGGCGGCATGGTGCCGCTGGCTTCGCTGGCCAAAGTCAACTATTCATCGGGCCCGGATACGCTGGACCGTTTCAACAACCTGCCCGCGGTGAAGATTTTCGGTTCCGCGAAACCCGGCTTCAGTTCGGGTGAGGCGATCGCCGGCATGGAGCGGATCGCGCGTGAAACCCTGCCCGCCGACTTCTCCTTCGACTGGGGTGGCGCCTCGTTCCAGGAGAAAAAATCAGGAGGCACTTCGGTACTGGCACTGGGCCTGGCCGCGCTGATGGTATTCCTGATCCTCGCCGCGCAATACGACAAGTGGTCGCTGCCGCTGGCGGTGATGCTGGCGCTGCCCTTCGGCACCTTCGGCGCGCTGGCGGCGATTTTCATCAACAACCTGCTGCCGATGCCGTACTACCTGGCGATGGGTTCGGGCATCGGATGGCTGCAGAGTCTGCTGTCGCCGCTGGCCGGCATCGCCCGGCTGTCGAACGACGTGTATTTCCAGATCGGCCTGGTGACGTTGCTCGGACTTGCCGCGAAAAACGCGATCCTGATCGTCGAGTTCGCAGTGATGAAAAAAGGCGAAGGCCTGTCCACCGCCGGCGCAGCAATCGAGGCTGCACGGCTGCGCTTCCGCCCGATCCTGATGACCTCGCTGGCATTCATTCTCGGCGTGACGCCGCTGGTGCTCTCCAGCGGTGCAGGCGCCGGCGCGCGGCACTCGGCAGGCACCGGCGTGATGGGCGGGATGCTGGCGGCGACCTTCCTCGCGATCTTCCTGATCCCTTGGTTCTACAAGCTGATCGTCGACCGCAGGCTGTCGGATCCACGCTCAACCGAAGAGATCGAACAGGAAGTCGGGCATCATCGTGAACAGGCGCTGCGTTCAGTGCACGTGCCGCGCCGCGGGCTGACTGGCAGGGGAACCGAAGATGCGTCGTAATCATTTTATTCCGCTGATTCTGATCGCCGCCCTTGCGGGCTGCGCCGTCGACGGCGATTACCGGCGCCCCGCCGCCGATCTGCCTGGTTCATGGGGCGCGCCGGCAGCGCAGGGCAAACCCGTGGCGGGCGAACAGTGGTGGAGCGTTTACGGCGACGCCGCGCTGGACCGCTACGTCGCCGAGGCCCTGCAGCACAACCAGGACCTGGCGCTGGCCACGGCGCGCCTCGACGAAGCGCGCGCGCTGGCACGCGTTGCCGACGCCGGACTGGTGCCCTCGGTTGACGCCGCATTCCAGCGCGACCGCTCGCGGCGTTCGGACAGCACCGCGATGCGTTTTCCGGGCGCGCTCGAAAACAACAACTACCGCGCCCAGTTGAACGTCTCCTATGAAATCGACCTCTGGGGCCGGCTGCGCGGATCGGCCAAAGCAGCGCATGCCTAA
>JBMTEY010000195.1:0-3869 GCA_049433545.1 Burkholderiales bacterium | reverse complement strand
TACACATCATGCACGTGATGGGCGTCGCCGCGATCGTTGCGCCGTCCTTCGGCCGGCAGTTTTTCCGCAATGCCATCAACAACGGCTTGCCGCTGATCGAGTGCGACCTGGCGGGAATTTCCGCCGGCGATGCCATCGAGGTCGATGCCGCAGCCGGGCGGGTGACGGTGGCCACGCGCAACATCATAAAGGTAGTGCCGCCGTTGCCGGCGGCCGTGCAGTCTCTGCTGGAGGCGGGCGGACTGATCCCGTTCCTGCAGTTGCATCCGGACTGGAACATCAAGGGGGCAGCCGCATGATTCAGTGCCCTGGATACGTGAACAGGAGTAAAAATGGCTGAATTGTCGGTACGGCAGAAACTGCGCAAACGGCTGACCGCGGGCGGCATGATCGTCGCCCCCGGCATCTACGATGCCTTCGGCGCGCGGCTGGTGCAGCAGGCGGGCTACGAGGCGGTCTACATGACCGGCAACGGCGTGTCGGCTTCGCTGCTCGGCCAGCCCGATGTCGGGCTGATCGACCTGACGCTGTTCACTGCGCATGCACACCGCGCCGCAGCTTGCATAGACATTCCTCTGATCTGCGACGCCGACACCGGTTACGGCAACGCGGTCAACGTGCGGCGCACCGTGCAGGAATTCGAGAATGCCGGCGTAGCCGCCATCCACATCGAAGACCAGGTTGCACCCAAGCGCTGCGGCCACCTGCCGGGTTCGCGTCCGGTGGTGTCGATGGCCGAACATGTTGGCAAGATTGAGGCCGCGGTCGCCGCACGCCGCGATCCCGACTTCATCATTATCGCGCGCACCGATGCCGCAGGTGGCCTCGGCCTCGACGAAGCGATCCGCCGCGGGCAGGCCTATCGCAAGGCCGGCGCCGACGTGGTGTTCGTCGAACTGAAGAACAGTCCGACCATACTTGAGGACCTGAAACGGGTGACCGCGGAGTCCGGCGCGCCGTGCCTGGTCAATATCGACGGCGGCGGCAAGCTTGGGGCGCTGACGGTGCCGGAGATCGAGGGTCTCGGTTTTCGCATCGCAATTTTCCCCGGACTCGGGCGCGCCATCGCCGGTTATGCGATGCACGAGGCGTTTGCAGCGCTGAAACGCGACGGCAACCTCGATGCGGTGCGCAGCCGCATGCTGTCATTGAAGGAATATAACGAAGTGCTTGACCTGGCGGCGGTGGAGGAATGGGAACAGCGTTTCCTGGTAAACAGGTAATTTTTTGCATGAATTTATAAGTAATTGATTTTATAAGAATTTTATACAGCGCCACAGTTTGAAAATTATCCGAGAATGGAGTCGTAACATGGCAGTTGCCGCAAAAAGCAAACGCAAAAGCGCCGCGGTTTCCAGGCTGCGCGCCGTCAAAACCGGCGCCAAGCCGCCGGCGCCGCAATTCGAATCTCTGCAGCAGATCGCGCTGGCGGCCTACCGCAAACTGCAGCCCGAAGTCTGGGATCACCTGGTCGGCGGCGCCGACTCCGAAACCACTCTGCGCCGCAACCGCGCCGGACTGGATGCGCTGGCCCTGCGCCAGCGTGTGCTGGTCGACGTGCGCAACATCGATCTGAGTACCTCGCTGCTCGGTCAGCGGATGGCGTTTCCGGTGTTCCCGGCGCCGGTCGGCGGTTTTCTGAGCAAGGTGCATGCCGAAGGCGGTCCGGCGGTGGCGCGCGCCGCAGTGTCGCGCGGCACCCAGGCCTTCATCGCGACTGCGGCCAAGCCCAGCCTCGAGGCGGCGCAGGCGGCGGTCAAGCAACCGCTCATATTCCAGCTCTACGTGCGCGGCGACCGCAGCTGGGTCGAAGGCGTGCTTGACCGGGTCAAGGCCGCGGGTTACGGCGCGCTGTGCGTGACAGTGGATCGCAACTACTACGGCCGCCGCGAGCGCGACCTGGTCAGCGCACTGCCGGTACGCGAGGAATTCGGTGACCAGTCGTTTCAGGCGAGCCTGAACTGGAAAGACCTGGTGTGGATGAAGGAGCGCGTCGGTCTTCCGCTGATCGCCAAGGGCATTGCCACCGCCGAGGATGCGCTGCTCGCCGTGGAACACGGCGCCGACGTGGTCTATGTGTCGAATCACGGCGGCCGCCAGCTTGACCATGCGCAGGGCAGCATCGAAGTGCTGCCGGAAGTGGTCAAGGCGGTGGGCAACCGCGCGGAGATCGTCGTCGACGGCGGCATATTGCGCGGTACCGATGTGGTCAAGGCGCTGTGCCTGGGGGCACGTGCGGTGGGCGTCGGCAAGCTGCTGGGCTGGGCGCTGACGGCCGACGGCGAAGCCGGCGTGGCGCGCATGCTGGAGCTGATGGAGGTGGAGGTGCGCACGGCGCTGGGACTGATGGGCGTGACTTCCATCAAACAACTGGGACCGGAGTGGGTGCGCGAAGTACCGGTGCTCGGCATGCCGAGCGCGGTGAGCGCCTATCCGATGCTGGCCGACGCCGTGCGGCGTCATTCACATTAAAGGATCCACAGCATGTACAAGATCGGAATACTGGAAGGCGACGACATCGGGCTGGAAGTGGTGCCGGAATGCGTCAAGGTGATGAAGGCCGCCGCGGCCAGGGCCGGCGTGCAGATCGAATGGCTGCCGCTGCCCATCGGCAGGAAGGGTCACGAAAGCCACGGCCATACCATGCCGCAGGTCACGGTGGACACGCTGAAAACCGTAGACGGCTGGGTACAGGGGCCTATCGGCCACAACGTTTATCCGCGCAACGACAACACCTGGATCAATCCGCCGCTGCGCAAGAAATTCGAACTCTTCGCCAACGTCAAGCCGGTGAAGTCCTACCCGAACCTGCCTTCGCTGCACAAGGACGTCGACATCGTTTTCCTGCGCGAAACCACCGAGGGCATGCAATCGGGCAGCGTGGTTTATGCCGGAACCGGCGAATTCCAGCCCAACGAGGACATAGCCGTGGGCATGCGCGTGGTCACGCGCAAGGGCGCGAGCCGGGTGGCAAAGGAGGCTTTCGAGATCGCGCGTACGCGCAAGCGCAAAAAAGTTACCGCACTGCACAAGGAGCCGGTGTACCGGCTGGTGTGCGGCATGTTCGCGCGCGAATGCCGCGCCATGGCGAAGAACTATCCGGATGTCGAGTTCGATGAGGTGTTGATCGACGGCTTTGCGATGAAGGCGGTGATGCGGCCGCAGCAGTTCGACGTGGTGGTCACTACCAACCAGTTCGGCGACATAGTCACCGACCTCGGCGCAGGGCTGGTTGGCGGCCTCGGACTGGCGCCCGGCCTGGTGGTCGGCGAGAAACAGGCGATGGCGCAGGCGACGCACGGTTCAGCGCCGGATATTGCCGGCAAAAACATTGCCAATCCGTACGCGATGATCATGTCGGGCAAGATGCTGTTCGAATGGTTGGGGCGCAAGCGCAACGATCCGAAGGCGACAGCGGCCGCGGCGCTGATCGATGCCGCAGTGGATTGCGTGATCGCCGAAGCAAAACACCTCACCGGCGATCTCGGCGGCAAGGCCGGCACCAAGCAGATGGGTGATGCGATCGTCGCTGCGCTTTGAGTCTCCGTAAAATCGCCCTACAATAGCCCGGCAGCAGTCAGTCGCACGCAGATGCGGCGAACTCCCCGGCTTGTCCGAGGTCGTAGCTATACCGGGACAGGGCCCCACACGGGTGTTGCTCTCCGGTCCGGGCCCGTCGGGTCATAAAAAACAGAGCGAGGAGGAGTCATCATGCAGCGAGCTTCACGTTTTATTTTTACTGCCGCCTTTGCGGCGATATCGGCCTGTGCGGGTCTTGCCCAGGCCGCCGGTTATCCCGAACGGCCAGTCCGCATGATCGTGCCGTTCGCGCCGGGCGGCGCTTCCGACTTCGTGGCGCGCATCATCCA
>JBMTEY010000194.1:0-3877 GCA_049433545.1 Burkholderiales bacterium | reverse complement strand
CGGTGGCGGTAAAACAGATGAACGGCAGGCGCTGCTCGACGCAGACCTGCACGCCGCGCACAAAACGCTCTCCGACCACGGAACCCATGGAACCGCCGAGAAAACCGAATTCGAAAGCAGCGGCAACGACGGGAATTTCCATGATCGCGCCCTGCATCACCACCAGCGCATCCTCCTCGCCGGTTTCCCCGCGGGCCTCGGCAAGGCGGTCGGGATAACGCTTGCTGTCGCGGAATTTGAGGCTGTCGACCGGGCTCACCTCGACGCCGATCTCGTAGCGGCCTTCCATGTCGAGCAGCCAGTCGAGGCGTTCCCGCGCTGAAACGCGGTTGTGATGATTGCACTTCGGGCAGACGAACAGGTTTTTTTCGAGGTCGGTGCGGTAAAGCACGGCTTCGCAGGAATCGCATTTGCTCCACAATCCCTCGGGCACCGCCTTCTTGGTGCTGCCGGCTTCGCGCTTGATGCGCGGCGGCAGCAGTTTCTGCAGCCAGCTCATGCGGTTTTCACCGGATCCATCGCGCCGCGGATATCCGCCATGAAAGCACGCGCCTTGGCGGCGGCTTCCGCAGGCGCAGCCTCTATTTCCTGCACCAGCCGGCTGCCGATCACCACCGCATCGGCGACGCCGGCGATGGCGCGTGCAGTCTCGCCGTCACGGATGCCGAAACCGACGCCCACCGGCAGGTTGGTATAGCCGCGGATATGCGCAAGGCGCCTGGCAACATCGGCCACATCGATGGTCGCAGCGCCGGTGACGCCTTTCAGCGAGACGTAATACAGGTAACCACGGCCCAGCGCCGCCACCTGCTTCAGACGCGCATCGGTGGTCGTCGGCGACAGCAGGAACACCGTGTCGAGGCCTGCGGCATCAAGGGTGGCCACCAGGCGTTCCGCCTCCTCCGGCGGATAATCGACCACCACCACGCCGTCGGCGCCGGCCGCCTTCGCTGCGCCGGCGAACACGTCGACCCCCATGGACTCAACGGGATTCGCATACCCCATCAGCACCACCGGCGTGTCACTGTTGCTCCTGCGGAACTCCGCGACCCAGCCGATCACGTCGCGCAGCGTCACGCCGTGTTTCAGCGCACGTTCGCTGGATCGCTGGATCACCGGCCCGTCGGCCATGGGATCCGAAAACGGCACGCCGAGTTCGATGATGTCGGCGCCGCCCGCCGCCAGCGCATGCATCAGCGGCACACAGCTTGCGGGATCGGGGTCGCCTGCAGTAAAGAATGGAATCAGCGCCTTGCGCCCCTGCTGCTGCAGGCGCTTGAAGGTGGCGGCTATGCGCGACATTTCAGTTTCCCTGCCGCATCAGAATTTGATACCGGATTTTTCCGCGACCGTGTGCATGTCCTTGTCGCCGCGTCCGGAAAGATTGACGAGCAGGATCTGGTCCTTGCGCATGCGCGGCGCGATCTTGGCCGCATAGGCCAGCGCATGGCTCGACTCCAGCGCCGGAATGATGCCTTCGAGCCGGCACAGCTTGTGGAAGGCCTCCAGCGCCTCGTCGTCGGTGACGGCTACGTACTCGGCGCGCCCGCTGTCCTTCAGCCAGGCATGTTCCGGACCGACGCCCGGGTAATCAAGACCGGCGGAAATCGAATGGGTCTCGATGATCTGGCCGTTGTCGTCCTGCAGCAGGTAGGTGCGGTTGCCGTGGAGCACACCGGAACGGCCGGCACACAGCGTTGCCGCATGTTTGCCGGTCTCCAGGCCATGCCCGGCGGCCTCGACGCCGATCAGGCGCACCGATTCGTCGGGTATGTAGGCGTGGAAAATGCCGATGGCGTTCGAGCCGCCGCCGACGCAGGCCAGCACCGCATCGGGCTGGCGGCCCGTCATTTCGGGCATCTGCTCGCGCGCCTCGCGGCCGATCACCGACTGGAAATCGCGCACCATCATCGGATAGGGATGCGGTCCGGCCACGGTGCCTATGATGTAGAAGGTGTTCTCGACGTTGGTCACCCAGTCGCGCATCGCCTCGTTCAGCGCATCCTTCAGCGTCTTCGAGCCGGATTCGACCGGCACCACGGTGGCGCCGAGCAGCTTCATGCGGTAGACATTCTGCGCCTGGCGCTTGACGTCCTCCGAGCCCATGTAGACCACGCATTCCATGCCGTAGCGCGCGGCGATGGTCGCAGTGGCCACGCCATGCTGCCCGGCGCCGGTTTCGGCGATCACCCGCGGCTTGCCGAGATGACGCGCCAGCAGCGCCTGTCCGATGACATTGTTGATCTTGTGCGCGCCGGTGTGGTTCAGATCTTCGCGCTTGAGGTACACCTGTGCACCGCCGAAGTGTTCCGACCAGCGCCGCGCGTGATAAACCGGGCTCGGCCGGCCGACGTAATGCTTGAGTTCGTATTCGTATTCCGTCTTGAACGCAGGATCGTCCCTGTAGCGGGCGTACGCCGCCTTCAGGTCTTCCAGCGCGGAAATCAGGGTTTCCGATACAAATACGCCGCCATACGGGCCGAAATGGCCTTTCGCATCCGGCAAGTCATAAACCCGCATTGCGCACTCCAGTCATGAAGACTTCCATTTTCCGTGCATCCTTGATGCCTTTTGCCGACTCGACGCCGCTCGATACGTCGACGGCCCACGGCCGCACCCGCCGCACCGCTTCAGTCACGTTTCCGGCATGCAGACCGCCCGACAGCACCACGGGCAAAGGCAGGTCGCCGGGAATCAGCGACCAGTCAAAAGCGGTGCCGGTGCCCCCGTGCGTGCCTTCGACATAAGCATCGAGCAACAGCCCCCGGGCATGGTGAAAATCCCGCGCGTATTGTAACAAATCGGTTCCCGGCCGTACCCGCACGGCGCGCAGGTACGGCAGGCCGAATGCCGCGCAGAATTCCGGCGTTTCATCACCGTGAAACTGCAGCAGCTGTACCGGTGCCGCAGCCAGCGTCGCACGCACCGTCTGCTCGTCGGCATTGACGAACAGTCCGACCGGCACCACGAACGGCGGCAAGGCGGCGATGATTTCGCTCGCCTGTTCCGGCGTCACGGCACGCGGGCTCGAGGGATAAAACACCAGCCCGATGGCATGCGCACCGAGGCGCGACGCCGCGAGGGCGTCTTCGACCCGGGTGATGCCGCAGATCTTCACGCGCGGCGTCATGTCAGCTCCGCATGCGCAAGCTGCGGCGTGCGCAGCCGCGGCGGCGGCAGCCCCCAGCGCGGCGCATACTCCACCTGCACCAGGTACAGGCCCGACGCGTCGAAGGTCGGGGCCGCGTGTGCGCGATCGCGCCCCTGCAGGACCTCTGCCATCCACCGCGGCGGATATCTGCCCTTGCCGACATAAACCAGGCTGCCGACAATGTTGCGCACCATGTGGTGCAGGAAGGCATTGGCACGGAAATCAAACACCAGATACGGCCCCTGCGCCGAAACCGACAGTTCATGCAATGTCCTGACCGGTGATTTCGCCTGGCACTCGGATGCGCGGAAGGCACTGAAATCGTGTTCCCCGTGCAGGCACTGCGCAGCCTCCCGCATCAGTTCCAAGTCGAGCGGCACATGGTGCCAGCCGACCCGGCCATGATCCGCGGCGGGCCGCACCGCATCATTGAACAGCACGTAACGGTAGCTGCGCGACAACGCTGAAAAACGCGCGCTAAAATCGTCGTCGACAGGATGCGCCCAGGTCACCGCCATCTCCGGCGGCAGCAGGGCATTGACGCCCCTCACCCATGCACTGATGGGCCGCTCGACTGCGCAATCAAAATGTACCACCTGGCCCAGTGCGTGTACGCCTGCATCGGTGCGGCCGGCGCAGATCGTGGCGACCGGCACTCCGGCAATCGCGCTGCACGCCGCTTCCAGCCGGTCCTGCACAGCGCAGCCCGACGCCTGGGTCTGCCAG
>JBMTEY010000193.1:0-3915 GCA_049433545.1 Burkholderiales bacterium | reverse complement strand
CCGAAGTGATCAAGGTCGAACGCCCCGGCAAGGGCGACGACACCCGCGGCTGGGGTCCGCCCTTCCTCAAGGACCGCGAGGGCCGCGACACCTCGGAATCCGCCTATTACCTGTGCGCCAACCGCGGCAAGCAGTCGGTGACGCTCGACATTGCGAAGCCCGAAGGCCAGGCGATCGCACGTGAACTCGCGCAGCAGTCCGACATCCTGCTCGAGAACTACAAGGTCGGCGACCTCAAGCGTTACGGCCTCGATTACGCAACGCTGTCCACACTGAATCCACGGCTGATCTACTGCTCGATCACTGGCTTCGGCCAGGACGGGCCGTTCAAGGATCGCGCGGGCTACGATTTTATGGTGCAGGGCATGGGCGGGATGATGAGCATCACCGGTGAGCGCGATGACCTGCCTGGCGGCGGGCCGCAGAAAGCCGGGGTCGCCATCGCCGACCTGATGACCGGCATGTATTCGACGGTGGCGATACTCGCCGCGGTCGAGGAGCGACACAAAAGCGGCCGCGGCCAGTACATCGACATGGCACTGCTCGACACCCAAGTCGCCTGGCTCGCCAACCAGAACAGCAATTACCTGGTCGGCGGCGAAGTGCCGCAGCGCATGGGCAACGCCCATCCCAACGTCGTGCCCTACCAGACTTTCGCCACGCAGGACGGCAGCGTGATCATCGCGGTCGGCAACGACGGCCAGTTCAAACGCTTCTGCGAAGCCGCGGGCATCGCGGAAACCGGCAGCGATCCGCGTTTCGCGAGCAACGCGCTGCGCATCGCCAACCGCGAGGCCTGCATCGCCGCCATCGCGCCGGCGATGCAGAAAAAAACCACCGCAGAATGGATCGCCGTGCTCGAACCTCTGGGCGTGCCCTGCGGGCCGGTGCACCGGCTCGACGAAGTATTCGCCAATCCGCAGATCCGCCACCGCGGCCTGAAGGTCGACGTGCCGCATCCGCTGGCGGGCACGGTGCCGCTGGTCGCGAATCCGATCAAGTACTCGCGCACGCCGCTGGCCTACGAAAATCCGCCGCCGCTGCTGTCACAGCACACTGCAGAAGTATTGCGCCGCCTGCTCGGCAAAAGCGACGCCGAAATCGCCGCACTGCGCGACGCCGGCATCATCTGAAAGCATCGTCTGAAAAACGGGAAACCCCTCATGCTCAACATCGGCATCCTCGAAGGCGACGACATCGGGCTCGAAGTCGTGCCGGAATGCATCAAGGTCATGAAATCCGCCGCCGCGAAGGCGAAGCTCGACATCACCTGGAAACCCGTGCCCATCGCACGCCGCGCGCACGAACAACTCGGCCATACCGTGCCGCCGGGCACGCTGGAGACGCTGACCGCGCTCGACGGCTGGGTGTTGGGCCCCATCGGCCATCGTGAATATCCGCGCAACGATCCGACCTGGCTCAACGCCCACCCGCTGTTCCGCACCCACTTCGGCCTCTACGCCAACTACAAGCCCTTCAAGTCCTATGACAAGCTGCCCTCGGTGCACAAGAACGTCGACATGCTGTTCCTGCGCGAAACAACCGAAGGCTTCAAGGTCGACGCCAACCTGTTCAAGGGCTACGGCGAATTCATGCCCACCGATGAGCTGGCGATCGGCATCTGCGTCACCACGCGCACCAAGAGCCGGCTGATTGCGGAAGCCGCCTTCGAGGCTGCGCGCCACCGCCGCAAGAAAGTCAGCGCCGTGCACAAGAACACTGTCTACCGCATGGGCGACGGGCTGTTCGCCGAGGAATGCCGCAAGGTCGCGGCACGCTATCCGGATGTGGAATTCGAGGAAGTCATCGTCGACACCTGCGCCCTGCGCCTGGTGATGAAGCCGCAGCAGTACGACGTGCTGGTCACCACCAACCTCTACGGCGACATCCTCACCGACGAAGCCGCGGGACTGGTCGGAGGTCTCGGCATGGCGCCTGGAGTCAACGCCAGCGGCACGCACGCGATGGCGCAGGCCACCCACGGTTCGGCGCCCGACATCGCCGGCAAGGGCATCGCCAACCCCTACGCGATGATCATGTCGGGCAAGCTGCTGTTCGACTGGCTGGGCATGAAGAAAAACGAACCGAAAGCGCTGGACGCCGGTAAATACGTAGAAGCCGCGGTCGAACGCGTCATCGCCGAAGCGAAGGTGCTGACTGCGGACCTCGGCGGCAGCGCACGCACCGCGGAAATGGGCGACGCGATCGCGCGCGCCGTCGATCGCTAGAAAACCTCAGGTCAGGCCGGCCAGCGACGAGTCGTAGGCCGTACCCGCCTGCTCGAGTCCGGTCACTGAAAAATCCAGGTCGCGCACCAGGCCGTCGCGCAGGCCGTAGACCCAGCCGTGCACCGCAAGCGACTGGCCGCGCTCCCAGGCATCGCGCACGATGGTGGTCAGGCAGACGTTCGCCGCCTGCTCGATGACGTTGAGTTCGCAGAGGCGGTCGGCGCGGCGCGCATCATTCAGCGCCAGCAGCCGCGCCTCGTGTTTCTGGCGCACGTCCTGCACGTGGCGCAGCCAGTTGTCGGCCAGCCCGATGCGGTCGCCGCGCAATGCCGCGCCGACGCCGCCGCAACCGTAGTGGCCGACGACGATGATGTGTTTCACCTTCAGCACGTCCACCGCGAACTGGATCACCGAAAGGCAGTTGAGGTCGGTGTGGGTGACGACGTTGGCGACGTTGCGGTGGACGAAAACCTCGCCCGGCAGCAGGCCGATGATTTCATTGGCAGGCACCCGGCTGTCGGAACAGCCGATCCACAGGTATTCCGGCGACTGCTGGCGCGCGAGCTTGCTGAAAAATTCCGGATCCTGGTGGCGGATGCGCTCGGACCAGGCGCTGTTGTTGTCGAACAGGTGTTGCAGTCTTTTCACGGCGCAATATCCGGGGCTCAGGAAACGAGTTCGCGCATTTTTGCATACAGCGCGTTCTGCGCCTCGAAACCGATGCCGGGGCGGTCGGGCAGTTGCAGCCAGCCGTCCTCCACCCGCGCATCGTCGGCGAAACCGGCGAACATGCCGAACACCCCCGGATAGGCCTCGCAGCCGCCGAGTCCGAAGCCGCCGACGATGTGCAGCGTCATCTGGTTGCCGCCGTGCGGAAACACCGAATCTGGCGACCAGCCTTTTGACTTGAGCATGTCCAGCGTCTTCGCAAACTGCGCGATGCCGTAGGACTGCGGAACGTCGGTCTGGATGATGTCGCGGTCGGCACGCAGGCCGCCGAAGGTGACGAGGTTCTGCACGTCCTGTGTCGAGAACAGGTTCTCGCCGGTGCCGATCGGCGCGTCGTAGAGCGCAGCCACATCAGCCAAAAGCGCGAAATCCAGCGGGTCCGTCGGTTCCTCGAACCAGCGCAGTTTGTACGGCGCCAGCGCTTTGGCATAGGCCAGCGCACGTTCGCGATTGAATCCGGCATTGGCATCGACTGCGAGCCGCGTGCTGTCGCCGATGAGTTTCAACGCGGCCTCGACGCGCTCGACATCCTCGGGTATCGACATCCCGCCGACCTTGATCTTCATCGTGCGGTAGCCCTGGTCGAACTTCTCGCGGATTTCGTCCAGCAGTTCCGGGATGCCTTTGCCCGGCGCATACCAGCCGCCGCCGACGTAGCAGGGGATTTTCTTTAAGTATTTGTTTTTATTGTATTTTTCAGCAATCAGCGCATGCAGCGGCAGGCCCGCAATCTTGGCCGCGGCGTCCCAGCACGCCATCTCGATAGTACCTATCGCCACCGAGCGTTCGGTGTGCCCGCCGGGTTTTTCCCTCTGCATCATGCAGGCGAGTATCTTTTCCGGATCGAGATTGCCGCCGTCCTCCTCAAGCAGCGATTCCGGCGACGCCTTCAGGATGCGCGGAATGAAGCGTGCACGCATCTGCGCGCCGCAGGCATAACGGCCGGTGGAATTGAAGG
>JBMTEY010000192.1:0-3926 GCA_049433545.1 Burkholderiales bacterium | reverse complement strand
GGGATTTTCCGTCCTGCGCGCCATGCGCGCAAGCGGCGCCCGAATCGTGGTCAGAATTCGAATACGTGGTTGTTTTGCAGCAGCCGGGGCGGGATGGGGGTGGCAAGCTCCTCGATTTCCTGCATGGTCAGCTCGATTTCGCTGGGTTTGAGGTGGGTAATGTATACCTCGGCCTCGCGTTCGAGTTTGGCCAGTTCCACGCCCAGCATGGACGGACATAGGTGCAATGCCAGTTCGGCCAGCCTGCGGTCCTTGTCCGAAAACGCCGTCTCGATGATCAGGTATTTCAGGTTGTCCACGGCATTGACGATCTTCCAAAGCGCGTCGTTAGGGCCGGTATCGCCGCTGAATACCAGGCTGCCCTTGCCGCTGTCCAGCCAATAACCCACGGCCGGAACGGTGTGGTTTGCGGGCAAGGCGGTGATTTTTCGCCCGTCAATCGTAATGACGCTGCCCACGCTGATCTCCTGGTAACGCATGAACGGTTCTTCAGGCGTCGGGATCTTGGTGAAGTCCGGCCAGATATCCCAGTTGAACAGATTTTTTTTCAGGATTTCCGTGGTTGGACCGGTTGCGTACACGGTAACCGGTTTGGGACGCAAGGCGCCGACCGAATCCAGGAAAAACGCGATTGAATCCACATGGTCAAGGTGGGAATGGGTGATGAAAATATGGTCAATCAGCGTCAATTCTGCCAGCGACAGCTCGCCGACACCGGTCCCGGCGTCGATCAGGATATCCTGATCGACCAGGAATGAAGTGGTCCGATGCTGCTGGCCACCGATACTGCCCGAACATCCGAGTACGCGCAGACGCATTGCCGCTCCGGGGTCTACAGGGGCGCCGCGGAAAATCCGGGCACGTTGCTGCGCACTGCGATCGGGATTCCGTTCCTGACTCTCATGCGCAACCTTTCGAAAAGGAACCGTGGATTTTACCCCAAAGACCTGCCGGGAATCGTTAGCCGCGCGACCGGCATCGCACACGGCGCAGGGATCAGGGCGCCCCAAGTTCCAGCAAAATGCGGCTGTTCACCGGCCTGCCATCCTTGCTTGCCGGTGCAAAACGTGTCTGCAGCAGATGCTGTCTCGCCGCCGCATCGAACACACCCGGCGGTTCCGCATGCACCACAGCCAGATCAACCACCCGTCCGATGTGGTCAATACGCAGCCACAACCGAACCAGGCCTGTAGTTAGGGCGGATTTCGCGGCGGATAAATCCAGCGGCACCGCCGGCAGCGGATAACGATCGAGCTCATGCGCGTTGTAATAATGATGCCCCGGCCCCGCACCGGAGTTTTCTGGCGCGACCCGGTCGGAGGTCACGACTGCAATATCGCTGAAGCGCGCTGGAGCGGCAGGAGCAGGCGCCGGAAACGATCCCTGTTCTGCCGTCGGCAGAACCGCGGTGGCAGTCCCGGGCTGGATTACGATACGCGCCTGCAGTTGCGGCGTGACTGTCGCCTGCCAGGATCTGCCAGATCCCGGCCAATCGCCAGCCAGCAGCAAATGCGCGGCCAGCGAAACACCCAGGGCCAGGCCGAAGCGCCGCCGTGATGTCCGGCGCAACGGGGTGCGGTATCCGGCCACGACGGATCATGCCCCGGGCAAATTGCCGCAGCGCCTGCAGATTACTTGATGGTAGCCAGCGCCTGCTCCAGCTTTTCCGCCGGCAGGTAGCCACCGACCTGCTGGCCGTTGCCCAGATAAACGGCCGGCGTGCCGCGCACACCGAAGCGTTGTGCGAGTTCCTGGTTTTCTTCAAGCGGCGTGGCACAGGTTTTCAAGGCATTGGCCGGCAGTGACGCCTTGTTCATCAGGTCATCCCAGGCCTTGGCGCGATCCTTGGAGCACCACACGGCCTTCGATTTTTCGACGGAATCCGGCGACAGGATAGGCAGCAGAAAAGTGTAGACCGTGATGTCGGTCATCTTGTTCAGTTCCTTCTGGAACTGCTTGCAGTAGCCGCAATTCGGATCCTCAAAGCTGTAGACAACGCGCTTGCCGTTGCCGCGCACCCGCTTGATCGCGTTGGGCTGGGCTTTAACCAGGGCACCCGATGCAATTTGGTCGCGCCGCTCACGCGTCAGGTTGCGTTCCTGGGAACCACGCAGGTCGAACAGGTTGCCGCTGAGCAGGTAACTGAGTTTCTCGTCGGTATAGACGACCTGTCCGTCGAAAACGACCTCATACAGGCCGGGAAAAGGCATGCGGGTGACGCTTTCGATCGTCATCGCTGGAAATTTGCCCTGGAAAGCCTTGCGCACGGAAGTTTCATCGGCGCGCGCAGTTACGGCCACCGAGAGCATTGCGCAGGACAGCAGGACAAACCGGAGAGGGGTGGATATAGACATTGTGAATTCCCGGGCAGGCTGCCCATGGTTGATAAATGCGGCCATTAACCGGCCGCGTGGCGGATCAGCAGATTCTTCAACGGCGGAAACCGGTTGACCGCTGCCAGTCCGAAATTGCGTGCACCCGACATCCAGACCGATCTCACGCCGAAAAGTTTCTGCAGGGCATCGGTGCCGAGTTCGATCGATGCGATATCCTCGCGCCGCCCGCGCTCATAGCGGCGCAACAGCGACCAGTCGCCGCAATCCTGCCTCGGAAGTCGACTCGCCAGCACGGCTGCCAGCTTGCGGATATCGCGCATGCCCAGATTAACGCCCTGCCCCGCCAGCGGGTGCACACTGTGCGCGGCGTCTCCCGCCAGCGCGACGCGCGGCGCAATCAGGCGCGCCACCCGCGTCAATTGCAGCGGGAATCCGGCTGCGGGCGAAATGGTCCGCAATGCGCCCAAAACACCCGCGCTGGCTTCCGTCACTTTCCCGGCCAGCATATCCGTGTCCATGGCCAGCAGCGACGCGGCATGCTCAACTGGGGTCGACCACACCATCGATGCGCGGTTGCCGGGCAAGGGCAGCAGGGCCAGCACGCCATCCGGGCGAAACCACTGGAAGGCCGTCCCGTGATGCGGCAGGGCGGTTTCAAAATTGGCGACCACCCCGAGTTGCCGGTAATCGCTGCTCCGTACCGCAATTCCTGCGGCCTGGCGCACCCAGGAATCCCCGCCGTCGGTGCCAACGACCAGTTGCGCATCGAGCGGCGTTCCATCCGCCAGCGTAACACGTGCGTTTTCAGCGCTTACTAACAGCGCGGTCGCCTGCGCCGGGCACAACATGCGCAATCCGTCCATCCCGGACATGGCCTGCTGCATCGCCTGCTGCAATGCACCGCCCTCGACGATGAAAGCCAGCTCGCGCAACCCGGCCTCGTAGGCACTCAGGTCCAGCCGGCCGGTGCCTTCGTCGCCGTGAATGGCCATGGTTTCAACCTGCTGCACGCGCCGCATGTCCAGCCGGGACCATACCCCGAGTTCCCCGAGGAATCCGGCATTGCCGGAACTGATCGCGTAGATCCGGGTATCCCAGTTTTCGGCAGGCCCGGTTGCCGGTCGCGGTTTCTGCGGCTCGACGAGCGCAACATCCAGACCCGCGGCCTGCAACGCCAGCGCCATGGCCGAGCCGACGAGCCCGCCGCCGATGATTACCGCGTCATGAGTGCTCAAAATGGGACCGTCATTCAAGCCAAGTTACTGGCGGATTACATGACATCCTGACCACCAGGATCAAAATTCAGCCATTCCGCCAACTGTATTTCCAGGAAAAAACAAACCTTCTCAAGATGCGACAAAACTGCTTCAACTAATTGATTTTATTTTATAAAATCCGGATTTAGGGCAGGTCGATCAGCTTGACATTCCCACCCCTGCTCATTAGACTGCGCCGCCTTCCTTGGCGAGTTAGCTCAGTGGTTAGAGCAGTGGAATCATAATCCATTGGTCCGGGGTTCAAATCCCTGACTCGCCACCACCCCATTCCGCTGTGCGGCGCCCGTATTTACCGGGTGCCGCCCGCCGTGTT
>JBMTEY010000191.1:0-3987 GCA_049433545.1 Burkholderiales bacterium | reverse complement strand
TCGCCGCCAAGAGCGAACGCTACTGGGGCCCGGCGTCGTGGGCGTGGCTGCGCGGTGTGCTGACCAAAGGCATGAAGCCGAAGGCGGCAAAAAAAGCTGTCGCAAAAAAACCGGCCAAGAAGAAAGCGGTCGCCAGAAAGCCAGTCAAGAAAAAGTAAAGTTGCGACTGCTCAAGCAACGGCACATCGAACATGATGTGCCGTTTTTATTCCGACATCTAACGTTCCGGTTCACGCGCCAGCGTAACCGTTCGAGTGCAACAGGTTGTCAGACATAGGGTTGTGGAGGATGGCGTGTGGCATTAGCGCCTACGCACCAGATAGATTAATCCGCGCGGTGTTCCTGGAAGGATCAAACGGAGTCTTCAGGAGTTGGTTATACATTGGCAATGCGGGGACAATCTTTGTCGTCAGAAGAGCATCCAGGTCCTGCCACCTACGCCAGCGTTCAATGATGTAAACCGTGTCCGCAGTGCCTTCCTTGATACCGAATTCGTATGAGACGCAGTTGAACGTAAGGGCATCTGGTTTACCGTAATTGGCCAGCGCTTCGATACAGCGTTTGGCATGTTCCGAGTCTTTGCATTCCAACGTGACTATGTGCACGAACTGCCCTTCGTTTGCGGGATTGTCATTAGCCATCAATATGTCCTTTGCTGGTGTTGCCTAACGTGATTTAGACCGCAAAACTGCCGTATAACATCCCGCCATTCCCGCACGTTTCATCGTGCTCCTCCGGAAAATTTCCGAACCATTTCAGTTCGTTATATGACCACGAATGCCGCCCGGGCCGAAATAACAAAAACGACAAACCCGACAAAATGTCATCCAGGTCCTTGATTTGAAACGTTTTCCGCCATCTGCGGATTTTCGTAACTATTTGTTTTAATTGAATATTTCTACGCCTCAGCCTCGCACAACCACGGCAGCACCTGACCGATCGGCGCTCGGATCACGGCATCAGCGACGCCGTCGAACTGCGTCGGTTCGGCGTTGATGATCAGCAGCCGCGCCCCGGCGTCGAGCGCGATCGGCACCGCACCCGCCACCGGATAGACCTGCAGCGTCGAGCCGATAGCGATGAACAGGTCGCCCTCGCCGGCGACGCGCATCGCGCGTTCGATCACTTGCGGAATCAGCTGCTGGCCGAAGGAAATGGTGTCGCTCTTCAGCAGGCCGTTGCATTCAAGACAGCCCGGGTCTTCTTCGCCGGCGCGCACGCGATCCAGCGTTTCCTGCATCGGTCCGCGCCAGCCGCACGACAGGCACATCACCGTGTGCAAGGTGCCGTGCACTTCGATGACCTTTTCCCCGCTCACGCCCGCGCGCTGGTGCAGGCCGTCGATGTTCTGGGTAATCAATGCATGCAGCTTGCCGCGCTGTTCGAGCGCAGCCAGCGCGCGGTGGCCGGCGTTGGGCTCGGCGGTCCACGCCGGATGGGCAAGCCGCGACTGCCACGACAGCCGCCGCACTTCGGGATCGGACACGTAATAGCGGATGTCCGACATCTGCTCCGCTTTCGGATTGAGCGTCCACACGCCCTTGGGACCGCGGAAATCGGGAATACCCGAGTCGGTAGAGATACCGGCACCGGTCAGCACCACCACGCGCTGCGCAGCCTCGACCCAGCCGCGGATCACCGCCAGTTGTTCGTGTTGTTTTGTACTGTCCATGCGTCCATCATGCATCGGTTGCGCGAAGCTGGCCAGCACCCCGCAAATACAATTTTTCCGCCATGTGGTCGCCGCGATTTCGCCACCGGGTCGCCCTTATAATCGGCAACGTCATGCCGCTCGTCCTGATTCTCTCCCTGTCCGCGATTGCCTTCATCACCATGAAAGGCAGCCGCGTGCTGATGACGCTCTATGCCGTCGAAATGGGCGCCGGCACCTTCGAGACCGGCATCATCTTCGCGCTCTACGGTCTTGTCCCCTTCCTGCTGGCCATCGCCGCAGGACGCATCGCCGACCGCTTCGACAACCGCGTGCTGATGTATTGGGGGCTGGGCCTCTACACCCTCAGCCTGCTGCTGCCGTTCGCGTTTCCGTCGATGACGATTCTGTTCATCACCGCGCCGCTGTGGGGGTTCACCAGCATGCTGTGGGTGGTAGCAACGCAGAACCTGGTCGGCGTGCTTTCCACAGCCGACAACCGTACCAAGCATTACAGCTATTACAGTCTGGGCGAATCCGTAGGCTCGGTGCTGGGCCCCATCGTCGTCGGCCTGTCCATCGATGCCTTCTCACACCAACCTTCATTCCTGATCATGGCCGCCATTCCGGCATTCTGCGGATTGGTGATCGTCGCCAAACGTCACGTCATCCCCTCAACCGCAGTGAAGGCCGGCGGCGACGAATCGCCACGGCGCGCGCGCGACCTGCTCGCCGCGCCGGCAATGCGCAACGCGCTGCTGTCAAACGGCGTGGTGATGGCCGGGCTCGACCTGTTCAATCTCTACATGCCGATCTACGGCCACAGCCTCGATTTCTCGGCGACCACCATCGGCCTGATCATGGGCGCGTTCGGCGCGGCGGCCTTCCTGACCCGGCTCGCACTGCCGCCACTGTCAAAAGCATACGGAGAGCGCGCAGTGCTGGCGGTCGCGTTCCTGATTTCCGGCATTGCCTTCTGTACCTTCCCGCTGACCCAGCAGCCGCTGCTGCTCGCCGCCGCGGCATTCCTGCTCGGACTGGGCCTCGGTTGCGGCCAGCCGCTGTCGATGATCCTGTCGTTCAACGCCGCTCCGCCCGGCCGCCAGGCCGAGGGCATCTCGATGCGGCTTGCGGTCAGCTACGGTGCCCATGTCGTCGTGCCACCGCTGTTCGGCGTCATCGGCGCGATGTCAGGCGTGGCGCCGATTTTCTGGACCTGCGCCGCGCTGATGGGCGGCGGCACCTGGATCAATCGCAGCGCCTCGCGCTGACCGATCAAAGAGGAGATTCATTGCATGGCTCATTATCCTGAACTGTCGGGACGCGTCGCGCTGATCAGCGGTGCAGCGCAGGGCATCGGCGCGGAAACCGCGCGCGCATTCGCCAAGCAGGGCGTCGCGGTCGCCATCGTCGACATCGACATGACCAACGCCGGCAAGGTGGCAACCAGCATTACCGAAGCCGGCGGACGCGCCAAGGCGATCCAGACCGACATCACCGATGCCGACGCCGTGAACTACGCGATGGAAAGCACGGTGGCCGCCTTCGGCGGGCTCGACATCGTCGTCAACAGCGCCGGCGGCTATGCACGATTGGCCACTGTGGAAGACATGCCCCTCGACGAATGGGACCGTACGGTCGCACTCAACCTGCGTGGCGCGTTCCTCTTGAGCAAGCTGGCGATTCCGCACCTGCGCAAATCAAAAGCAGGACGCATCATCCATGTGGCATCGATCTCGGGTCGCACGGTGCACGCCGCGTCATCGCCGGCCTATGGCGCGGCAAAGGCCGGGGTGATCCAGCTGACGCGCTTTCTCGCGTACCAGCTCGGGCCGGAAAACATCACCGCCAACGCGATTGCACCGGTCACCACGCTGACGCCGCGCGTCGCCGCGCTGCGCACCGAAGCCGATATCGAGAAAATCGCCGCGCAAGTACCGCTGCGCCGGCTCGCGGTGCCTGAAGACCATGCCCAGGCAATGCTGTTCCTGGCGTCAGATGCCGCCGCCTACATCAACGGCGTCGTGCTCGACACCAACGGCGGCAGGGTGATGATGTAAACCGGCTTCAGTCGGCCACGCGCACCACGATCTTGCCGACCATCGCGCTGTCATCCATGCACGCCTTTGCCGCCGGCATTTCGTCGAAGGGATAGACGCGGTCGATCAGCGGCACGATGCGGCCGTCGGCGATCATTGGCAGCACGTCGCGCACGAAACCTGCGGTGGAAGCGGCTTTCTCCTCCGCCGAAAGATGGGCATTCGACACGCCGAAGATTTCGAGCCGCCGCGCGTGCACCGCGTTGAGATCGATCTCGGCCTTGAAGGTGTTGTCGA
>JBMTEY010000190.1:0-3997 GCA_049433545.1 Burkholderiales bacterium | reverse complement strand
CGCCTGCTCGGCATATTCCGTCTCGGCAAGAAAAAGGATCTGTCGACGCCGCGCTCGACTGCCACGACGACCGGCGCGCTGCGCATGATCGTGCGCAAGATGTGGCCGCACCGTGAATTCCTCTCCGACACGGCCATTGCCACCTTCAACGGCTATCTTTATCACCTCGGCTGGTTCGCGGCCTTCCTGGTGTTCGCGCCGCACATCGCCTTCATCAAGCGGGTGACCGGCGTGTCATGGCCGGCACTGCCTGACCCGGTGATGTACGTGGCTACCGCTGTCGCCATACTCGGCCTTGGTGTCGCGCTGCTGCGCCGCCTGACCGATCCGGTATTGCGCCTGCCGTCCAATTTCGATGATTACTTTTCCTGGGTGGTCACCATGCTTCCGCTGGTCACCGGCATGGCGCTGATTCCACCGGAGAAATACACCGACCCGGTGCCCCTGGCGATCCATCTGCTGAGCCTCGAATTGCTGCTGATCTGGATGCCCTTCGGCAAGCTGTCGCACGCTTTCCTGGTATTCATCTCCCGCGGCACCACCGGCGCCGCCTTCGCGCGCAAAGGAGCACAGCCATGAGCGACATTGCCCAGGAACATCCGCTCGACCTGGATTCGCCCCGCTTCTCGGTAAAAAAACCGGAAACACGATTCGACAAGCAGGGCGACATGCCCGACGCCGAGCGCGTGAAACTCGCGATGCAGGGATTCATCAAGGATTTCAGTTCGACCACGGCGACCTACATGGAGTCGTGCATACATTGCGGCCACTGCGCCGAGGCCTGCCATTTCTACAAGGTCACGGGTGACCCGAAATACACGCCGATCTGGAAACTCGAGCCGTTCAAGCAGGCCTACAAACGAGAGGCCGGCCCCTTTGCCTTCGCCTACCGCGCCTTCAACCTTAAACCCGAAGTCACGGTTGAAGAGCTTGAGGAATGGCAGCACCTGCTCTACGACTCCTGCACCATGTGCGGCCGCTGCACCATGGCCTGCCCGATGGGCATCGATATCGCCACGCTGGTCAGCCAGGCGCGGCACGGCATGTTCGCCGCGGGACTGGTGCCGCACGAACTGTGGGCGGTGGCCGAACGCTCAGAGCGCGAAGGCAGCCCGCTGGGCGCCACGCCCAAGGTGCTGAAAGAACGCATCGAATGGCTGGCCGACGATTTCGACGTCAAGATTCCGCTCGACAAACCGCAGGCGGACATCGTCTGCACGCTGTCGTCGATCGAGATCATGAAATATCCGGAATCGATCGTCGCGCTGGCGAAGATCATGAACCGGCTCGGCCTCGACTGGACGCTGCGCAGCGACGGTTACGAAGCCACCAACTTCGGCCTGCTCTCCGGCAACGCGGCATGGCAGAAGGACATGAGCATGAAAATGATCAATGCCGCGATCGGCGCCGGCGCAAAAACCCTGATCCTGCCGGAGTGCGGCCATGCCTACGGCGCATTGCGCTGGCAGGGCGCCAATGTCTACGGCAAGCCGCTGCCCTTCGAGGTGCTGCACATCTCGGAATTCCTCGCGCAGCAGGTCAACAGCGGCAGGCTGAAACTGAAAAAAATGGACCAGTCCGTGACCTTTCACGATCCCTGCCAGGTCTCGCGCCGCGGCGGCGCGACCCAGGCGCCGCGCGACGTGCTGCAGGCGCTGGGCGTGGAATTGCGCGAGATGAAGGACAGCGGCGATCTCGGTTATTGCTGCGGCGGTGGCGGTGGCGTGGTCACCATCCATCGCGCCGACGAACTGCGCTACGCGGCCTTCAACATCAAGATGCGGCAGATCGACGCCACCGGCGCGGCGCTGCCGGTGACCAGCTGCTCGAATTGCCGGCAGACCTTCGACGACGGCCAGGCCCATTACCAATGGAAAAAAAATGGCCAGCCTTCTGGAGCTGGTCGCGAATAACATCGCGGACTGAGCCCCTGCCGCAAACGCCGCCGTCACACCGCGGACGCGGCGCAGCGGCTATACTCGCGACCATGAATGCGAGTCCGTGTCGTGCCTGACCTGTACGTTCCGCTGTATACGCCGCCGCCCACGCAGGACGCGCCCGCGCTGTGGTTCACTTTCCAGCGCTCGGCCATCCTGGTGCAAAGCGTGGAGTCCGCCGCGCTGCCCTGCTGCCGCGCGCTGACGGACCACGGTATCGAGCCGGTGCGCAGCACCTATCTCGGCATGCTCGGCGACCGCCACTGCTACGCCGCCGAAGTCAGCGAATCCCATCCCCTGCCCGAAGGCTGGGCAACGCTGGGCCTGCGCGACCTCTTCGGCATGGTCGACGGTACGGTGGCCGCGCTGTCGGGACGCGCTTTCCAGCTCCTCGAGTGGGAACGCAACCACCAGTACTGCAGCCGCTGCGGCACGCCGATGCAGCAGCGCACGGACGAACGCGCGCGCGCCTGCCCCGCCTGCCGCTACACCACCTATCCGCTGGTATCGCCCGCGGTGATGGTGCTGGTCACGCGCGGCCGCGAACTGCTGCTTGCGCGCAAGGGCATCTGGCCGCCCGGACGCTATTCGGCGATTGCCGGTTTCGTCGAGCCTGGCGAAATGCTCGAAGACACCGTCGCCCGCGAAACCCGCGAGGAAGTCGGCGTCGAGGTCGGCGAACTGCGCTACTTCGGCAGCCAGCCCTGGCCGTTCCCGCATTCACTGATGGTGGCCTTCACCGCTGAATATGCCGGCGGCAAGGTCACGCCCGATGGCGTCGAAATCGAGGAAGCCGCCTGGTTTGATGCCGAGGCGCTGCCGCGGCTGCCGCCCAGCGTCAGCATCTCGCGCCGCCTGATCACCACGGTCGCCGCCGAACTCGCGCGACAATACCCGAGGACCGGCGGCTGACCGCGCCCATCCGGATAACCACAATGGAAAACAAACCGATGAACCCGATGCTCCGCCTGCATGCGCTGGGACAGCGCATCTGGCTGGACAACCTGTCGCGTACTCTGCTGCGCGACGGCACGCTGAAAAAACTGGTGGCCGAGGACCGCATCGCCGGCGTCACTTCCAATCCGACAATTTTCTTCAAGGCCTTCAGCGACAGCGAGCACTATCGCGACGAACTGCAGAAACTGAAAGCCGATCCGGCGCTGAGCGCCGAGCAGCGTTACGAAACACTGGCGATCGCCGACATCCAGGGCGCCTGCGACACGCTGCTGCCGCTGTATAAGAGCACTGCCGGCGACGACGGCTACGTCAGCCTCGAGGTGTCGCCGGAACTGGCGCACGACGCCACGGGCACGGTGGCCGCGGGTTTGCGCCTGAAGGCCGCGGTCAGCCGCGACAACCTGCTGATCAAGGTGCCGGCCACCGCCGCCGGCCTGCAGGCGATCGAGGAACTGGTCGCCCAGGGCTGCTCGGTCAACGTCACGCTGATGTTTTCATTGCGCCACGTGCACGACGTCGCGCAGGCCTACCTGCGCGGCATCACCCGGTTGGTCGAAGCGGACGGCGACGCGCGCAAGGTCAAGTCGGTGGCCAGCCTGTTCCTCAGCCGCGTCGATACCCTGATCGACAAACGCCTGGAAGCCATCGGCGGCGACGCGCTGGCGCTGCGCGGCCGCAGCGCGGTGGCGCTGGCGAAACTCGCCTACCAGGATTACAAGGCCACCTTCTCGACCGACGCATTCAAGGCGCTCGCCAAGCGCGGCGCGCGGCCGCAGGCTATGCTCTGGGCCAGCACCGGCACCAAGAACCCGGCTTACAGCGACGTGTTGTACGTCGAGTCGTTGATCGGCCCGCACACCATCAACACCGTGCCCGACGCCACGCTCGCCGCTTTCCGCGAGCACGGCAAGTCCGAAGCCACTCTCGAAACGGGACTTGATGCCGCGACCGAACAATTCGCCGCGCTGCAGCGCCTGGGCATCGACATGGATGCCGCCGGCGAGGAACTGCAGGCCGAGGGCCTCAAGCTGTTCGCGGATTCCTTCCGCCAGCTGCTGGCGCTGACCGCCAACTGAGCCTATAGAACGTCCGCTTACGACCCA
>JBMTEY010000189.1:0-4021 GCA_049433545.1 Burkholderiales bacterium | reverse complement strand
TTATCGGCATTGTGGTCTTTCCTGATCATGGTGCCGACCCGCAGACCCTAGTCCGCAATGCCAAGTTGGCGGCGCGCGCGGCGCGCGCGGCGGGCAGCAGTACAGCTGTCTATGACCCGGCCCATGGCGCGAGCGAAGAAACCCAGATGCTGCACGAGACGCGGCTGCGCAACGCGCTGGAACAGGGGGCGTTCAGTCTTGCGTTTGAACCGCAGCTTGACGCGCATTCGGGCAAGATCGGCGGGCTGGAATGCACCTTGCGCTGGAACGATGCCGAACTGGGCGAGGTATCCGAAGCCAAGGCGCTGGAAACGGCAGAGACCGCGGGGATCGTGCGTGAGTTGACGTGGTGGATATTCAACAACGCCATGCGTCACAGCGCGGAATTCGCGCGCGCCAGCCTCCAGTGCAAGCTTGGCCTCAAAGTCTCGGCCAGCGGATTGCTGCAACCCGATTTTCCGGATTTCGTCGATCGCGCGCTGCGCACCTGGGGTGTACCACCGGGCCGGGTGGTGATCGGTATCCACGAGACCGCGATTGCAGGCAATCTGGATCAGGTAAAGGATGTGCTGGTCCGGCTGAAACGTCTGGGCCTGCGCCTGGGCATAGACGGGTTTGCAACCGGCGCCTCATCGCTGAGCAACCTGGCGCAGTTGCCGTTTGACGAACTGAAACTTAACGCCGCGTTTGTGACTGACATGCAGCAATCGGCGCTGCACGGCAAGCTGGTGCGCACCCTGGTCCGGCTGGCCCGGGACCTCGGATTGCACCTCACCGCCGAGGGCGTGGCGAACGGCGAGACGGTTGTCGCACTGCTAGGCCTGGGATGCGAGCGCGTGCAGGGCGCGCACGTAAGCCCGCCGTTGACCGCCGAGGAAATACTGGTATCCGAACGTAGCGGTTCAGGGCTGGCCAAGCTCCGCCTTTCGGATCTTTAGGCTGCCCGGCCGCCGGGGGGGCGGATATGGAAGTCAATTGCGAGATCATCCGCGGCATACTGGAACGCCGCCTGCACCAGGCGGACATCGAGCGGCTGCTGAGCGGGCTGTCCGACACCGAAAAAACCCAGTTGCTGATCCGCATCACCGAACTGGTGCGCCGGACCACTGCGCTGGTCGATGGCGCTAACCGGGTATCCGACACGCTTTCCCTGGACGTGCTGTTTCCGCGGCTGATGGAGGTCGTGACCGAGACGCTCAACGTGGAGCGCAGCTCGCTGTTCCTTCACGACGCCGAGACCGGAGAACTTTTCTCGCGCGTCATGCAGGGCAATTCCATAGGCGAGGTGCGGTTTCCCGCGGACCAGGGCATTGCGGGTTCGGTATTCACTTCGGGCAAAGGCGAGATCATTCAAGATGCGTACGCGGATTCCCGTTTCAACCGCAAGGTAGATACAGAGACCGGCTACCGGACCCGCAACATCCTATGTGTCCCGATACTCAACAAGAAACAGGCGGTGATCGGGGTTACGCAGGCGCTCAACAAGCGGGAGGGCGAGTTTGATGCCTAAGACCAGCAGGCGCTGGAAGCGCTTTCGTCGCAGGCCGCTGCGGCGCTGGAGAACGCCCGGATGTTCGAGAAAGTCGAGCGCTCCCAGCGCGAAGAGGCATTGCTGCTCGACGTGGTCAGTTCGATCACCTCGGAAATTCTGCTGGATCCGCTGCTGGAGAAAATACTGGCGGCGGCCACGCAGTTGCTGGGGGCCGATCGCGGTTCGCTGTTCCTGTACGATCCCGCGACCAACGAACTGTGGTCGCGGGTGGTCGGTGGCGAATCGTCCGGCGACATCCGCTTTCCGGCGAATGCGGGCATCGCCGGCGAATGTTTCACCAAGGGGACACGCATCAGCATAGACGACGCCTACAGGGATAACCGGTTCAATCCCGAGGTCGACAAGGGTACCGGTTACCGCACCCGCAACATCCTGTGCATGCCGATCACTACCAAGAGCGGCAACAAGGTCGGCGTCATGGAAATACTCAACAAGAAGGAGGGTGCCTTTACGGCCAGCGACCAGCGACGGCTGGCGGCGCTGTGCGCACAGGCGGCGGTTTCCATCAAGAACGCGCAGTTGTTCGAGGATGTCAGTAATTCGCGCAATTACAACGAAAGCATACTGCGCAGCATGAGCAACGGCGTGATCACGCTGGATGCCGAAAAGGTGGTCAGCAAGGTCAACCAGTCGGCGTTGCGCATACTGCGGCAATCCGAGGAGGAGGCGATCGCCAGGAGCATCGGGGAAATCTTCAACGGGCCCAACAGTTGGGTCACCAACAGCCTGGAAAAGGTGTTGCGCACCGGGAGAACAGACAGCACGGTCGATTCGGATCTGGTGCTGGCCGGTGGCAACTCGATATCAGTCAACATGACGGCGGTCCCGCTGGAGGACATGCGCGACGAACGCATCGGTTCCATGCTGATCATGGAGGACATCACGCGCGAAAAGCGGCTGCGCAACACCATGTCGCGATACATGAGCAAGGCGGTCATGGACGAACTCCTGGCCGGCGGCGATGCCGTGCTGGGCGGCACCAGCAGGGAGGTGAGCGTGCTGTTTTCCTATATCCGCGGTTTCACCACGATGTCGGAGCGGCTTGGCGCCCGGGAAACCGTGGCCATGCTCAATGAATATTTCACCGACATGGTCGAGATCGTGTTTGAGCACAACGGCATCCTCGACAAATATATCGGTGACATGATCATGGCGGTGTTCGGTTCCGTCCGCGCATCCCACAAGGACGCGGAAAATGCAGTAATGGTCGGCAGCCGGATGATGACTGCGCTGCACGAACTGAATCGGCGGCGCGTGCCCGCGGGACACGAACCCATCAGCATCGGCATCGGCATCAGCACGGGCGACGTTGTCGCCGGCAACATCGGTTCGCCCAAACGGCTGGAATACACGGTGATCGGCGACCGGGTCAACCTGGCCGAGCGCCTGCAGAATGCCAACAAGTATTACGGAACCGATGTGCTGATCTGCGGAATGACTGCGGCGCGATTGCCACGTCCGCTGCGTATACGTGAACTGGACCTGATCCGCGTGCGCGGCATGCAGGCGCCGGTAGCCATTTGCGAGGTGCTGGAGCACCATACCGCGGAAACCCTTCCGCACCTGGACGAGGTCATATTCGCCTTCGCCGAGGCGGTGGCGCATTACCGCCGGCAATCCTGGGGTCGCGCGGAAAAACTGTTCCGTGAAGTGCTCGCGGCCTGCCCGGCCGACCGGCCGTCACAGCTGTACCTGGAGCGCTGCGAAATTTATCGCAGGAATCCGCCGCCGCCGGACTGGGACGGGGTCTGGGCCCTGCAATCCTAGGGTTCGGGCGGCGCGCCGCAGAAACTGAAATCAACCTCGGGAACTTCCCCCGAAATCCACGTCGCGAGCGCGGATGCGGCGCCGCAAGCCTGGGTCCAGCCCAGCGTGCCGTGCCCCGTGTTCAGGAACAGGTTGCGGAATTGCGTTCCTCCGATATACGGCACGTTAGACGGCGTCGCCGGCCGCAGTCCTGCCCACAGGACGGCACGCCCGGTGTCGCCCGCCCCGGGGAACAGTTCAGTGGCCCGGCGCAGTATGGCGTCGCAGCGTGCGGGCGTCAGCGCCGTATCGTAGCCCGCAAACTCGGCGGTCCCGGCAATGCGCAGGCGATCCCCCAGGCGCGAAAACACCAGCTTGTGTTCGTCGTCGTCAGTGAAACCGTGTAAGCCTTCCGCGGATCAAGCACCGGCAGGGTCACCGAATATCCCTTTACCGGATGGATGCGCAGATCGATGCCCAGAGGGCGCAGCAGCGGTGCGCTGCGCACACCCAGGCAAACCACGTAACCATCGGCGACCAGGATTTCCTCCGCTCCTTCCGCGCAACGGGCACGGATGCCACTGATGCCGTCATGCGCCCCGGTCAGCAGCGCCTCTGCGGTCGCTCCGTAGCGGAAGGAGACGCCACGCGCCGCGCTCAACGCGGCAATTTCGCGGGTGAAGCGGTAAGCATCGCCGGATTCGTCGTCTGGCGCGTAGGTGC
>JBMTEY010000188.1:0-4025 GCA_049433545.1 Burkholderiales bacterium | reverse complement strand
TACGTGCCGCCGCCCGGCGCCTGCGACGCGCACTGTCATGTCTTCGGCCCACCGGAAAAATTTCCATATGCCGACCCGCGGCCGTACACCCCCGGGGAAGCCGCGCCGCGCGAGCGCCTCGCACAGCTGCACGCGCACCTGGGGCTCACGCGCGCGGTGATCGTGCAGGCCACGCCGCACGGCACCGACAACCGTGCGATGCTCGACGCCATCGCGCACAGCGGCGGCGCGTATCGCGGCGTCGCGCTGCTCGCAGAAAACATCAGCGACGCGGAAATCGCGCGCCTGCATGCCGGCGGCGTGCGCGCGGCGCGCTTCAATTTCGTGCGCCACCTCGGCGGCGCGCCCGATCCGGCGTATTTCAGGCGTATCGTCGCGCGCGTGAAGGAAATCGGCTGGCATGTGGAACTGCATTTCGACGCCCAGGACCTCGCCGAATACCGCGATATGCTGAACGCGATGCCGGTGCGTTTCATCATCGACCACATGGGACGCGTTAAAGCTTCAGGGGGCCTCGACCAGGCTCCGCTGCGCAATCTGCTGGAACTGCTGAAGAATGAACGCGCCTGCGTGAAAATTTCAGGAGGTGAGCGCGTGTCGGCAAGCGGAAAGCGGCCGTTCCACGACGCGGTGCCGATCGCGCGCGCCATCATCGAGGCCGCGCCGGACCGGGTGATCTGGGGCACCGACTGGCCGCATCCGAACGTGCCCAATGACATGCCCGACGAAGGGGAACTGCTGGACCTGTTCGCGCTCTACTGCGACGACGAAGGGCTGCGCAGCAAGATCCTCGTCGACAACCCGGCGCGGATTTACTGGGCGGACCGGTAAAAGCGCCGTTTACCAGCGCAGCAGGCGCGAGCCGATGACGGCGCCGAGGACTGTCGGTATCAGCATGCCGAGCAGGTACCAGACGGCGAGAAACGGCGCTTCCATTTCCGGGCAATGCAGGGCGTACACGGTTGCACCCACGCCACCTGCCAGCAACCCGGACACTGCGCCGGCCAGTGCGGGCCGGGTCGGCGCCAGTGTCTTCATCACCCACAGCGTACAAATGAACGCGGGCAGGGACAGCAGCGTCACGTAGGCCGGGCAGGATTGCCAGGTCGCGCCCATCAGCAATGCGCTGCGTTCTTCTGGCGCAGCCCCGGCCAGCGCGACCAGTGCAAGCACCCAGATGACGATGACCGGTGCAGCCAGCGCCGCAGGCGTCAGCCCCAGCGCCATGCCGGGACGTGAGAGACGTGCAGCAGCCGCCAGGGCGGCTATGGCCAGCATCAGCGGAAACGCCAGCTTCACCCAGAACATCGGCAGTGCCGCAGCCTCCGCCAGGTCGGGGCGCAGGCCCAACAACGGCAGCATCAGCGCCACCGCACCGGCAAGGCCGACACCGAGCGCAGCGGCGTAACGCCCGCGCCAGGCGCGGGGCACCACCGGTCCTGCGTCGCTCGCCAGCATGGTGATCAATTCATCGGTTTTCATTATCACTCCTGATCAGCGCCGCCAGCGCCTTCAATCCTCGGTGCACGCCCACCTTGACCGCCGCTTCCGACATGCCGGTGGCGCGGGCCGTCTCGACCACCGACAGGCCTTCAAGTTTCATGTGCACGATCGGCAGGCGCAACCGGTCGGGCAGTTGTTCCAGCAGCTTGCCGAGGTCACGCCGCGCATCCGCCGCATCGTTGTCAGATGCCGAAAACACTTGCAACTCGTCATCCAGGGGATCGTTCATCTTCTCGCGCGTCTCCCGGCGCCGGAACATGTCCACCAGCTTGTAACGTGCGATGGCATGGACCCATGCCGTCAACGGCTGTCCCGGATCGTAGGTATGACGCTGGTTATGCACGGCCAACAAGGTCTCCTGTACAAGATCTTCCACTTCGTCCGGCAGACCCATCAGCCGCACCCGCAGGAATCCGCGCAACAACGCACTCAATTCCTTCAGGAAAGCATGATAGGCCACCGTGTTCCCGGCCATGCCGTCCACTAGCAACGAACGCAGCCGGGTTTCCTGTTCACTCAAGCTGATTTCCCTTCTTGTATTCGCACAGCAGGCACATCCGGTTACAGCGAATGCGAAAAATATTTACGCGCGGATTGTGCCTGATTTTGTAACCACAGGGGCTGCGACCACGAACTCACGGGTGTGCCGGCCAACATGGTGTTGACCGGCAGCCAAAACCAACCAAGGAGTTTTATCATGATGAAATACAAATTTTCCCCGCTGATCATTGCCGGACTGTTTTTCGCCACGGGAGCCGCGCAAGCCGCGCCGGTTTTCCCGAGCGCCGCTGAAGAAGGTTCGGAGTATTCGGTGAATGCGCCGCTGCCGGCAAACACCCACGCCGTCGCCATCACCGCAGACGACAACACCTTCCCGTCGGCAGCCATCGAAGGCAGCGAAGAGAGCCTGGCGGAAATCCATGCCCGGTCCGCCGGCCGCAACATCCTGCTGGCGATGGGGCCGGACAGCACCTTCCCGGGCGGCAACGGCGACTGACCCCGACCGCAACGTGCCCGGTGGCCTGCCAACACAGGTCATCGGGCGTGCCCGCGCAAAAAAAAGACCAAGGGGCCGTAACCAAACGGCCTTCTGCCACGAACTAACCCGCGAGCCCGTTTTTTTGAACCGCAGGCATGACCGGCGGGGCTCACCAAAACTACCCACCCTGAAAGGAATATGACATGAAAGCCCAGATTATCGCCGTTACCGCTGTCACCCTCGCCGCCCTCGCATCCGGCGCCGCCATTGCCCAGGACAAGGGCGCCTCGATCAAGGGCGAAAAAGAACGCTGCTACGGCATCTCGATGGCCGGCAAGAATGACTGCGCCGCCGGCCCGGGCACCAGCTGCGCCGGCACTTCCAAGGTCGACTATCAGGCCAATGCCTGGAAATACGTCGCCAAGGGCACCTGCACCACGATGAAAACCCCGAAAGGCATGGGCACGCTGAAAGCGATGTAAGCCTACTTTCGCCAACCTGCACCTCGCGACCATGACCCACTTCCTCGACGCCGGCCTGGGATTGAAGCCGCAGCATTACGATGCGGCGCTCGATTGCAGTACTGCGGGGTTGTGGTTCGAGGTGCACCCCGAGAATTACATGGTCAGCGGCGGACCGCGGCTGGCCTGGCTGGAAGCGATACGCGCAAAACATGCCCTGTCGCTGCACGGCGTCGCGCTGTCACTGGCAGCAGATGCCGATCCCGACCCGGCACACCTGCAGCGGCTGGCAGCATTGTGCCGCCGCATGGAGCCGGCATTGATATCCGAGCACCTCGCCTGGTCAAGCTGGCGCGGCGCCTACCACCCCGATCTGCTGCCGTTTCCGCGCACCACCGAAGCACTGACGCGCATCGCAGCCAACATTTCACGCACCCAGGACGTACTGCAGCGGCGCATCGCCGTGGAAAACCCCTCGCATTACCTGCAACTTGAAAGCCATGCCTGGGGCGAAATCGATTTCCTGCGCGAACTCGCGCGCCGCAGCGGCTGCGGCCTGTTGCTCGACGTCAACAACGTTTATGTCAGTTCTCGCAACATCGGCTGTTCGGCGGAAGACTATATCGACGCCTTTCCCGCAGAGGCCGTGATGGAAATCCATCTCGCCGGCCATACCGCGGATCCCAATCTCGGCGCGGCGCTGCTGGTCGATTCACACGACGCACCGGTGGCGCCTGCGGTGTGGGCTCTCTACGAGCGGCTGATCCGCCGCATCGGCGCCAGGCCGACGCTGATCGAGCGCGACGGCAATCTGCCGGCGTTCGAAGAATTGATGGCGGAGCGCAATCGTGCCGCAGCCGTCCTTGAAGACTCCATGGCGGTGGCGGCATGATGCCCGGCAGCGCAACCGGCGCACTGGCCCGGTTCCAGGACGGTTTCGCGCAGGCGCTGTTCGATACCGCGATTCCGGGACGCGCGGATATCGCCGCGCTCGCCGCACAACCGGCATTCGCGGTCTACCGCAACACGGTGATGAAAGGCTGCATCGACGCGCTGCAGGCGAATTACCCGGCGATCACGCG
>JBMTEY010000187.1:0-4091 GCA_049433545.1 Burkholderiales bacterium | reverse complement strand
CCCTCGAACACGCAATTGACGTCGATCTGCACGTCGCGATCGCATTCGAGACTGCCGCGCGCATCGAAACGCAGCGGATCGACCAGAGTCACGCCGGCGTCGAGCAGCCGTGAAGCCTGCAGCCACTGGTATGTGCGTTCCAGCTGCGCCAGCTGGGCGCGGTCGTTGATTCCCTGGGTTTCACCGGCATCCCCGGCCTTGACGCCTGCAACCGGCACCCGATCCTTGACTGCGAGCGCGATGACATCGGTCAGGTAATACTCTTTCTGCGAATTCCTGTTCCGCAATTGCGACAGCCAGCCCTCCAGTCGCGCCGTCGGCAATGCCATGATCCCGGTATTGATCTCGCGGATGCGGCGCTGTGCCGCTGTAGCGTCCTTCTGCTCGACGATGCCGGTAACGTGTCCAGCCTTGTTGCGCAGGATGCGGCCGTATCCCGTGGGATCTTCAAGCTCTGCGGTCAGCACTGCCACGCCTTTGCCAGCGGCATCCAGCAGCATGCGCAGGGTTCCAGCGCGTACCAGCGGTACGTCACCATAAAGAACCAGCGTCACCGGGGCCTTCGACAGTCGCGGCAGAGCCTGTTGCAGCGCGTGCCCGGTCCCCAGCTGCGGGGACTGCAGCGCATAAACCAGGTTCTCCGTTGATAACGCTGCCTGCACCAGATCACCCCCGTGACCATGCACCACGCAGATCTGCTCGGTGGTGAGCTCCCGTGCAACGGCAACCACATGCGCGATCAACGGTCGCCCGGCCAGTCGATGCAGAACCTTGGGCAGATCGGAATGCATCCGTTTGCCTTGTCCTGCGGCGAGGATGACGACTTGGGTTTTCATCGGAAAATTATCGCATGAACATCAGCTTACCCGCTGTTTTACATGGTCTGCCAGCGCCTGCCGCTGCTGCCGTGTCAGTTGCAGGCCGCACTTGGTCCGGCGCCACAGCACATCATCGGAATGTGCCGCCCATTCCTGATCGATAAACCAGTCGACTTCACGCGCATACAGGCCGGCGCCGAAATCCTGTCCCAGGTCGGAAATGGCCGTAACACCGTCGAGCAGGACATGGGCTAGCATGCCATGGCGCCTGAACAGGCTGCGCAACAAGGCCTGCGGCAGATTGCGGTGGCGGTCGAACAGCACATCACGCGCCTGTTCGCGGGTGGATCCCGCAAAATCCCCGCCCGGCAACGGCGCGCTTGCCGTCCAGTCGTCCCGCAAGCCCGGGAAACAGGGTGCCAGCCTGTGCAGTGCATGTTCCGCCAGGCGCCGGTATGTGGTGACCTTGCCGCCGTAGATCGACAACACCGGCGCGTGTCCCGAGTCATCGTTCACGCGCAGGGTATAGTCCCGCGAAATCGCCGACGGGTTATTGCCGCCATCGTCATGCAGCGGTCTCACTCCCGCGTAGCGCCAGACCACCTGAGACGGCAGCACCGGCTGCCGCAGGTAACGGCCGGCGGCGCGACACAGGTAGTCGACTTCCGCATCACTCGCCTGCACCGCGCCCGGATCGCTGTCGTAAGGGACATCGGTGGTGCCGACCAAGGTGTGGCTTTCGCCATACGGGATCATGAACACCACGCGGCGATCGTCATTTTGCAGGATGAAGGCATGGTCGCCGCGGTTGAGTTGCGGCAGCACGATATGGCTGCCTTTGACCAGCCTGACCCGGTCCTTACCAGATTGCCCGAGACGCCCGTCCAGCACCTGTTTTACCCACGGCCCGGCGGCATTGACTATGGCCCGGGCATGGATTTCGCGCTCGTTGCCCAATGTGATCCGCCAGACCCGGTCTTCGCGCCGGGCTGACAGGCATTCGGTCCGGGTCAGGATTTCCGCGCCGCGCTGCCGTGCATCCATCGCGTTGCTGATTACCAGCCGGGCGTCGTCGACGCGGCAATCCGAATACATGAAACCGTGACTGAACTGCGACTGCAGCCCGTCAGCATAAGGCGGCCGGTCCAGGCGTACCGCCTGTGATCCCGGCAAACTGTCCCGGCGAGCGAGATGATCGTACAGAAACAGTCCGGCGCGGATCATCCAGCGCGGCCGCAGGCCGGGCACATGCGGCATGATGAAACGAGCCGGCCATACCAGATGCCGTGCGGTGCGCAGCAGGATCTCGCGTTCCGTCAGCGCCTCCGCCACCAGCCGGAATTCGAATTGTTCGAGATAACGCAGGCCGCCGTGGATCAGCTTGCTGCTGGAGGAACTGGTGTGGGCCGCAAGGTCGTCCTTTTCGGCCAGCACCACCGAGAGGCCGCGCCCCGCCGCATCGCGGGCGATGCCCGTGCCGTTGATGCCGCCGCCGATGATCAGCAGATCAACCGGATCGGCGGTCATCGCGGGAGACAAAAAAGGGCGGCTAGCAGCCGCCCCCGGTTGACACCACCACAGGTACGCTCAACGTTTGCCGCGCAGCTTGCGGATGGCCGCCAGCTGCGCCGCGAGCATCGCCAGTTCGGCTTCGACCGTGGCGACTTCCTGTTTGCCTTGGGCATTTTTGCGCGCTTCCTCAGCCTGCTTCAGCGCTTCGGTGGCCTTGGCTTCATCGAGATCAGCGCCTCGGATCGCGGTATCGGCCAGCACGGTGACCACCTTGGGCTGCACCTCCAGCACGCCGCCGGCGACAAAAATGAATTCCTCCGCGTCGCCGCCCGCCGGCTTGATACGCACTTCGCCGGGTTTGATGCGGGTGATCAGCGGGGTGTGCCGGGGATAGATGCCGAGCTCGCCAGCCTCGCCAGGCAGCACGACAAACTCCGCCTCGCCGGAATAGATCTGCTCTTCCGCGCTGACGACATCGACGTGCATGGTATGTACTGCTTCAGCCATTGCCGGACTCCTTGCCCCTTACTGCAGCGTCTTGGCTTTCTCGAACACTTCCTCGATGCCGCCGACCATGTAGAAGGCCTGCTCGGGCAGCGCATCGCATTCGCCGCTGACGATCATCTTGAAGCCCTTGATGGTGTCCTTCAGCGACACGTACTTGCCCGGCGAACCGGTGAACACCTCCGCGACACTGAAAGGCTGCGACAGGAAACGCTGGATTTTCCGCGCGCGGGATACCGCCAGTTTGTCCTCGGGCGACAGTTCGTCCATGCCCAGGATCGCGATGATGTCGCGCAGTTCCTTGTAGCGCTGCAGCGTCGCCTGCACACCGCGCGCGGTGTTGTAATGATCTTCGCCGACCACGTGCGGGTCGAGCTGGCGCGAGGTCGAATCCAGAGGATCCACCGCGGGATAGATACCCAGCGACGCGATGTCCCGCGACAGCACCACTGTCGAATCCAGATGGCCGAAAGTCGTTGCGGGCGAGGGATCGGTCAGGTCGTCCGCCGGCACGTACACCGCTTGGATCGAAGTGATCGAACCGGTCTTGGTCGAAGTGATGCGCTCCTGCAGCCGGCCCATCTCCTCGGCCAGCGTCGGCTGGTAGCCCACCGCCGAAGGCATCCTGCCGAGCAGCGCTGAAACCTCGGTGCCAGCCAAGGTGTAACGGTAGATATTGTCGACGAAAAACAGCACGTCGCGGCCCTCGTCGCGGAACGCTTCAGCCATGGTCAGCCCGGTCAGCGCCACGCGCAGGCGGTTGCCCGGCGGCTCGTTCATCTGGCCGTAGACCATCGCCACTTTCGATTTCGACAGGTCATCCTTGTTGACGACACCGGCTTCCATCATCTCGTGGTAGAAGTCGTTGCCCTCGCGGGTACGCTCACCGACGCCGGCGAACACCGACAGGCCCGAGTGCGCCTTCGCGATGTTGTTGATCAGCTCCATCATGTTCACGGTCTTGCCGACGCCGGCGCCACCGAACAGGCCGACCTTGCCGCCCTTGGCGAAAGGACACACCAAGTCAATCACCTTGATGCCGGTTTCGAGCAGATCCTGCGACGGCGACAGTTCCTCGTAGGTCGGCGCTGTGCGGTGGATGGACATCTTCTTTTCGGACTTGACCGGGCCCACTTCGTCGATCGGGCGGCCAAGCACATCCATGATGCGCCCCAGCGTGGCCGGGCCCACGGGCACCGAGATCGGCGCGCCGGTGTTGGTCACCATCATGCCGCGGCGCAGACCGTCGGAAGAGCC
>JBMTEY010000186.1:0-4128 GCA_049433545.1 Burkholderiales bacterium | reverse complement strand
CTTTCGACATCACCGCCGGCAACAAAGGCAAGCAGCAAGCCAGCAACATCCAGGCGATCTAAGCCTCGTTGCTGCAATAAAAACCGGGCGCAAGCCCGGTTTTTTTCGCCTGCCGCAGGCGCGGTAGTCCGCGGCTTTCACCGCGCGGGGCCGCGCTGCATAATCAGGACCGCTGATGGCCACTGCGCATTCTTCTACCGACACCTGGGATATTTTCTGCAAGGTCGTGGACAACTACGGCGATGCGGGCGTGTGCTGGCGTCTGGCGCGCATGCTCGCCGCCGAGCATCAGTTGCGCGTGCGCCTGTGGATAGACAATCCCGCAGCCCTCCAGGCGCTGCATCCTGGACTCGACGTGTCGCGAACGGAGCAGCAGGCCGACGGCGTTACCGTGATCAACTGGAATGCGCGAATACCCGATCCGGACGGCGCTGCGGTGATTGTCGAGGCCTTCGGCTGCGGCCTGCCCGACACCTATGTTGCGGCGATGGCGGCGCGTGAGCAACCGCCGCTGTGGATTGTGCTCGAATACCTGAGCGGCGAAGCCTGGGTGGACGAACACCATGGACTGGCTTCGCCGCATCCGCGGTTGCCGCTGCCGCGCTATTTCTTTTTCCCGGGGTTTACCGCGGCCAGCGGCGGACTGCTGCGCGAGCGCGATCTGCTGCAGCGGCGCGACGCATTCGGATCTGAGCAACGGCAGGCGTTCTGGCGGCGCCTGGGCTTCAACAGCCCTGATGCGCAGACATTGAAGCTGTCGCTGTTCTGTTATGACGATGCACCGGTTGCAGGCCTGTTTGATGCGATGGCGGAGGGCAATGCGCCGGTGGTGGTCGCGGTGCCCGCCGGCAGCGCGATGTCCGCCGTCGACGCGTACTTCGGGAAATCCGGGAGCAGCGCGAAGTCCAGGTTGCGCGGCAGTCTGGAAGTGCGCTGCCTGCCTTTTCTACCGCAGGTCGAATACGATGAACTGCTGTGGGCCTGCGATCTCAATTTTGTGCGTGGCGAGGATTCGTTCGTGCGTGCGCAGTGGGCGGCGCGGCCGTTGGTCTGGCAGCCATATCGGCAGGACGGCGGCGCGCACCAGCGCAAAATGGAGGCCTTCCTGGATCGTTATAGCGCCGGCCTGGAGTCCCGGTCGCGGACCAGCCTGATGGCCCTCTGGCGTGCATGGAACGGTGAAGACGACGTGGCGCCGGCATGGCGGGACATGCGACCGGCGCTGCCCGGCCTGGGAGCGCATGCCGGGCGCTGGGCGGCGCATCTGGCTGGATTCCGGGACCTGGCGACTCAACTGGTCGGATTTACCCGCGACAGGGTAAAATAATCCCTTTTTTCTACGGCCGGTTTGTGCCGGTTAATCAAGGATGTAGGTTATGAAAATCGCACAGGAAATCCGCGCGGGCAACGTGATCATGGTCGGCAAGGATCCCATGGTCGTGTTGAAGGCCGAATTCAGCAAGTCGGGCCGCAACGCCTCCGTGGTCAAGATGAAACTGAAGAATCTGCTGTCCAACGGCGGCACGGAAACCGTTTACCGCGCCGACGAGAAGTTCGACGTGGTGATGCTCGAACGCAAGGAAGTGACGTATTCGTATTTTTCCGAGCCGTCGTACGTGTTCATGGACGCCGAGTTCAACCAGTACGAAGTCGACAAGGAAAACATGGGTGATGCGCTGAATTACCTGGAAGACGGCATGCCCTGTGAAGTCACGCTGTACGAAGGCCGCCCGATTTCGGTGGAGATTCCGCAAACGCTGGTGCGCGAGATCATCTATACCGAACCCGCGGTGCGCGGCGACACTTCGGGCAAGGTGCTGAAGCCCGCCAAGCTTGCTACCGGTTATGAAATCCAGGTGCCGCTGTTTTGTGCCACCGGCGACAAGATCGAGATCGATACCCGCACCGGGGAATATCGCAGCCGCACCAAAGGCTGATTTTTACTGCAGGTTCATGAAAACGCCGCGGACAACCGCGGCGTTTTTTATTCCGGAACCAGCCACTCGCAGCGTGTGCCGCCTTGTTTCTCCGGCGACAGCGCCTGCCACAGCCAGTCGAGCAGGGGTGGCATCTCGCGGTCGAGACCGAACGGCGGGTTGACGATGATCATGCCGCTGCCGCGGATGGTCTCGGTCCAGTCGTCCGCATGAACCCGCAATTCCAGTTGCAGCGTCTTGGGCAGCTTCGCCGCCTGCAGGCTGCGCCCGAAGGCGTCCATCGCGGCGGGCGCCATCAGCGGATACCACACCGCGATGATGCCGGTGGCGAAGCGGGCATGGGCTTCCTTGACTGCGCGCATGACCCGGGCGAATTCGTCGGCCTGATCGAAGGCAGCGTCGATGAAAGTCAGGCCGCGGCGCTCCGGCGGCGGCAGGAAACCCTTGATGGCCGAGAATCCATCCTGGTTGTGGACGGCGGTATGTCGCGCATTTGCAAACACGGCTTTCAGTGTTTCGCAGTCATCCTTGTTCAGTTCGCACAGCACAAGACGGTCGTTGGCACGCATCAGGCGGCGCGCGATGCGCGGCGAGCCGGGGTAATGCCGGAGATGGCCGTCGGCATTGTCTGCGCGAACGGCATCGAGGTACGGCGCCAGTGCGGCGGGTGCATCGGCGCGGCCCCAGACGCGACTGATGCCGTGCCGCCATTCGGCGGTTTTCTGCGACCAGGGATGATTCAGGTCATACAGGCCGAGACCGGCGTGAGTATCGAGCATGCAGTAGGGCTTGTCTTTTTTGGCGAGCGCAACCAGCAGGCGTGACAGCACGGCGTGCTTGAAAACATCGGCGACATTGCCGGCATGGAACTGGTGCCGATAGGACAACATGATCTGGATCCTGTCTCAACCGGGCATCCCGGGGCGGGCGCATGGTAGCAGGTTCGCCCGCAAAATTCCCCGGGGAGGATGAATGACTTGACCTGTGCCTGCACGCCTGCGTATACATAATGGAAAAACGAGGAGACGGGTTGCGGCTGGCCCGTGCTGGGCATGCAAAAAGAAAATAGTGCATTGACGAACCGGTTTGTGATGCTGCCGGCAGCATTGACGGTGCTGGCGCTGGCTGCGGCAGGCGCACTGTGGCCGGAGCGTTTCGGCGCCGTGGCAAAACTGCTGCTGCTGTTCACAACCACCAACTTCGGCTGGTTTTACCTGCTGACGGTGTTTGTCATCGTGATTTTCCTGCTCGGCCTGGCCGTCAGTCGCTATGGCAGCATCCGTCTCGGACCTGCGGACAGCCGTCCGGAGTTTCCGCTGCTGACCTGGATCGCGATGCTGTTTTCCTGCGGCTTTGGCGCCGGGCTGGTGTTCTGGGGCGTTGCCGAGCCGATGAGCCATTTTTTTACGCCGCCGTTCCAGGAGATGGGCGCGCAATCGGTTCCGGCGGCACGGGTGGCCATGGGGTATTCCTTTTTCCACTGGGGTGTCAGCCAGTGGTCCGTCTTCGCGCTCGCCGGTCTCGGCATCGGCTACATGCAGTTCCGCAAGAGTCGCGACGGCCTGGTATCGACTGCGCTGGAGCCGGTGATCGGAACCCGGCAGGGACTCAAGAACACGGTGGACGTGCTGGCAGTGGTGGCGACGGTGATGGGCATAGCCACGTCCCTGGGGCTGGGCGTGCTGCAGATCAGCGGGGGCCTGCAGTCGGTCATGGGGTGGGCCGGTTCGCTGAAGCTGCAACTACTGACGATCGCAGTGATGTGCGCAGCGTGCATGCTGTCGTCCACGACCGGGCTGCATCGCGGCATCCGCTGGCTCAGCAACATCAACCTCGGCTTGTGCCTCGTGCTGCTGCTGTTTGTGTTCGTCGCCGGCCCCACGCTGTTCATCCTCAACGCGTTCACGCTCGGACTCGGGGATTACCTGACCCATTTCGTGGAATACAGCCTGCGCATGACCCCTTACCGCGGCGGCACCTGGGTGCGCGACTGGACGGTTTTCTACTGGGCCTGGGCGATCGCCTGGTCGCCTTTTGTAGGCGCATTCATTGCCAGGATTTCAATGGGGCGCAACATCCGGGAATTCATCGTCGGCGTGTTGATCGTGCCGCCGGTCATCGCCTGCGTCTGGATTGCGACATTCGGCGGCATGGCGCTGCACGAGGATCTCCGGCATGCGGCGGGCATTGC
>JBMTEY010000185.1:0-4142 GCA_049433545.1 Burkholderiales bacterium | reverse complement strand
TGCGTCAGTTTTGCCGATGCCCGGGCGTGCAGCCCGAGCTTGTTGATGATCTCAGCTTCCTGTTGCAGCATTGTGAACGGCGACCAGCGTCGGCGGCACCCGCAATACCCCTTCGCAACCGCCGCTGATGGCCTTGGTGATCATCACCGACAGCGGCCGGTCGCGGTAGGTCAATGCGCGGATCAGCATCGGCAGGCTGACGCCGGCGACGCTCTCGATTTTGCCGGGGATGACCAGTTTCGCGGCGATGTTGGACGGCGAACCGCCGTACATGTCGGTGAGCACCAGGACGCCGTCGCCTTCATCGAGCTCCTTGACCAGCTTGCGTGCCTGCGGCACCAGCAGTACCGGATCATCCTGAGCGGTCACCCCCAGCTGGCGCAGCCGGGGCGGGCGCTTGTTAAGCATGTGGCTGGCGCAATGAATCAGGCTTTCGCCCAGAGTGCCATGGCTGATAATCAGTATGCCGATCATGAACTTACGCAGTCCCTGTCACGAAAGCGCCATACTTTACGCTCCCTTTTCTTGCATCGCAACATTGACGACAGGCGCAGAAAATAGGGGGTTTAAACGGATTTTTCCAATGTATCCAGCAACATGGCGGATACATTGAATCCGGATTGGTCGGTAATTTCCTGGAAACAGGTCGGGCTGGTGACATTGACCTCGGTCAGCCAGTCGCCGATGACGTCGAGCCCGACCAGCAGCAGGCCGGCCGTGGCCAGTTGCGGGCCCAGTGTTTCAGCGATCAGGCGGTCGCGCGCGGTCAGTTCGCGAGCGACGCCGGTTCCGCCCGCCGCCAGGTTGCCGCGGGTCTCGCCGGATTTGGGGATGCGCGCCAGGCAGTACGGCACCGGCTTGCCGCCGATCACCAGCACGCGTTTGTCGCCGGCGCTGATTTCCGGGATGTAGCGCTGGGCCATGATCGTGCGCTGGCCGTCGCCGGTCAGCGTTTCGATGATGACATTGATGTTGGGGTCGTCGCCGCGGACGCGGAACACCGATGCGCCGCCCATGCCGTCCAGCGGCTTGAGGATGACGTCGGCATGTTCGTCCAGAAAACCGCGCAGGCGCCGGGGCTCGCGGGTCACCAGTGTCGGGACCGTGAAATCGGGGAACCGTGCAATCGCCATTTTCTCGTTGAAATCGCGTATCGCCTGCGGGCGGTTGAATACGCGCGCCCCGCGGCGTTCGGCGATTTCCAGCAGGTAGGTGCTGTAGACGTACTCCATGTCGAACGGCGGATCCTTGCGCATCAGCACCGCGTCGAATTGTTCCAGCGGCGTGTCGCGGGGTTCATCGAGGCGGTACCATGGCATCCCACCGGTGAGGTGCAGACGGCTGGCGCGGCCGCACACCAGCTGTTTGTTCCAGGCGAGGTCGCCCTGCTGCATGGCATGGAGTTCGTGGCCGCGGGATGCCGCTTCCCGCATCATGGCGTAGGTGCTGTCTTTTTCCAGCTTGAAATCGTCGAGCGGGTCGACGATGAATGCCAGTTTCATGGCGCCGCGCGCAGCAGCAACGAGGCCTCGGTTGCCGCTTCCATGCGCTCGAGTTCCAGTGCCGCAGCCACCAGCGCCAGCCTGGCGATGACGCCGTAGGAATAGAAACGGTTGGGCGGGCAGCCGGGATCGCCGGGATTGGGGGAGGAGCAGGGTTCGGCGAAGGCAAGCGGCACGAATTGCATGCCGGGCGCATTGAGGTTCTGGTCCTTGCCGCGTTCGGTGTGCACCCGGTAGAAGCCGCCAACCACGAAATGGTCGATCATGTAGACCACGGGCTCGGCTATGGCATCACCTACGGTTTCGAAGGTATAGACGCCTTCCTGGACGATGACGTCGTGCACTTCGAGGCCTTCCTTGACCACCGCCATCTTGTTGCGCTGTTTGCGGTTGAGTCCCTTGACCTCGGAAGGATCCTTGACCGTCATGATGCCCATACCGTAAGTGCCGGCATCGGCCTTGACGATGACGAACGGTTCTTCGGTGACGCCGTACTCGGCGTATTTCCTGCGGATGTCATCGAGTATTTCCGACACGTAGCCTTCGAGGCATTCCTCGCCGGTGCGCTCGCGGAAATTGATCCTGCCGCACTTTTCGAAGTACGGGTTGATCAGCCAGGGATCGATGCCGATCAGCGCTGCAAAGTCGCGGGTGACATCGTCGTAGGCGGCGAAGTGCTGCGATTTGCGGCGCGTGGCCCATCCGGCGTGAACCGGCGGCAGCACGGTCTGTTCGAGGTTGCGGAGTATGTCCGGTACGCCGCCTGAAAGGTCGTTGTTCATCAGCACGACGCAGGGATCGAAATCACCCACCTTCAGGCGGTTGCCGGCGCGCTGCAGCGGTTCCAGGCGCAGCGTGGTGCCGTTCGGCAGTTCCAGTTCGGTCGCGGCCGTAATCTCCGGCAGCAGGCTGCCGATGCGCACTTCCACCCCGGCGTGGCGCAGGATGGTGGCGAGTTTTTCGACGTTCTGCAGGTAGAACTGGTTGCGGGTGTGGTTCTCCGGTATCAGCACGATGCCGCGTGCGTCCGGGCAGGCTTTTTCTATGGCCGACATCGCCGCCTGCACGCACAGCGTGTGGAAATCCGGATTTAGGTTGTTGAAGCCGCCGGGGAACAGGTTGGTGTCCACCGGGGACAGCTTGAATCCCGCGTTGCGCAGATCCACCGAAGCGTAGAACGGCGCCGCGTGTTCCTGCCACTGTCCGCGCAGCCAGTGCTCGATCTCCGCGGTCGCCTTGAGGATGTGGTTTTCGAGATCCTGCAGCGGCCCGGTCAGCGCGGTTGTCAGTCTGGGTACGGTCATGATGCGGGATTGTAGCCGATCTCCGGCAGGGCTCCGGCCGGGGCCGCATCCAAAAAAAGCGGGCGCCGAAGCGCCCGCAAACTCAGGGAGATAATACTGAACAGCCTTACATGTGATAGGCCTTTTCGCCGTGTTCGTTGATGTCCAGGCCTTCGCGTTCGATCTCTTCGGTCACGCGCAGTCCGATGATCATGTCAACGATCTTGAAGGCGACCAGGGCGACTACGCCGGACCAGACGATCGCGGTGCCGACCCCCCAGAACTGGCTGACCAGTTGCGTGGCCATGTCGAAGTCCGCGACTTTGTTCGCGACATAGTCCCAGACACCGGTGCCGCCCAGGGCCGGCGATACAAAGACGCCGGTGAGGATCGAGCCCAGTATGCCGCCGACCGCGTGCACGCCGAATACGTCCAGCGCGTCATCCGCGCCGAGCATGCGCTTCAGGCCGTTGACACCCCACAGGCAGATCACGCCGGCGAGCAGGCCGATGATGATGGCGCCCATCGGACCGACGAAGCCGCAGGCCGGGGTAATCGCAACCAGGCCGGCAATAGAGCCCGACGCGGCGCCCAGCATCGAGGGTTTGCCTTTCAGCATCCACTCGAAAATCATCCAGGACATCGTCGCGGCTGCGGTTGCGAGCAGCGTGTTTACCACTGCAAGCGTAGCCAGGCCGGTCGCCTCGAGGTTGGATCCGGCATTGAAACCGAACCAGCCCACCCACAGCAGCGCGGCACCGACCATGGTCAGCGTCAGGCTGTGCGGCGACATGGCTTCCTTGCCGAAGCCCACGCGTTTGCCGACCAGGTAGGCGCCCACCAGACCGGCGATGCCGGCATTGATGTGAACCACCGTTCCGCCGGCGAAGTCCAGCGCGCCCTTGGCCCACAGGAAACCGGCGCCTGCGACGACCTTGTCGAGCGAAGCGGCATCGGTGATCGCATCCGGGCCGTCCCAGTACCACACCATGTGCGCCATCGGCAGGTAGGCAAAGGTGAACCACAGCACTGTGAACAGCAGCACCGCAGAGAACTTCATGCGCTCGGCAAAGGCGCCGACGATCAGCGCCGGCGTGATGCCCGCGAACGTTGCCTGGAAGGCGATGAACGCGAATTCCGGTATGACCACGCCCTTGCTGAAGGTTGCGCCGTTGGAGTCCGGCGTTACGCCCGACAGGAACAGCTTGTCGAAGCCGCCGATGAATGTTCCGCTGCCGCCGAATGCCAGCGTGTAACCGTAAATGGCCCACAGCACGACGCACATCGAGAATACGATGTACACCTGCATCAGCACCGACAGCGTGTTCTTGGCGCGGACCATGCCGCCGTAGAACAG
>JBMTEY010000184.1:0-4211 GCA_049433545.1 Burkholderiales bacterium | reverse complement strand
ACATGAGCTGGTACGGCGTGTTCGGCCCGGCGAAGCTGCCGGCCAAGATCACCGCGAAAATCCAGTCCGAAGCCGCGCAAGCGCTGAAGACCGCCGCCGTGCAGAAGGGGCTGGCCGCGCGCAAACTGCGCCCGGTGGGCGACACCCCGGCGGAGTTCAAGGCGTTTTTTGCCAGTGAGCTGAAGCGGTTTGCGGGGATCGTGAAGGAAACCGGTTACAAGCCGGAGTGACGCCGTACGCAGTGCCGCGCGCGGGAATTTTTTCCCGCCGCGGCGCTCCAATGCCGCACCATGACCACTGAATCCCCCACCCCGGCGCCTGCGCCGCGCATGACGGTGTTCTACGACGGCGCCTGCCCGCTGTGCCGTCGCGAGATCGCCCTCTACCAGCGGCTCGACCGCGCGCAGCGCGTGCTCTGGCGCGACGTGGCGCAGGCCGCCGAATGCCCTGACGGGCTGTGCCAGAGCGACCTGCTGGCGCGTTTTCATGTGCAGACCGCCGCGGGCCGCATGGAAAGTGGCGCGCGCGCGTTCGCGGCGCTGTGGCAGGAGTTGCCGGCGCCGTGGCCGTTGTTCGGGCGCATCGCGCAGTGGCCAGGCATCGCCTGGCTGCTCGAGCGCGCCTACCGGCTGTTCCTGCCGTTGCGCCCGCTCTTCCGGAGGTTCGCATGAACGCGCCCGCAAATCGTGCACTGCCGGCACTCGCATTGTTCATCGTCCTGGTGGTGCTGGGCGGCATGGTGATCGGTTACCTCACCCGCCCCGGGGACTGGTACCTCACGCTCAACAAACCCTCGTTCAATCCGCCCGGCTGGGTGTTCGGCCCGGTGTGGACCACGCTCTACGTGATGATCGGCGCCGCCGGCTGGCGGCTGTGGCGCGCGCACCGCGGCAGCACGGCGATGAAACTGTGGTGGGTGCAGCTGCTGCTCAATTACCTGTGGTCGCCGGCGTTCTTCGGCATGCACAACCCGGCGCTGGCGCTGGTGGTGATCGTCGCGCTGTTGGCAGCGATAGTCGCCACGCTAGCTGCAGCATGGCCGCGCGACCGCGCAGTTGCGCTGCTGCTCGCGCCCTATCTCGCGTGGGTGGCGTTTGCGACGCTGCTCAACGCCACCCTCGTCGCGCTGAACTAGCGTTTCAGGTCCCGCGCGCAGCGGAAACCGATGTAGACCACGGCGGTGTCCACGGGCTTGGTCGCGCGGTGGTCGCGATGCATCTGCGCGGCGCCGTACCACCATGAGCCGCCGAGCGTGAGCTTCTCGTTGCCGCTGCCGCCGTCCACCCATTCCCAGACATTGGCCCCCATGTCGTAAAGCCCGTTGACGCCGGGTCTGGTGCTGCCGGCGACGGCATGGCCGCGGCCGCGGGTGAGCACCGCCGAGCGGTCGTGCACGTTGGCGCGCCCGCAATCCTCGAGGCAGTTGGCACCGGCCGGCGTGTCGCCGGTGGGATAGGGATAAGTTTTGCCGCTGGCAAACGGAGCCGGCGGTGCCGCGCGGCGCTCGGTGTAGGCGGCCTCGATCCATTCGGATTCGGTCGGCAGCCGCTTGCCGGCCCAGCGGCAGTAGGCCTGCGCTTCGTCGAAAGTGACGTGCACGGCGGGTTCGTTGTCGGCGGCTGCAGCGCCGTACGGCGACTGCCAGGTCCAGCCGTGTTTGCGCACCCAGCCCGATTCGTACACCGCACCGCCGCCCTGCTGTTCGGCGCGGGTGCGCATTCCAGTGGCTTTCACGAAGGCGCGGAAATCACCGACGGTGACTTCGGTGCGGTCGATGGCGAAGCGGCCGATGGTCTGCATTTCTGCGGCGGTGGCGGCGGTGACACCAAAAATCAGCAGGCAGGACAGCGTGCGGAAAAGCGTGGCGTTCATGGTCTTGTTCAAAACCTGACTGAATGTAATTCACGCCAGCATAACGCAGCCGAGGGCACTGGACTTCGCTGCGCCTGCTTGCCGATAATCGGTGCCTGTTTTCCTGCAAAACCTTTTCCCAATCCATCGAAACCAGCGATAGCTCATGACTTTCAACGCTCTGCTCCCGTCACGCTTTCGCGGTAGCGTCCTACTCGCCGGCTGCCTGCTCGCGCTGTCATCAATGCTGCATGCCCAGAATCTTCCGCTTGCGCCCGCCACTGGCCAGTTCTGCATCGGCACCGAACGCGTCGAAGACCGCATCACGGACGGCGATGTGCTGCTGCGCCACGGCGCGCGCGAATACCGCGGCCTCACGGCCTATTCGTATTTCGGCCGCCAGCCGGTGCCCGCGGGCTTTGTCACCGCTTTTTTGCTGAACCCGGCCGGCAACGATGCACTGCTCTTCACCGACCGCCTGGAATGGCGCGGGCAGCCGTGGCGACCCTGTCCGGAACAACCCGCGCGCTGAATCCACCGGCATTTCGGCCGGTAGAACCCGCAATAATCGCAGTAGAAGTGAGCAGGCGCTCACCGAAAAAACAATAAAAATATAATAAAAACATATATTTATAAATTAACGCCATTTATGTTTTCTTTTTGGCTACAATTGAAGCCAATTTGAGAACATTGATAGAACAGCAATCACGGTCTTTGCCGCCGGTACAGGTATTCCTGCTGGGACAGACACGTGCTGCCGTGTTGCGCACCCTGTTGCTCGCCCCGGGTGACTCGCTGCACGTGCGTGAACTGGCGCGCCTGACCGGCGCTTCGGCCGGTTCGCTGCATCGCGACCTGCGCGCACTGACCCGGCTCGGCCTGTTGCTGCGCGAAGAGGTCGGCCGCCAGGTGCATTACCGCGCAAACACGGCCAGCGCGAGCTTCGAACCCCTGCGCGCGCTGCTGGAGGCCGAGTCACGGCCGCTGCTGCCTCGCGCATCGGTGCAGGCCGGTGTTGCGCCAGTGCTGCACAGCCCCGTCGCGGACTATCAGGTTGCACCGCGTCCGAAACTGCACATCCCGCGCGGCGCACTGGCGGCGCTGTGCCGCCAGTACCACATCCGCAAACTGAGCCTGTTCGGATCTGCCGCGCGCAACACACTGACGCCCGATTCGGACATTGACCTGCTGGTTGAATTCGATGCCGACAGCAGTGCAACGCTGCTTGATCTGCCGGCGCTGCAGGAAAAACTCTCGGCCCTGTTCGGCGGACGCAAGGTGGACATCGCCACGCCGGAGATTTTCGACAATCCATTCCGGCGCGAAGCCATCCTTCCCGAACTGAAAACGCTTTATGCCGCCTGAGTCGCGCGATGCGGCGCACCTGTGGGACATGCTTTCCGCGGCGCGCGAAGCGTGCGCGGTAGCTGCCGGCCTGACCCTGGAGGAATTTCTTGCGGACCGCCTGCGTCTGCGCGCGCTGGAACGCACACTCGAGTTGCTGGGCGAAGCCGCGCGCCGCGTGACTCCGCAGATGCAGTCCGGGTTGCCGGACATTCCCTGGCGCGCATTGATCGGCCAGCGCAATCTGCTCGCCCATGAATACGGCCGCATCGATTCCGTACTGCTCTATCGAACGGCGACACAGGATTTGCCGCCGCTCATCGTTATACTCGAAGGCATCACCCTCACCCGAACCGACAGGACTTCACCATGAACGGAAAAATCCGCCGCGTCATCACCGGTCACGATAAAAACGGCAAGGCCGTCGTCCTCGAGGACGGCCTTGCCCCCGCGGTGCGCACCAACCCGCTGCGCCCGGGCCACATCTCGGTGGACCTTTGGAAAACCGCGGCCACGCCGCACATCCTGCACGCCGCCGAGCCCGACCCCACCGGCGGGCCCAAGCAGATCCACCCGCTGCCCGGCGGCACGGTGTTCCGCATCAGCGAGATCGCACCCGAGACCGAGGCCATCCGCAACATTTCGCCCGAGCAGTCGAAGGCGGTGTTCGAAGCCATGGGCAACAAGAACGCCACGACCGCCGGCACCGCCCAGGGGCGGCATCCGTTCATGCACCGCACCCAGACCATCGACTACGCGGTGGTGCTGAAGGGCGAGATCACCATGCTGCTCGATGACCAGGACGTGGTGCTGAAGGAAGGTGACGTCGTCATCCAGCGCGGCACCAACCACGCCTGGAGCAACCGCTCGGACAAACCGGTGCTGATGCTCTACGTGCTGATCGACGGCAAGTTCGACGAGGAACTGCAGGGGCATTTCGGCGCCGGCGGGCACTGAGCCGATGCATCCGGATTCCTGAGCTGTCGCACGGGAACCGGGATTTCGACAGATCAGCC
>JBMTEY010000183.1:0-4213 GCA_049433545.1 Burkholderiales bacterium | reverse complement strand
TCGTTCTGGTCGCGCACCGGCGCCGGAAAACCGTAACGCCGTTCCCATACCCGCAGGGTGTCCTTGGACAGGCCAGTATCGCGTTCAACGGCCGCGATGTTGTAGAGCGCATCGTCGGCGAGAGAGGCGGTGGTCGTCATATTGTCTTGGACAAGATTGGGATTTAATGCCTAAAAGTGGGAATTTTGGGCTTTTGTATGCATCATTGACCTAGACATTATTGGCCAACCCGCCGTCAAAGTCAACGCGCTGCCCGGGAAATCCGGCCGCGACCCGACTGCTGGCATTTCTGTCATGGACATCCGATGAGAGCGTTTCAAAGTGGAGGCGCAGGCGCAGGCCCGGGCATGGCCAGGCAGCCAGCAGGGCTGCGCATCGCCGTGGTTGGCGCCGGCATTGCCGGACTGTCGGCTGCCTGGCTGCTGTCGCGTACACATCATGTCACCCTGTTCGAAGCCAACGATTACCTCGGCGGCCACACGCATACGGTCGAAGTGACCCTGGACGGCATTACCGCCCCGGTGGATACCGGGTTCCTGGTGTTCAACGACCGCACATATCCCAACCTGGTCGCGTTGTTTGATCACCTGGGGGTGGCGTCCTGCGCCAGCGACATGTCGTTTTCGGTGCGTATCGACGCTGAAAACATCGAATGGGCAGGGAGCAATCTGGCCAGCGTGTTTGCCCAGCGCCGCAACCTGTTGCGTCCGCGCTTTTGGGGCATGCTGTCTGACATCCTGCGCTTCAACCGCGAGGCGACCGCAATCGCGCAGGACGGCGGCGCTGGCGCGGTGACACTCGGGGAATTTCTCGCGGCCGGCGGCTACGGTCGCGCGTTCCGCGACTGGTACCTGCTGCCGATGGCCGGTGCGATCTGGTCGTGCCCGGCAGCGGCCATGCTGGATTATCCGGCCCACACTTTTTTCGCGTTCTGCGCCAATCACGGTTTGTTGCAGGTCAGCGACCGCCCGCAATGGCGGACGGTGATCGGCGGCGCCCGCACCTATGTGGCGCGGCTGGCGGCGGAGATTGCGGATGTACGCCTGAAAACGCCGGTGATCGGGATATCGCGGCGTGCGGGTGGCGCCACGTTAAGGCTGGCCGGTGGTGAAACCCGGCCTTTTGACGCGGTGGTGCTGGCCTGCCACAGCGACCAGGCACTGCGCCTGCTCGACGATGCTGACGCGGACGAGCGTGCAGTGCTCGGCGCCATCCGCTACCAGGACAACAGCGTGATCCTGCACACCGACCGGCAATGCCTGCCGCGGTCGCGCGCCGCCTGGGCGGCATGGAACTATCATGCCGACGACAGTGCGTCGCAGTCGCGGCCGGTGGGCGTCAGTTACCTGATCAACAGGCTGCAGCCGCTGCCGTTCCGGCAACCGGTCATCGTCACGCTGAATCCCGGGGATGAGCCGCGATCCGCAAGCATCATTGATCGTTATACCTATGCGCATCCGGTATTCGATCAATCCGGCATCGCGGCGCAGGCGCGGCTGCCGCGGTTGCAGGGGCGCCGCAATACCTGGTTCTGTGGGGCCTGGGCCGGGTACGGTTTTCATGAAGACGGGTTGAAGGCGGGCATGGCGGTTGCCGCCTCACTGGGTGTGGCCGCGCCATGGCAGGCGCCGGCAACAGCGTTGCGGGCGGCGGCATGAAGCACGCGGTTGCGGCGCTGCTGTACACAGGCGAGGTCATGCATCGCCGGCTGGCGCCCGTGGAGCATGCGTTTCGCCACGGGGTGTTCTTCATGCGCCTGCGCATCGATGCGCCGCCCGCGCGCTGGCCGCTGCTGATGTCGCGCAATCGCTGGAACCTGTTCAGTTTTCATGACGCGGATCACGGCCCGCGCGACGGCGGGGCGCTGGAGCCCTGGCTGCGCAGCCTGCTCGCTGGGCATGGCCTTGCCTGCGCCGACGGCGCGATCTGGCTGCAGGCGTTTCCGCGCGTGCTGGGTTATGTATTCAATCCTGTCAGTTTCTGGCTGTGCCATGACCGCACGGGCGCGCTGCGCGCAGTGCTGGCTGCCGTCAGCAATACTTTCGGCGAGCATCACCATTACCTGGTGGCGCATCCGGACGCACGGCCGATCGCGGCAGGCGACTGGCTCGCCGCGCGCAAGGTATTCCATGTTTCGCCATTTTTCCCGGTCAGTGGCGAATACCGGTTTCGGTTCACCGATACCGGCGAGCGTTGCTGCTTCCGCATCGACTACGACGATGGCCGCGGGGCGCGACTGGTGACCAGCGTCGGCGGACGCGCGGGGCCGCTGAGCAGCGCGAGTCTGGCGCACGCATTTTTCCGTTATCCCTGGATGACGCTGGGCGTGATGTTGCGCATCCATTACCACGCGCTGCGGCTGTGGCTGAAGCACGTGCCTTTTCATTCCAAACCACTGCCGCCGGCAGAGAAACTGACCCGATGAACAACGTACTCACCAACCCGGTCCGTTCCCGGACCCAACCCGAACCGGCGGCAGCGCGCTGGCTGTTCCGGCTGTTGTCGCAACTGCGCTGCGGCAGCATCGAACTGCATTGCCCGGACGGGCGAAAATTGTCCTTCACCGGCACCAGTCCCGGCCCGCAGTCAACACTGATTCTGCATGACTGGAATGTCTGCGGCGACATGCTCAGCCGCGGCGACATCGGACTGGCCGAGGCCTACATTGCGGGACGTGCCGACTCCGCCGATCTGATGCAGCTGCTGTTGCTGGGCGCGCTCAACGAACAGGCGATCGAACAAGCCATACACGGCCGCTGGTGGGCGACCCTGGCGTACCGGCTGCGCCACTGGTTGCGGCCCAACTCCCGTCGCGGCAGCCGCAGGAACATCCATGCCCACTACGACCTGGGCAATGATTTCTACGGTCAGTGGCTGGATTCCGGCATGACTTATTCCGCCGCCTTGTTCGAGGGCGACACCGGGCGCAGCCTGGAACACGCACAGAATGCGAAATATGCACGCATCCTGGACAGGCTCGGGGCTCGCCCGGGTCAGCACATCCTCGAAGTCGGGTGCGGCTGGGGCGGATTTGCCGAACATGCGGCGCATGCAGGTTGCCGGGTCACCGGCATCACCATTTCGCAGGCGCAACTCGAATATGCCCGGCAGCGGATAGCCGCGGCTGGTTTGCAGGACAGGGTGGAGTTGAGGCTGCTCGACTATCGTGACCTCGATGGGCAGTTTGACCACGTGGTGTCGATCGAGATGTTCGAAGCGGTCGGCGAACGCTACTGGCCGGGTTATTTCGCGATGCTGCGCGACCGGCTGCGGCCGGGCGGCCGCGCCGTGCTGCAGTCGATCACCATCGCCGACGCCAAGTTCGAGCGTTATCGCAGCGGCACCGATTTCATACAGCAATACATTTTCCCCGGCGGCATGCTGCCGTCGCCGCGCCGCTTTCGCGATGTGGCCGCAGGGCAGGGACTGGTCGTCACCGAGATGCATGACTTCGGTCCCGACTATGCCGAAACGCTGCGGTGCTGGCACGAGCGCTTCAACGCCGCGGCAACGCGGGTGCAGGAACTGGGATTCGATCAGCGTTTCATGCGCACCTGGCGCTTCTACCTTGCGTATTGCGAAGCCGGTTTCCGGGCGCAGGCCACCGGCGTGACCCAGGCCCTGCTGCAGCATGCATAAATTCGCCCTGCTCGGCCTGCTGCTGGTGCTTGCCGCACCGGTTGCGGCGACGGAACTGCCCTCGGCGGCCTGCAGCCAGTTGCAGTCCTGCCGCCTGATCGGCCAGGGCACGCTGCGCTGGTGGGGCTTCCATGTCTACGATGCCGCGCTGTGGTCGCCCACCGGGCGCTGGCAGCAGCAGGAGCCGTATGCGCTGGACATCCGCTACGCCCGCCGTGTCAGCGGCGCGCAGCTTGCGGAAACCAGCGTGGATGAACTGCGCCGTCTCGGCATCGGCGACAAAGCCGCGCTGGTGCGCTGGGGTGCCGCCATGCGCGGGCTGTTTCCCGATGTCGGACCCGGCAGCCGGCTGGTCGGCGTTCATGTGCCGCGGCGCGGGGCGCTGTTCTATTCCGCCACCGGATATCTCGGTGCGATCGAGGATCCGGAATTTGCACGTGGTTTTTTTGCGATCTGGCTCGATCCGCGCACTCGCACGCCGGACCTGCGCGCGGCGCTCCTGGGACAGGATGCCTCCGCCGAGTAAGCAGGCGCTGGCGGCGTATGCCGCCGCGGCGCTGCCGCTGGCCGCGGC
>JBMTEY010000182.1:0-4359 GCA_049433545.1 Burkholderiales bacterium | reverse complement strand
CGAAAACTCGTTGTTCATGATCCTGATGCGCAAGGACTGGTGGGTGAGCGCGCTGTGCGCGGTCGCCACCTTCGCGCTGGTGCAGAACTTCATGCCCTGGGGTTATGCGCTGTTCGCCACCACGCCCTTCACCATCATCACGCTGATGGTGATCTGGAAACAGATCCGCGTGCCCAGCGGCGCGCGGCTCGAACGCAGGCTGGAGCAGATCCGCGCCCTGCCGTGGGAGGCATTCGCAGCCAAGCTGGAGGCCGCGTTCAGGGCCGAGGGCTTCAACGTGAAGCCCATCAAGGGCGCGGCGGATTTCGAGCTGGAGAAACTGGGTTATGTGACGCTGGTCAGTGCGCGGCGCTGGAAGGTGGCGCGCACCGGCGCCGAGCCGATCAAGGAACTGGTGGAATACGGCGAGAAGCGCGATGCGCGGCAATGCCGGTATGTGGCGGCGGGCGAGGTGACGGAACAGGCCCGCGCCTATGCGAAAGAGCAAGGCGTGACGCTGATCGAGGGCGTTGAACTGTTGAAACTGGTCGGCTGAAAAACAGGCCGGACGGCACTGATCCCTTGACCCTGCCTGACCGGCAACTTATGCTTCACGATCACCGCTTCTAGGTATTCGCTCAGCAACACCATAGACGAAGCGCTGCGCTGGTAAGACCACCGCGGCAGGCCAGGCGATCGGGCGCGCAGTGTTTAGGGCCATGAGTCCAGATGTACATATGACAGGTGTTGTCGTTCGGGGAGATTGCGTTGTAACCTGCTTGCGACACCTTCTCTCCCGACTTTCCGTAAAGTCATATTAAAAATGCCCAGAACAAAATCCGCATCGTCCGCTTCGGCAGTGACCCCCTTGCTGCCGGTAACCATCCAGCCCGGCAACGTCCGTTATGCACCGGGCGTGCGCGCCGGACGCTGGATATTCGCGACGGGACACAAAGGCACGGCCGATTTCGTCAACGGCATGGCGCCCGAGGTGATCGATGCGACTGCGCCGCGCCACAGCGTGCCCAAGTACAAAAAGGAAGCGCGGCGCATTTTTGCGAATTTCGCCAAGGTGCTGAAGGCCGGCGGCAGCGACCGCAAGCATGTCGTTCGCGTCGACCAGTACTACACCGGTGGTCACGTGGTCGATGCCTACCACGAGGTGAGGCGCGAATTCTTTGCAGGCCATATTCCGCCCAGCACATCCAACCTGCACCAGAAATTCCTGCTCAACGGTCAGGACATGGAGGTGCAGCTGATGGCGGCGGTTCCGGGCAAGGGCTTCGGGGTCGTGCAGCACCGGCCCGCCAACCTGCCGGTGCACGCGACATCCGGCTACAGCCCGGTGCTCACCTGCGGCGACTATGTGTTCATCGCCGGTCAGACGTCCGAGGCGCTGAAAACCGAAGAGGGACCGCTAGATCCGGCGGCGCGTATGCCCGCGGGTCACCTGTGGAAGGGCACGCCGATCAAGCTCGAGACCGAGTTCGTGATCGAACGCAAAATGAAACCTGCACTCGCCACCATCGGCAACACGCTGGCCGACGTGGTCAAGGCGCAGGTCTACCTGCGCGACATCAACGACATACCTGCCTTCAACGAAGTCTGGCTTAAGCACTTCGGCAAGGCGCCGCCCGCAACCAGCATCATCACCACCGCGACGCCGGGTTTCATCTGCGAACAGGGACGCATCGAGATCAACACCATCAGCGTGCGCCGTGGCGGCCGCACGAAGAAGCAGGTGATCGATGCCGGCGTGCCTACCGCATACGCGGGCCACGTGCAGGCCATCCGCGCGGGCGACCTGCTGTTTCTTTCCGGGCTGATGGCGGTCGATGCCGACGGTGCACTTGCACCACAAGCGCGCACCGATCCCCGCCAGCCGCACTTCGGCAGCGCAGTCCAGTTGCAGATGACGCACATGCTGGCGCAGGCCGAGCGCATTTGCCGCAAGGCGGGAACAACTCTGGCCAATGTGGTACGGGTGCAGCAGTTTCACACCGACCTTGCCGACTTCAACGGCGCGTATCAGTCGTGGCAGCAGCATCTGCCCGGTCAATACATTCCGTTCTCTGCAATCGAAGTGCCGGCACTGGGTGTGCCCGGCGCGGTAGTGATGCTCGACCTGTGGGTATACGTGCCCTGACCGCGGGCACCGTACTTGCTTGTGCAATGCACTGTATTGAAGTGAAAGCAGTGTGGTTCAAACAATAGTCAATCAGAGAGAGAGGGACACCATGAACAAAATTGCCTCAGTTATGCGCCGGCTGCGTGCCGGCCCCGGAATCCTGGCTTTCGTTGCGCTGGCCGTGCCCCAGGTCCAGGCCGCGGATTTTCCGCCGGAACAGATACGCATAGTCGTGCCGTACTCCGCTGGCGGCGGCACCGATGTCATCACGCGCCTCGTCTCGCAGCACATGGCCGAAGCGTGGAAGGTCAACATCATGATCGACAACCGCGTCGGGGCCGGCGGCGTGGTGGGCTCTAACTACGTAACCCAGCAGAAACCCGATGGCCGCACCTTCCTGGCAGTGGCCAGCGCCTTCGCCGTGCGCGCGGCGATCGATCGCAGCCTGCCGTACGATGCGACGAAAGATTTTGCGGGCGTCGGCCAGATGGCGATTTCGCCGAGCTTCATGGTGGTGTCGACCTCGTTCGGCTTCAAATCGCTGAAGGACCTGATCGCCTACGCCAAGGCCCAGCCCGAAGGTATCTTCTACACCTCGGCCGGCGTGGGCAGCACTGCGCACCTGCATGCCGCATCCGTCGCGCATCTCGCCGGACTCAAGGCCGACCACGCGCCCAACAAAGGTACGCCGCAGGCGGTGACCGAAGCGATGGCCGGACGCGTGCTCTATGCGTTTGCGCCGGGCCCGAACGCGATTCCGCTCGCCAAAGCCGGCAAGCTGCAGATCCTCGTGACCACTTCGCCCGCCGGCAAGCGTTTCTTTGAAGGCGTGCCGACCGTGGCCGAATCTGGTTTGAAGTATGAGGGCGATGACTGGTTCGGCGTGTACGCGCCGCTCAATACACCACTCGCCATACGCGAGAAGTTTGCGGTGGAAATGGCGCGTGTACTGAAGCTGCCGGCTGTGCGCGAACGGCTCGCCACGCTCGGTGCCGAGCCGAAGTCGAGCATGCCGCAGGCGTTCGAGAAGTTTTCGCGCGAATACATTGCCAGTGCCCGCAAGGTTGGCGAAGCCGTTGGCATCAAGGCACAGTAACCATAAATATCAATATAATCAAATAGTTAATGTCATGAGCGAGATCGAAGCCAAATTGAAGGCGATGGGCTACACGCTGCCGCCGCCATTCGTCTTCCCGAAGAACAACCGCACCGGCTGCACGCAGTCGGGCAACCTGCTGTTCCTCTCCGGCCACGGCCTCGACCTGCCGAAACTTCCCGGCGTGCGGCAGACCGGAAAGTTCGGCGTCGACATCACCGTGGAAGAGGGTTACGCCACCGCGCGCGCAGTGGCCCTCACCATGATGGCGACGATGAAGGCGCACTGCGGCAGCCTCGACCGCGTGAAGCGCGTGCTGCGCCTGTTCGGCATGTGCAATTGCACGCCGGATTTTGCGCAGCACCCGGCTGTCATCGACGGCGCGTCCGACCTGTTCTTCGAGCTGTGGGGGCCGGAGTTCGGCAAGCATGCGCGCTCCGCGGTGGGCCATGTCTCGCTGCCGCGCGGCATCGCCGTCGAAATCAACGGCGAGTTCGAACTTGCCTGAGGGAACACGGACGCGTGTCGGCTGAAAGACAGGTTCAGCGCGGCCAGACTGCAAAGCCGCGCTGATCCCGTTTTCAGACCGCCACCGGGCTGCATCTGCCTACTGCTTGACGATCACCACTTCCAGGTATTCGCTCGGCACCACCATCGTCGAACCGCCGCGGTCAAAGCGCGCGATCAGCGCCTTGATGTCTTGCTCGAGCGCAGCCTGCTGGCCGGCATCAAGCGCCGCGAAGGCCTTGTGCACCGGCCCGTAGTATTCACGGAACAGGTCGATCCAGTGCTGCGCCGAACGGTAACGGAAGTTGAACATGCGGCGCGTGGTGCGGATGTCCGCGGCCTGCGGCCCGAAGAGTTCCACCAGCCGCGTCTCGGTGCCCCACAGCGCGGGCGGCTTGATTCCGGCGGGCGGCGGCACATAGCGGCCCACGGTCTTGAACAGCTGGCCGATGAAACCGTCGGGCGTCCAGTTGGCCAGCCCGATGCGACCGCCCGGTTTCAGCACACGCAGCATTTCGGCGGCGGCGCGCTCCTGGTTGGGCGTGAACATCACGCCGAAGGTCGACAGCACTACGTCGAACCCCGCGTCTGACCTGACTGGCTTTTTCTGTGCCAGGTTGAATGTTGTATTTTTCAACTTGGAAGAAGG
>JBMTEY010000181.1:0-4388 GCA_049433545.1 Burkholderiales bacterium | reverse complement strand
ATCGCCACCTATGCCTCGATCGCCGACCTGTTCGAGGTCGGCTACAACCATTTTTTCCGTGCCGGCCAGGACGGCGATGCGGTGTTCTTCCAGCCCCATGCCTCGCCCGGCGTCTATGCGCGGGCCTGGCTCGAAGGACGCCTTACCGATTCGCACCTTGAAAACTATCGCCGCGAAACCGGCGGTCCCGGCACCGGTCTGTCGTCGTACTGCCATCCCTACCTGATGCCCGAGTTCTGGCAGTTCCCCAACGCCTCGATGGGCCTCGGTCCGGTCAACGCAATCTACCAGGCGCGCTTCATGCGCTATCTCGAACACCGTGGCATCCGCGAGACCGCCGGCCGCAAGGTCTGGGCCTTCGTCGGCGACGGCGAGATGGACGAACCGGAATCGCTGGCGGGACTGTCGATTGCCGCGCGCGAGGGCCTCGACAACCTGATCTTCGTCGTCAACTGCAACCTGCAGCGCCTCGACGGGCCGGTACGCGGCAACGGTTCACTCATCCAGGAACTGGAAGGTCTGTTTTCAGGGGCCGGCTGGCACGTGATCAAGCTGCTGTGGGGTTCGGAGTGGGATCCGCTGTTCGCGCGCGACACCGACAACGTGATCCTGCGGCGGCTGCACGAAACGGTGGACGGCGAATTCCAGAAATACGCCGCCACCGACGGCCGTTTCAACCGCGAGCACTTCTTCAACAAGGATCCGGAACTTCAGGCGCTGGTGTCGCACCTCTCCGACGAGGACATCGACCGCCTGCGCCGCGGCGGCCACGATCCGGTGAAGATTTACGCCGCCTATCACGCCGCGGTGAACCACCGCGGACGTCCCACCGTGATCCTCGCACAGACCAAAAAAGGCTACGGCATGGGCCACTGGGGCCAGGGCAAGATGGGCGCGCACCAGCAGAAAAAACTCGAGGACGACGCGCTGCTCGCCTTCCGCGACCGCTTCGCGGTGCCGATACCGGACGCCGACGTCAAGGCGCTGAAATTCTGGAAGCCCGCCGGCGACAGTCCGGAGATGCGTTACCTGCACGCGCGGCGCGCGGCGCTTGGCGGTTACCTGCCGAAACGCATCGCCAGCTCGCCGCAACTCGCGACACCCGCCTTCGACGCCTACGGGCGCATCAGCGAGGGCTCGGGCGCGCGCGAAGAATCAACCACCATGAGCTTCGTCAAGATGCTGGCGCAGATGCTGAAAGACACGGCCATCGGCAAACACATCGTGCCGATCGTCGCCGACGAGGCGCGCACTTTCGGCATGCAGTCGCTGTTCCGCCAGGTCGCGATCTATTCGCCGATTGGCCAGCTCTACGAACCGGAAGACCGCGACGAACTGCTCTATTACAAGGAGGCGCGCGACGGCCAGATACTCGAGGAAGGCATCAACGAGGCCGGTGCGATCTCGTCGTGGATTGCGGCCGCCACCAGCTACAGCGTGCACGGCACGCCGATGCTGCCGTTCTACGTGTTCTATTCGATCTTCGGCTTCCAGCGCATCGGCGACCTGATCTGGCAGGCGGGAGATTGCAGATCACGGGGATTCCTCATCGGCGCCACCGCCGGCCGCACCACGCTGTCGGGTGAAGGCCTGCAGCACCAGGACGGCTCGTCGCAGCTGATCGCCAGCACAGTGCCCAACTGCCGTGCCTGGGACCCGGCCTACGGTTACGAAGTGGCGGCGATCGTGCAGGACGGCGCACGGCGCATGCTCGAAGACCAGGAAGACGTGTTTTATTACATCACGGTGATGAACGAGAACTACGCGCAGCCGGCGATGCCCGCCGGCGTGCACGATGACATCCTGCGCGGCATGTACCGGCTGCAGAAAAGGCCGGACGCGCAGGTGCAGCTGCTCGGCAGCGGCACCATACTGCGCGAGGCGATCGCTGCGGCGGAATTGCTGGAAAAGGATTTCGCCATCACCGCCAATGTCTGGAGCGTCACCAGCTGGAGCGAACTGCGGCGCGACGGCATGACCTGCGCGCGGCACAACCGGCTGAATCCTGACGCATCTCCGCGGATTTCCCACGTCGAAGCGCAGTTGTCGGGACAACATGGTCCGGTGATCGCGGCTTCGGATCATGTCACCGCCGTGCCCGACCTGATCCGCGCCTACGTGCCGCAGCCTTACGTCACGCTGGGCACCGACGGCTACGGCCGCAGCGACACCCGCGAGAACCTGCGGCGCTTCTTCGAAATGGACCGCCACCACATCGTTGTCGCCGCGCTGGCGGCGCTGGCGGACGAGGGCGAAATCGACCGGGCGAAAGTCGCCGCCGCGATCAGCCGCTACGGCATCGCGGCGAAAGCCGCCGCACCCTGGGAAAGCTGAACGATCGTTTCAGGCTGCACGGCGGCGCGATGAGGCGACGGATTTGCGCCGCAGCGCGCGCCGTTTCGCCGGCAAAACCGCCGGCGTGTTGCGCAACCCGTCGAGAAACACGTCAATCAACTGGCCGTGATCCTTGGCCTTCGGAATCGCTTCGGGGTCCATCACCAGCTTGCTGATCAACCCGTTGACCATGGCATGCAGGCCCACCGCCGTACCGCGCGCATCCAGCCCGGCCGGCAGCTGGCCGCGGGCGATGGCCGCAACCAGCCCCTGTTCCAGCCGGTCGAGGCAGCCGGCCTGCATTTCGCGGAAACGCTGCCACACCGGCTGCATTTCATCGACGTACTCGCACTTGTTGAAAACGATATGGAACACACGGCGCGCCTGCGCATCGCCCGAGGTGCGCTCCAGGATGCCGGTCAGCATCGCGCGCACGCTGCCCAGCGGATCGGCGTCGTCTGCAGGATTGATCTGGCAGGGCGCATCCTCCATCGGCATGGTGACGCGCGCCACCATCTCGCAGAACAGTTCCGCCTTGTCCTTGAAATGCCAGTAGATCGCACCGCGGGTCACTGAAGCGGCATCGGCGATGTCGGTCAGCGAGGTGCGCGACACGCCGCGCTCGCTGAATACCCTCTCTGCCGCATCAAGAATCTGGTTGCGGGTTTCCACTGCCTCGTCTTTGGTGCGTCTGGCCATGCTCCTCCAAGGGTCTCCGGCCGGAGCCGGATGCCTGTCATCAAAGCTACACTTTACATACATTCATGGTTGTATGTAAACTGTCGCCGTCCATGCAAGCTGCCGCGTACCGCCCGCGCAGCCACCTTCAGGGAAGAACAACATGAACGTCGACTACCCCCCTCACCTGCGCCGCGGCGCCGTTGCCGCAGCACTGTTGCTGCTCGCCGCCTGCGGCCCTTCCGGCGGCCCGCCCGGCGGATTTCCGCCGCCCCCGGTCACCGTGATCAGCGTCGCCCCGCGCGACGTTCCGGTATCGCTGGAATACACCGGACAGACCGCCGGTTACCGCGAAACCGAGGTGCGGGCACGAGTCAGCGGCATCCTGCTCAAGCGCAACTACCGCGAAGGCGCCCCGGTGCGCCAGGGTGAATCACTGTTCACGATAGACCCCGCGCCTTTCGAACTGGCGCTGGCGCGCGCCACGGCCGACCTCGGCGTCGCCGAAGCGCGGCTGCAGCAGGCGCAGCGCGAACTGGCGCGGCTGAAGCCGGTGTACGAAGCAAAAGCCGTCAGCCAGAAGGAATTCGACGACGCCACCTCGAACGAGCGCATCGCCCGCGCCGAAGTCGAAAGCGTGCGCGCCCGGCTCAACGAGGCGCGTCTGAACCTCGAGTGGAGCCGCGTCGAATCGCCGATCACCGGCATCACCGGCCGCGCCGCGGTATCCGAAGGATCGCTGGTTTCGGGGCCTAGCGTGCTGCTGACCACGGTCACCCAGACCGATCCCATGTACGTGATTTTCGGCGTGCCCGACCGCGACGCGCTGGCGCTGCGCCGCGACACCGATGCCGGCCGCCTGAAGCTGCCGGCCGACGGCCGCCTCAAGGCCACCGTGAAACTGGCCGACGGCAGCGAATATGCACAATCAGGCAAGGTCAATTTCATCGACGTGCGCGTCGATACCCGCACCGGCACCACCGAAACCCGCGCCGAGTTTCCGAATCCGCGCGGCATGCTGCGCGCCGGCGAATTCGTGCGCGTGATGCTGACCGGCGCGATACGCCCCGCCGTCATCGTCGTGCCGCAGCGTTCGGTGCAGGAAGGACCGACAGGAAAGTTCGTCTACGTGGTCAACGCCGAATCCAAGGCCGAGCCGCGGCCGGTGGATGTCGGCGCCTGGACCGGCGACGGCTGGGTGATCAACAGCGGGCTCAAGCCCGGTGAGCGCGTGATCGTCGACGGCGTCGCAAAAATCTTTGTCCCCGGCTCACCAGTCAGCGTAGTCGAGCCCGACAAGAAGGGTGCACCAGGGGCGCCCGGCAAACCGCCGGCGAAACCGGCGGAGCCTGCCGCCAAGCCGGCGGCCAAGTCCG
>JBMTEY010000180.1:0-4428 GCA_049433545.1 Burkholderiales bacterium | reverse complement strand
GCGGCCACGCCGATCGCCAGCACCAGCATGAAGTCCTCGGTGATCGCGCGCAGGATCGAGTAATACGGCGTGAAGTACCACACCGGCGCGATGTGCGGCGGCGTCTTCAGCGAATCGGCCGGAATGAAGTTGTTGTATTCGAGGAAATACCCGCCCATCTCCGGCATGAAGAACACCACCAGGAAGAACAGGAACAGGAATACCACAACGCCGACGATGTCCTTGACGGTGTAGTACGGGTGGAAGGGGATGCCGTCGAGCGGCCGGCCCTGCGCGTCCTTGTGCTTCTTGATCTCGACGCCATCGGGGTTGTTCGACCCGACTTCATGCAGCGCCATGATGTGCGCGGCCACCAGGCCGAGCAGCGCCAGCGGCAGCGCGATCACGTGGAAGGCGAAGAAACGGTTGAGCGTGGCGTCCGAAATCACGAAGTCGCCGCGGATCCAGGTCGACAGGTCGGGCCCGATCAGCGGCAGCGCATCGAACAGGTTGATGATCACCTGCGCGCCCCAGAACGACATCTGGCCCCACGGCAGCAGGTAGCCGAAGAAGGCCTCGGCCATCAGGCACAGGTAGATCAGCATGCCGAAGATCCAGATCAGCTCGCGCGGCTGGCGGTACGAGCCGTAGAGCAGGCCGCGGAACATGTGCAGGTAGACCACGATGAAAAACGCCGAGGCGCCGGTCGAATGCATATAGCGGATGAACCAGCCCATGGGCACGTCGCGCATGATGTATTCGACCGAGGCGAAGGCTTCCGCCGCCGACGGCTTGTAGTGCATCACCAGGAAGATGCCGGTGACGATCTGGATCACCAGCACCAGCATCGCCAGCGAGCCGAAGAAGTACCAGAAGTTGAAGTTCTTCGGCGCGTAGTACTGCGACAGGTGGTCGCGCCACAGCGACATCAGGGGGAAGCGCTGGTCGACCCAGGTCAGCACGCCGCTGATCGGGGCGTTGAGCGGTCCGGCGCCGGTGAACTCGACAGGTTCTTTTTTGGTAGCCGCCATGTTCGCTTACGCTCCCTTGCTGTCGTCGCCGACGAGGATGCGGGTGTCGGACAGGTATTTGTAGGGCGGCACCACCAGGTTGTCGGGGGCGGGCTTGTTCTTGTAGACGCGGCCCGCGAGGTCGAACAGCGAACCGTGGCACGGGCAGTAAAAGCCGCCCTGCCAGTTCGGGTCAAAGGCTTCGGCCTGCTTCGCGAATTTTTCCACCGGCGAACAGCCGAGATGGGTGCAGATGCCGACGACGACCAGGTACTCGTCCTTGATCGCGCGCATTTCATTGGCCGCGTAATCCGGCTGCATTTTCTTTTTCGACTCGGGATCGGCGACGTTGCCGTCATTGGCGCGTATGGTCTCGAGCATTTCCTTGGTGCGGCGGACGATCCACACCGGCTTGCCCTGCCATTCGATGGTCTTGCGTTCGCCGGGAGCGATAGTGCTCAGGTCCACTTCCACCGGCGCGCCGGCGGCCTTTGCGCGCTCCGACGGAAACATGCTCGCCACAAACGGTACTGCGCCCGCGCCCGCGGCCACGCCGCCGGCCACGGTGGAGGCGGCGACCAGGAACTGCCGCTTGCCTTGATCAGTATCCTTCTCGGACATTCCGGAAACTCCCCTGAAAATGCTGTGTCTGCGAAAAACACGGCATTTTACACGCGGCGCGGGGAGAAAGTTAAGCGGAAATTGAAAAATCCCAATCAATTCAACCGCTTGAATTGACTGCTGCGGACCGGCGCGGCACGGCCCGCAGCAGACGTTCTGGCAACTGCGGCAGTCAGTTCGCCCGGAGGCCGGCGTCCTTGACCAGTTTTTCCCAGCGCGGCACTTCGGCCTTGATGTAGTTGCGGAATTCCGCGGGATTCTTCATGACCAGGTCGAGCCCCCTGAGGTCGAGCGTGGACTGCACCTCGGGCGACGCCATCACTGCGGCGACTTCCTTGTACATGCGCTGGACGATAGGCGCCGGTGTGCCGGCCGGAAACGCGATGCCGAGCCAGCCGCTCGCCTCAAAACCGGGGTAACCCTGTTCAGCAATCGTCGGCACGTCCGGCAGCGCACTCGAACGTTTCGGGCTGGTAACGCCCAGGCCACGCAGCCTGCCCGCCTTCACATGCGGCGCTCCCGATGAAATGATCCCGACCAGGTGTTCCACCTGCCCGCCAACCGCGGCCGTCGCCGCCAGCCCGCCGCTCTTGTACGGAACGCTGATGATCTTGATGCCCGCGGACGTGTTGAACAATTCGAAGGCGAGATGGCCGATGCTGCCGATCCCCGGATTGCCGACGGTCAGTTTGCCGGGTTCGCGTTTCGCACGATCCACAAAATCCTTGAGCGACTTGGATCCCTTCGACGGATGTGCGGACAGCAGGGTGACCGCGTCCACGACCTGCGCCACCGGCGCAAAGTCGCGCACCGAGTCGTACGGCGAACGGCCGCGCAGAGCCGGGCCCATGGCAAGCGCGGACACTGCCGCCAGCACCATGGTCTGGCCGTCCGGCGTCGCATTCGCCAGGATTTCGTGCGCAATCATGCCGCCGGCGCCGGGACGGTTGTCGACAACGACCTGCTGGCCCAGGCGCGGACCGAGATGCGTGGCGACCAGCCGCGCGACCAGGTCGTTGGCGCCGCCGGCACCGAAGCCTACGAGAAAGCGTACGGGGCGCGACGGATAGGCGTCCGCGGACCAGGAAGGCAGTGCTGTCGATGCCAGCGCAGCACCGAGCAGCAATTTTCCTGCGATTGAGATTTTCATGTTTATTCTCCTCGTCAACTTTTATGCATTACGGTTGATTGCCGTGGCAACCCGCTGAGTCTGCTGCCCCGGATTATGGCAGCATATCGCCATTCTAGGAGAAAGCCATGGCTCTGATAACCCTCGCGCAGTCAGAAAAAATCATTGATGCAGTGCTTGTTCGCGCGCGCGAACTGCAGTGCCGGCCGGTATCGGTGGTGATCATGGAGCCCGGCGCGGTGATCAAGGCCTTCAAGAAGGAAGACGGTTCGTCGATGATGCGTTTCGAAATGGCGACCGGAAAGGCCTACGCCGCGCTGGCGCTGGGCCGTTCATCCAGCCTGGTGCGCGTGCGCGCCGAACAGCGCCCGCTGTTCATGGATTTCCTGTTCAAGGCTTCAGAGGACCGGATCTTTGCCGAAGGCGGCGGCATGCTGATCCGCGCCGCAGACGGCGAACTGCTGGGCGCGGTCGGGGTGACCGGCGACACCCAGGAGCGCGACGAGGAACTTGCAGCGCACGGCATCCGCGCCGCCGGGCTGAAAACCGACGAGGATTGCGAAAACCTCGCCCATCACGTGCGGCTTAAGAATTGACTGACGGGTTTCAGTTTGCCGGCGGCGGGTGCGGTACCACACGCTGCCACGGCGAAGCGCAGTCCTGCACGTACGGATAATAGGCCTGGCTGTCGGGACAGAAAAACCAGGTCGGCGCTGCCGCGCGGGGCGGCACTGCCGCCTGGGGCCGGTCCGGCGGCACCGGATTGCCGTGCTCGTCGTAGAACACCAGCGGTTCGCGGACGATGACCCGCTCGCGCACCACCACCGGCGGCGCGTGATAATAAGGCCGGGGCGACACCCAGAATGGCGCCAGCAACAGCGGCGCCCCGATGTACACCCCGATGTGCCCACGATGATGGTGATGGCGCCGGCCGCCGGCATCGGCATCCAGACTGGCTGTCGCCATCGCCGCGGCCAGGGCGGCAATCACGGCTACACGCATGTTCCCTCCCGGCAGTTTCCGGAAAATCCCATGTTAGGCCGATGCGGCGGCGGCGGACGCGGGATTTTGTTACAAAATGTAACCGCCCCGCCCCTGCACCACGGCCCATCGCAGCCGCTTATGCCGGATTGTCCACGTCGATGAAGCGGTGCACCAGGCCGAAACGCTGCGCCAGGTGCGCGCCCAGCGCCTGCACGCCGTAACGCTCGGTGGCGTGATGCCCGGCCGCGATGTAGGCGACGCCCGACTCCCGCGCGATGTGCGCGGTCTGTTCCGAAATTTCCCCGCTCAGGTAGGCGTCGACGCCGAGCGCGACGGCCTGCTCGAACATGCCCTGCGCAGCACCGGTGCACCAGGCGATGCGCCGCAGCGGTTTTGCCGGGTCGCCGAGGACCAGCGGCGTGCGTCCGAGTACGCGCCCCACGTGTTTCCCGAACCCGTCGAGCGTCATGCCGTCGCCGGCAGCGCCGTGTGCGCCTACATCCTGTTCGCCGAAACGCCCGGCAAGCGTCAGGCCCAGCTGCCGCGCCAGCGCGACGTTGTTGCCGACCTCGGGGTGGGCATCCAGCGGCAGGTGGTAGGCAAACAGGTTGAGGTCATGCGCGATCAGGCGGCCGATGCGGGCGCGACGCATGCCGGTGATGCGTGCATCCTCGCCGCGCCAGAAATAGCCGTGATGCACGATCA
>JBMTEY010000179.1:0-4515 GCA_049433545.1 Burkholderiales bacterium | reverse complement strand
TCGGCTCGTTGATGATGCGCTTGACGTCGAGACCCGCGATGCGGCCGGCGTCCTTGGTGGCCTGACGCTGCGAGTCGTTGAAGTAGGCGGGCACCGTGATCACGGCTTCGGTGACCGGCTCGCCGAGGTAGTCTTCGGCGGTCTTTTTCATCTTGATCAGCACTTGCGCCGAGACTTCCTGCGAGGCGATTTTCTTGCCGCGCACTTCGACCCAGGCGTCGCCGTTGTCGGCCTTGACGATCTTGTAGGGCATCAGGTCGATGTCCTTCTGCACTTCCTTTTCCTCGAAGCGCCGGCCGATCAGCCGCTTCACGGCGTAGAGCGTGTTCTTCGGGTTGGTCACCGCCTGGCGTTTGCCCGGCGCGCCGGTGAGGATCTCGCCGTCGTCCATGTAGGCGACGATCGAAGGCGTGGTGCGCGCGCCCTCGGAGTTTTCGATGACCTTCGGCTGGCCGTTTTCCATCACCGCCACGCATGAATTCGTGGTGCCCAGGTCGATGCCTATGATCTTGCCCATGTTCTACCTCGTTCCTGAAAAATGTTTGCGCCGGGGATTATTAATAACTAATTGATTTTATTAAATTATTTATCAATCATCAGACGGCTGTGTCGTTACTGAATCTGGGGCTGCCACCGCGGTTTTCAAGCGTCCGCCGCCTTGGCCACCACCACCATCGCCGGGCGGACCACGCGGTCGTTGAGCACATAGCCCTTCTGCAGCACGCTGACCACGGTGTTCGGCGCGGCATCCGCGGGCACCATGCTGATTGCCTGGTGGCGGTGCGGATCGAATTTTTCGCCGACGGGATTGACGTCGACCAGATTGAATTTGGCGAAGGCCGCGGAGAGCTGCTTCAGCGTCAGCTCGACGCCGCTCTTCAGGCTGTCGACGGTGGCGGTTTCCACCGCCAGCGCGGCTTCCAGACTGTCCTTCACCGCCAGCAGTTCGGCGGCAAAACCTTCGACCGCGTACTTGTGCGCATTGGCGACGTCTGTGACAGCGCGTTTGCGGATGTTCTCGGTCTCGGCCTTGGCGCGCAGCCATGCGTCGTGGTGTTCCTGGGCCGCGAGTTCGGCCTGGCGCAGCAGTTCTTCGGTGGACGGCATGGTATCCGGCGCCGGTGCGGCGTTTTCGGCGGCGGCGGCTTCGGGAGTATTCTCGGGTTTTGCTTCGGGCAATTCCTGCGACATGACGTTTGATTGATGTTGATGGATTAACCGTTAGCAGCTTGGGGCGGCCCCGGGTAATTCAAGCTAATCCAGGTAAATTTATAACTTATTGTTTTTATTGAAAAATTGACATCCACCGAGGGTATCCACGACCTGCGTGACGAGCGTCCCGGCCACCTCACGGGTGCCGCGCTGGATCGCGTGAAGGCGGTGCGCCCGGGCACGGCGGTGACGCTGATCCTCGGTGCGGAACCGTCATTGCTGATGGCGAGCCTGAACCTGCAGCTGCGCGAGAACCTGGCCTGGGACATCGTCGAGGCAGACGGCGCGTGGCGCGTCACCGTGCGCCATCGCGGAGACGTTGCGACCACCGACGTGCTGGCGCTGCTCGCCGCGGACCACAAGCGCATCGACGGCCTGCTGGCGCGGGCGCTGGGATTGCTGAACCGGGGTGATGCCGCGGCAGCGGTGCCGCTGCTGCGCGAATTCATCGCCGCGCTGGACCGGCATGTCGCGTTCGAGGACGGCGAACTGGCCGCCAGTCTCGGCGCCGCACAGGCCGCAGCCGACCAGCCCGCCGCAATCATGCTGCGGGAGCACCGCGAAATTGCGCAGCAGCTGGCGCTGGTCGGGGCGGCGCTGGAACCGGTGGACGCGACGGAACTGGGAATCTACTGCGCGATACTTTCCGGGACGCTGGCCAAGCACGAGTATCGCGAGGAACACAACCTGTTTCCCCTGTGGCGGGCGGCGCTGCTGCGGCGGGATGAAAACGAGCGCAGTGCCCTGCTGGCGCGGGCGAAGGAAGCGCTGGCGCAGGCTTGAAGAACGTCGCGCTGCGGACGATGTCGAACAGGTTGAATCAACCGATGCGCGGTCACGCGCAGACCCTGCCAGGAGAGCAATCATGCGGATAGGGGTGCCGAAGGAAATCAAGGTCCACGAGTACCGCGTCGGGCTGGTGCCGGCGAATGCGCGCGAACTGGTCGCCCACGGCCACCAGGTGATGGTCGAGAGTGGCGCCGGGCTGGGCATAGGCGCATCCGACGAGCAGTACCGCGCGGCCGGCGTCACCATCGTGAAGACGGCGGCGGAGGTCTATGCGGCGGCGGAACTGATCGTCAAGGTCAAGGAGCCGCTGGCCGGCGAACGCAAACTGCTGCGCGCGGGTCAGATATTGTTCACCTACCTGCACTTGGCGCCCGACGCCGGGCAGACGCGCGACCTGGTGGAGAGCGGCGCCAGCTGCATTGCCTACGAGACGGTGACTTCGGCGCAGGGCACGCTGCCGCTGCTGGCGCCGATGAGCGAGGTCGCGGGCCGCATGTCCATCCAGGTCGGCGCGCATTACCTGGAAAAGGAGAACGGCGGTTTCGGGGTGCTGTTGGGCGGCGTGCCCGGTGTTGATCCGGCAAAAGTGGTGGTGCTCGGCGGCGGCGTGGTGGGTACGCATGCCATCCATATCGCACTGGGTATGGGGGCGGAAGTGTGGGTGCTCGACCGCAATCCCAATGTGCTGCGCCGATTGTGGGAACATTACGGCGGCCCGCTGAACACGGTGTTTTCGACGCGCGACGCCGTCGAGCGCCATGTCGCGACCGCTGACCTGGTGATCGGCGGCGTGTTGCTGCCCGGCGCAGCCGCACCCAAACTGGTGTCGGCGGAACTGGTGCGGTGCATGCGCCCGGGTTCGGTGGTGGTCGACGTCGCCATCGACCAGGGCGGCTGCTTCGAGACCTCGCGACCAACCACCCACAAGGAGCCGGTGTACACGGTCGGCGGCGTGATCCACTACTGCGTGACCAACATGCCGGGTGCGGTGCCTAGAACCTCGGCGCATGCGCTGAACAATTCGACGCTGCCGTTCGTGCTGGCGCTGGCGGACAAAGGCCTGCAGCGTGCGCTGGCCGACGATCCGCACCTGCGCAACGGACTCAACGTGCATCGCGGCCAGGTGACCTGCGAACCGGTGGCGAGGGTGCATGGTTATGCCTGGGTGGATCCGCTGAAGGCGCTGGCGGCCTGACCGCCGGATCGATTCCCGGCGGGTGGCTGCGGTGAGACTCGACAGATCGGCGAAATCACGGGACTATCCGCCGTGCGTGTCTTGTTTAACCTACACACTCAATGGATGAACGGTCAGCCATGGACGATGAAGCCGAAGACATCAATGGAACCCCGGTCTACGTGGGCAGCCGGGTTCGCGTGCTGAGAATCAGTGAGTCCGTGCTCTCGCAGCTGTCGGAAGCCGATGCCGAGGCCACTCGCGCCATGTTCGGCTCGGTACTGGAAGTCAATGAGATCGACGAATTCGGCGGCGCCTGGGTGGAGGATACCTGGCAGGCGGCCGACGGCACGATGGTGACCCATTCGCTGGGCCTGGGACCGCAGCAGATGGACGTCGTCACGGAGTCTGATGAGGATTCCGGCGAAAATCCTGAGCCGGAAGTCGAAGAGGACTAGCAGTCTGCTGAAAAAGTGATGCGCGAGCGCGTGGGGAGCCCCCCCAAGGGGACTTCCTCGGGGCGCGTAGCGACCAAGCGCGCACGCGTACAAGTCTTTGATTTAACGAGAGTCGAAAAATCCTGTGCGTCGGCGAATAGCATCAAATCCGATAATTTCAACAAACTGCTAGCGCTCGGCCCGGGTGTTCAGCGCGAGGAATTGCAAAAGTTCCGCGATGCAGGTGTCCGGCACGATGTGGTGGATTATGTGGTAATGGTTCTGCAGGGGGGGGGGCGGAACGTCGGGAAGTCACCGTCATGAGGGGATTTGTCTGTCTAGCGCGCTTCACCGTACCCCAGCTTCATCCGGCTTGTCAGAGCCTTTTCAGGTATGCGCAATTATTGGCGCAGTCTGAACGTCAAAATGCGGAAACAAAATAGAAGCGGTGGTGCCGGTGCCGTAACTGCTTGCCAAATCCAGCTTGCCATCCTGCATTTCGACAATTTCCTTAACCAATGACAGTCCCAGACCGGTGCCGAGAATTTTCCCGAGGAACTGGCGGCACGCCAAAATCGTTTGACAGCAAGACTCAATTCATCTGTTGTCATGCCGATGCCTTTATCGGCTACAGATATTTTCACAAAAGGTTTCCCTGCATTATTAACGATACGTGCTGAAAGGATGATCGGATCAGATTCTTGACTGTACTTGGCCGCGTTGCTTAGCAGATTGAGAACTGCGCGCTTGACCATGGTTTTGTCTATACGAGCCATCAATGCGCGTTTATCAGGAAGATTCAAGGAAATTTCATGCTTTTCGAAAATGCGTCTGCCATTAAGCTGGGTACGTAAGCTTCCCTGAATTCCGGACCAGCGAAAAGTAGAGCTTTCTGGCATTGTT
>JBMTEY010000178.1:0-4534 GCA_049433545.1 Burkholderiales bacterium | reverse complement strand
TTGCCGGCTTCGATCTTGATCAACGCCACGTCCGTGCGCCGGTCCGTGCCGATGACCTTGGCCTTGAATTCGCGCTTGTCAGTCAGCCGCACGGTCACTTCCTCAGCGAAATCGACCACGTGGGCGTTTGTCAGGATGTAGCCATCCGCGGAAATGATGAAGCCCGAGCCCAGGGACTGGGACTGGAATTCGCGCGGGCCGGGATTGGGGATGAAACGGCGGAAAAATTCATAGAACGGGTCGTTCTCGTCCAACTGCGGCAACTGCTGCGACAGCGCGTTGCGCGTGGTCTGCGTCGTGCTGATGTTCACCACTGCTGCACCCTGCTTTTCGACGAGTTCCGTGAAATCGGGCAGTTGGGCTGCGGCCTGCAGCGGCACGCAAAGGAGCAAAGCCAGAATGAAATACCTGAACATGTTCAGCCTTTCGGAAAATACCAAAGCGACGGTCGATACCGGCTACTTCTGGACCGGGGCAACGGCTTTCGGCTCCAGTGATCTGGCAAACTGCATGACCGTTTCAGCCGGTGTTTCGCCGAGGACGACGACCGTGTGTCCGGAAACCGGGCCGCTGTAGATGTGCACCGCGCCCTGGTGCCGGAGCATTTTTTTCCTTGCGGGCTTGGTGCCGGGTTCGATGAAAATCGATACCGCCGCCAGCCCGTCGGAAAACACCAGGTGTGAAACCGTGCCCTTCTTGCCCGGCATGGAACGCCGCAGTTCCATCAGCTTGCTGAAACCGGGCGGCAGGTTCTGGACCACCCATCCCGAATCCCCGGAGTCGCCCGCGCTCAACGCGGAACGATCTACCCGCCAGTTCTGCCGGCTGCTGACGGCAGCGTAACGCGACTGCACCAGTTCACGCCGGAATGTTCCGCCGATCTGCAGCGTGGAAAACGAGAATGTTTCCAGTGTTTCGTTTTTTTCATTGAGCGTGCGTGAGCGCAGCGGCAGCCCTGTTTTCAGTTCGGCGCAGAAACGGCGCTCGTAGCGCAGGGCATCCCTGGGCAGCAGCGCCAGCCACTGGCATTCGGCGCCGGCCACCCGGTCCACCGAACCCGTGACGAGGCGGTAATGCCGGACCAGGTCCCGGACCTGCTCCAGGCGCACGGGAAACTGGCGCGATCCCCGGGGATCAATCAGCACGGTTTTTGTGCCAGGAAGATAGCAGGTGACCTGGTCGTTGGTGCGGATCACTTCGCGTGCCGGGCCGTCCAGGGTTTCCAGCCGCTCCAGCACTCCGCCTGCGGGATTGACGAAATGGGCGATGCGCGAGGTTTCGGACTGTCCGCCGTGATTAAACATGAAGGTCCCGGAATAGTTGACCTTCTGGCTGGCCTGAGCCATTTTTTCCAGCATCGCCAGGGCTTCACCGGAAGTTTCTTCCGCTGCCGTCACTCCCGGCAGCAATCCGAGGAGCACTATCCAACAGACTCTCATTTTTGCGTTACTGGCCGGCTGCCGGCGCAACCGAGATGGTACGGATGTACGGAGCGACGCCATGGAGGTTGGTGCTCGGCGATACGCCCTGGTGCGCCAGCAGATACTCGTTCATCTGGCCGTCGCTGGGTGCGCTGACCAGCTGTACCTCTGCGACCGGCGCAACCGCAGGCACCGCACGCGCCAGTTCAGCCGGCGGATTGACCAGGCTGCCGGTCGAAAACGCCATCCAGCCGACGACTGCAATTGCTGAAACCGATGCTGCTGCCGAGAGTGCAAAGGTCAGGGGCCTGGCGGAGATCCGTGCGCGACGGGGCGCCAGCACGGTTGCCTCCCTGACGAGGGCATCGGCGACACGCGACGTGACGTCGAAGGCAGGGGCGGTCTCTCCCCGCATAACGTCGCCGATCAGGTGATAGGCCGCCCAGGATTCACGGGCATCAGTTGAGTCATCCAGGCGCAGCAGCGCCTGATGCGCCTCCTGCCCTGCCAGTTCACCATCCATCAGCGCTGAAATTTTTTCCATCTCACCATCTCCTGTCCTTGCTCGTGCCGAGCAAAGGTCTCAACTTGTCCGCCACCGCTTCCCGGGCCCGGAAAATCCTGGAGCGCACCGTGCCGACCGGGCATTGCATGACAGCTGCGATTTCCTCGTAACTCAATCCCTCGATTTCCCGCAGGGTCAGCGCTGTCCTCAACTCCTCTGGCAACTCCTGCAGGGTTTGGTTCACTGTTTCCCCCACCTGCTTGCTCATCAGTTGGTTCTCCGGGGTGTTCAGGTCACGCAACTGGTCGCCGGACTCCAGGTTCTCTGCCTCCTCGGCATCCATTTCAGTGCTGGTCGGCGCCCGCCTGCCCAGCGCGACCAGGTGATTCTTGGCCGTGTTGATCCCGATCCGGTAAAGCCAGGTGTAAAACGCACTTTCCCCGCGGAATCCCGGCAGCGCGCGGTAAGCCTTGATAAACGCCTCCTGCGTGACATCCTCGACTTCGCTGGGATCGCGGATGAACCGCGACAACAACCGCCCCAGCTTGCGCTGGTACTTGCTGACCAAGAGGTCGAATGCGCGCTTGTCGCCACGTTGCACACGCTCCACCAGCTGCTGATCGACTTCGCGATCGCTCATTTATTCTTTGATCCCTGACTGCGGCCTGTTCGCGACCCGCCTCCCCGTCCCGGACAGGCGCCGCGAAGTATAACCGCCTGCGTATCACCAGGCGAAACGAACAGTCGCCGCGCTATTGCAGTGACTTGGAAGCGGTGATTTAGTTCACCGACCGAGCGGCCAGATGCCGGGATTTGTCCAATATATGGCAATTATCGCGCTTCCGGACCCGTTCCGGGGGCCTGCGGCCATGACCGGTCGAGACAGCGAAAGCCCCATTCCACCAGCAGCGCCAGGGCGGCGGCGGGAATCGCACCGGCCAGCAGCAGATTGTGGTCATTGACTGCGAGCCCGGCCACGATACGTTCGCCAAAACCGCCCGCGCCAATGAATGCTGCCACTGTCGCGGTGCCGACGTTGATTACCGCTGCGGTCTTGATCCCTGCCAGTATTCCCGGCCGCGCCAGGGGCAACTCGATGAGCAGCATGCGCTGCCGGTCGTCGAAGCCCAGGGCGCGGGCGGCATCCCGCATGCTGCGTCCGACACCGGCCAGGGCGGTTTCCGTTCCACGTACGATGGGCAGCAGAGAATAAAGAAACAGTGCCAGGATCGCCGGCAACGCACCGATGCGGTCCAGTGCGGCGACCAGGAATGCCAGCAAGGCGAGGCTGGGCACGGTCTGCAACAGGCCGCTCAGGGCGAGTACCGGCGGACCTGCCCGCGGCACCCGCTGCGCCAGCATGCCCAATGGCACGCCCACCGCGACGCCGAGCAGCAACGACGCGCAGACCAGCAGCACATGCTGCAGGGCGAGGCGCGGCAAATCCTCGCCGAAAAGCACAGACTGCAACGAGGGCCGCACCGCCGGCCCGGTCTTCCCGGGCGCATCCAGCCACTGCGCGGCGACGACGGCGTAAGGTTGCCCCGCAAGTTCCACCGCCGCATTCATCCGCCGCATTGCGGCATCGGATATGGATCCTTCCAGTTCAAGAAGTTTGGCCCATATTCCTGGAAAACGCTGCGGCAGATCTGTACGATAGACCAGCAAGGCGCGGTAATCGGGGAAAAAATTCCGGTCATCTTCCAGCACCCGCACGTCGCCACGGGTCAGGCGGGCATCGGTGGTGTAGACATCAATGACATCGACGCGGCCACCGGCCAGAGCAGCGTAGGCCAGACCGTGTTCCAGCGCGGTTGGCGCGAGCTTTTCCAGGCCGTAGACCCTGCGCAAGGCCGGCCAGCCGTCCCTGCGATGGAGAAATTCAGCGGATAAGCCGATGTGGATACCCGGAAAGTCCGCAAGATCCGAGATGCGGGTCAGGCCCGGATGCGCGGCGGGGTTTTCGCGGGTTGCCAGCGCGTAGGAGTTGCCGAATCCCAGCACCACTCCGGCTGCAAGCCCGTGGCGGGCCAGATGCCGGTTGAGTTCCTCGACCGGCGGCACGTAATCCAGCCCGAGCAATTCCAGGGCAACAGTGCCGGCATAGTCCGGATAGAGATCAATGGCGCCGCTTCTCAGCGCCTCGAACAGGATCGCGGTATTACCCAGGCCAGGCCGGTGTTCGACGTTTACCGCAGCGGTGCGGCGTGCCGTGCCGGCTATCACTTCGCCGAGTATGTAAGACTCGGTGAAACGCTTGGAGCCGACACGCAGGTTTTCCCCTGCGGTTGCGGACCCGGCCACGGCCACTGCAACCGTCAAACCGATGGCGACAACAAGCCGGAAACCGTGGCGGGAAAAGGCGCGCAGCCCGTCGACTTCGTGTCGTTGCATGGCTCGAAGATGGTAGCATGCGCTGCGCGCAACCACTGCCGAACATCACCATCGCGCCGGAGCGGAACCATGACTTCAAATAGCCTCAATCTCGAATCCTTCTGGATGCCCTTTACCGCGAATCGTGCCTACAGGCAGGCGCCGCGGATGCTGGTGGCAGCGAAGGACATGCACTATGTCAGCGACGATGGCAGGAAAATTCTCGACGGCACCT
>JBMTEY010000177.1:0-4573 GCA_049433545.1 Burkholderiales bacterium | reverse complement strand
GGTAACACGCCGCCAGGTTGAGCCGGGTTTCCCATTCTTCCGGGCTGACTTCGCTGCGGATGCTGCGGAACTGCGTGGAATAGTTTGCTGTCTTGGACATCACGTGGGCTTGACGGAAAGTGGCAATGGCGGGACGGCACCGTGGCGGTTCCGCGCAGCGAGTATAACTGCAGCGCCCGCCGTTGACTGAGCCTGTTCCGTATCCTAGACTTGCGCTCCTTTTACTCCGCCGATCAAAAGATAGTTCATGACCCAGACTGCCGCTGCATCAGCTCCCGCCGTTGCCGGGAAGGAACACTGGACCCGCAAAGGGGATGTCAAACTGTTCCTGTGGGAAAAACCCGCCATCGACGGCAAGGGAGCCAACGGCACGGTGCTGTTCGTGCACGGCTCCTCGATGGCCTCGCAGCCGACCTTCGACCTGAAGGTGCCCGGACGTGCCGACTCGTCGGTGATGGACTGGTTTGCGCAGCGCGGATTCAACACCTGGTGCGTGGACATGGAGGGCTACGGCCGTTCCGACAAGTCGCGCGACCTCTATTTCGACATCGCCAACGGCGCCGACGACCTGGCTGCGGCGACTGACTACATCACCAAAACCACCGGCGCGAAAAAATTCATGGTCTACGGCATTTCATCGGGCGCACTGCGCGCCGCGATGTTCGCCGAGCGCCATCCGGAGCGTGTCACCCGGCTTGCGCTGGACGCCTTCGTGTGGACCGGCAAGGGCAGCCCGACGCTGGAGGAGCGCGCCAAGAAGCTCGACCAGTGGCGTTCGATGAAGCGGCGGCCGATCGACCGCGCCTTCGTGCACTCGATCTTCAATCGCGATCACGCCGGCTGTGCCGAAGAGAAAGTGGTCGAGGCATTCGCCGACGCGATCCTCGCGCTCGACGATTCCGTGCCCACTGGCACCTATCTGGACATGTGCGCCAGGCTACCGGTGGTGGACCCGGCGAAGATCAGCGCTGCGACCATCATCATGCGCGGCCAGTTCGACGGCATTGCCAGCATGGAAGACCTGATCGACTTCTTCAACCGCCTGCCCAATCCCGACAAGCAGTTCGCGGTGATGGCGGGGATCTCGCATGCCAGTTTCCAGCAGATCAACTACAGGACCGTGTACCACATCCTGCACGCCTTCTTTACCCAGCCGGAGCCCGTTTACCGCGGGTGAGTCCGTCGCGTTCCTTTTTCCGGCTGTCCGCACCAACCGTCCCATCCACTTTTTACGGAGAAATTCCATGTTTGCAGGAAATCTGCGGCATGCCGGCGTACTGCTGGCGGCCATCACCCTGGGAGCGATCGCTCCGGCGCAGGCGCAGCAATGGCCCGTCAAACCCGTGCGCATCATCGTGCCCTTCGGCGCGGGCGGCGGCACGGACATCCAGGGGCGCCTGCTCGGCCAGAAATTCCAGCAGAGCATGGGACAGAATTTCCTGGTCGAGAACCGCCCCGGCGCGGCGGGCCTGATCGGCGCCGAGTTTGTCGTGCGCACCCCCGGGGACGGCTACACCATACTGTTTACCACCGCCTCGCTGTCGGTGAATGTCACGCTGTATGCGAAACGGGTGAAGTTCGATCCGGTAACCGACCTGATTCCGGTGAGCTGGATTTCTTCGGTGCCGCTGGTACTGGTCGCCCACCCCAGCGTGCCGGTCAGGAACGTCAAGGAACTGGTTGCGCTGGCGAAGAAAACCGGCAGGATGAACGTCGCGCACAACGGTAGCGGCACGACCAGCCACCTGTCGGTGGAGATGCTCAAGCTGTTCACGGGCGCCGACGTCACTCCGGTGCCCTACGGCGGCGGCGGACCGGCCATGGTGTCGCTGATCAGCGGCGAGACCGACTTCACCTTCGCCACCGCGCTGGCGGCGCAGCCGTTCATCAAGTCGGGCAAGGCGCGGGCGCTGGCCGTGACCACGGCAAAACCCGCGGCATCCTTCCCCGACCTGCCGACGATGAAGTCGCTGTATCCCGATTTCGAGTCTGATAACTGGTATGCGATGTTTTTCCCGAAAGGCACATCCAGGGAAACTGTCGCCAGGCTCAATTCGGAAATCATCAAGGCGCTGAAGCAGCCGGATGTCGACGCCTTCATCCGCAAGGAGGGCGGCGAACCGGTCGGCAGCACGCCGGAAGCGCTGGCGCAGAATTTCAAGAGTGAAGTGGCGAAGTACGCCAAGGTCATCAAGGCCGCCAGAATCGTCGCCAACTGATCGACGCGATCCGCAACCTGCGGATCCGGTAATTTCCTTCGCAGTCGAAAACGCCCGCATCCCGCGGGCGTTTTTTGTTGCCATCGCAGTCCATAAAGTCTGATATCCAGTCCGCATGGAGACATTATTTTTTCTTGACCCTTTTGCAGGGTCCGCGTTATGGTCTAGGCGGAATCTCATGGTTTCCATGCGTCGCAATGGCGAGACATTGATTTGCCATTTAAAATCAAATAATTAGGAGGTATTCAGCATGATTCAGAAAACTATTGTGCGAGCGGTCGCAGCAGGGATTTGCGGGCTGGCGATTGCCGCCGCGGGTCCGGCGATCGGCGCCTATCCGGAAAAACCGGTGCGGCTGATCGTGCCCTTCAGTACCGGCGGCGGTACCGACATCCAGGGACGGCTGCTCAGTGAAAAAATGCGTCAGGGCATGAAGCAGCAGGTGCTGGTGGACAACCGTACCGGCGCCGGCGGCCTGATCGGCGCGCAGATCACCGTGGAATCTCCGGCCGATGGCTACACGGTGCTGTTCACAACGGCAACCATTGCGGTGAACGTCACGCTGCAAAAAGACCGCATGAAATTCGATCCGCTGAAGGATCTGGAACCCGTGGTCTGGGTGTCGTCGGCGCCGCTGGTGCTGGTGACGCATCCCAGCGTGCCGGTGAAAAGCGTCAAGGAACTGGCTGCATTGTCCCTGCGTGTCCCGAAGGGCCTGAACATGGGCGGCAACACGCCGGGCAGCACCAGCCACCTGTCGGCAGAAATGTTCAAGCAGTTTGCCAAGGCGCGCGGTGAAACCATACTTTACAAAGGCGGCGGCCCGGCCACCCTCGGCGTGGCCACTGGTGAAATCGACATGCTATTCGCCACCGCGCCGTCCGCTATGCCGCACATCAAGGCAAAACGCCTGCATGCGCTGGCCGTGACCACGGCAAAACCGGCTTCGGCACTGCCCGGCCTGCCGACGATGAACTCGATCTACCCCGGGTTCACCTCGGACAACTGGTATGCGATGTTCATGCCGAAAGGATCGCCGAAGGAAGCGATTGACAGGATCAACAGCGAAGTCAAGAAGGCCCTGGCAGCCAAGGAAGTCAGCGGCTTCTATTCCCGTGAAGGCATTGATCCGGTCGGCAGCACGCCGGCGGAGCTGACCGAGCTGGTGCAGAAGGAAATCGTCAAGTACAGGAAAATTATCACCGACGGCAAGATCCGTCTGCGCTGATCGTCCGCATTGCAGTCCGAACGCCTCCTGCGGGAGGCGTTTTTTTTGGTTCGTGACGCTTGCGTTAGAATCGTGCCTCCCATCAATTCCGCCCGGAACATCCCGATGACCGAATTCGACGCCGCCAGACTGTCGTGGCAGGACCAGTACAAGCTGATGATAGGCACGGTGACGCCGCGGCCGATCGCGCTGGTGACTACGCTGGGGCGCAACGGCCCCAACGCGGCGCCGTTCAGTTTTTTCAACGCCGTCGGCTCCGATCCGGCGATGCTGATGTTTTCCGTCGGCGACAAGTCCGAAGGGGCCAAGGATACGGTGCGCAACATCCGCGAAATACCGGAATTCGTGGTGCACATCGTCAGCGATGCGATCAAGGAAAAGATGAATGTCTGCGCGGTCGATTACCCGGCGGAAGTCAACGAACTGGAAATAGCCGGTTTCACGGCGGTGCCTTCGGTGAAAGTGCGCCCGCCGCGCATCGCCGAAGCGCCGGTCGCGCTGGAATGCCGGCTGATGCAGATCGTCGACCTCGGTCGCAAGCCCTACCACGCGGTGTTCGGCGAAGTGGTCTATTTCCATTACCACGACGGCATCGTCAACGAGCGTTTCCATGTCGATGCCGGGCGCATCAATCCCATCGGCCGCCTGGCCGGCAAGGGCGGTTATACGCGGATCACCGACCGTTTCGAGATGCCGCGGATTCCGCTCGGGGGCGCGCCGGCCGGCGACTGAACAAAACCGGATTCCCTATAAAAATAAGCAGCGCCACGGAGGACAACGTCATTGCACGGAGTTTGACCATGATCAGTCGCTGCGTCCTTTCTGGTTTCAGTTTTTTAATTGTCCTGTTTGCAGCTGTCGCCATGGCGGCGGATTATCCGCAACGCCCGGTGCGGCTGGTGGTGCCGTATTCAGCCGGAGGTTCCACCGACACCGTGGCGCGCGTCACCGGCGCCCGCCTGACCGAGCGTCTCGGTCAGCCGGTGGTCATCGACAACCGCGCCGGAGCCGGCACGCTGATCGCCACCGACATCGTTCGCCAGGCGACGCCTGACGGCTACGTGCTGCTGATGGCGACGCCGCCGCTGGCGGTGAATCCCTCGCTTCATGCCAAAGTGCCCTATGT
>JBMTEY010000176.1:0-4581 GCA_049433545.1 Burkholderiales bacterium | reverse complement strand
CGATCGAGCGCGGCATCGCCATCGTCAAGGCCGGCGGCGTGTGCGTGATTGACGCACGCGTGCTGCCGGGGTATGACGGCGAGTAGATTTCACCAATAAACGGTTTTAACCGAAAACAGACCACGAGGAGAACACCATGCGCCAGAACCTGCATTTCGTTGCCGCCGCCGTCTGTGCGATCACGGCATGCGTCCCAACCCTGACCCACGCCGCCGACGCGTGGCCTGCGCGCCCGGTGCGCGTGATCGTGCCGCAGAGCGCCAGCGGCTCGACCGACGTCGCCACGCGCATCGTCACCGATCGCCTGGCAATCGCGCTGAAACAGAATTTCGTCGTCGACAACCGGCCCGGCGCGGGCAGCCTGACCGGCACCGACATCGTGGCCAAGTCCAATCCCGACGGTTACACGCTGCTCGCCATCGCCGCCTCGTTCACCATCACGCCGGCGATGCACACCAGGATGCCGTTCGACCCGGTGCGTGACTTCCAGCCGATCACCCAGTTCGCCGACCTGCCGCACATCCTCGTCACCCACCCCTCGCTGCCGGTGAAGTCGGTCCAGGAACTGGTGGCCCTGCTGAAGAGCAAACCCGGCGCCATCACCTGCGCCTTCAGCGGCGTGGGTACCAGCACGCACCTGGCCACCGAACTGTTCCAGCACATGAGTGGCACAAAAATGCTGCTGGTGCCGTACAAGGGCGGTTCACCGGCGATGACCGCGCTGCTCGGCGGCGAAGTGCAGGTCAACTTCTCCGCGAGTTCCACCAGCCTGCCGCATATCCGCTCCGGCAAGCTCCGTGCACTGGCGGTCACCGGCGTCAAACGCTCCTCCGCAGCGCCCGAACTGCCGACCATGGCGGAAGCCGGCGTCAAGGGCTACCAGCACTCGTCGTGGGTGGGCATGCTGGCGCCGGCGAAAACCCCACCAGCCGTCATCAAGCTGCTGCACGCCGAATCAGTGAAGATCATAAACACTGCCGAGGTGAAAAAACTGTTCCTGCGCAGAGGCATGGAAGCCGAAGGCAACACGCCGGAGCAGTTTGCAGCCGACGTGCGCGCAGATGTCGAGAAGTGGAAAAAACTGGTGAAGGCTGCCGGCATCAAGCCCCGGTAGCCGGGACGCCGCATTCCTCCGGCAAAAAGCCCGCGGGTCTGCACCCGCGGGCTTTTTTGCCAGGATCGGGACACCCTCAGGAGGATTGCGACGTCTTGTCCGGGTGATCTGCGCTCATCAGCGCGCGGAAGGTCAGCACCGGGATCGACGCACGATGCAGCACGCGCGTCGCTTCGCTGCCCATGATCAGCGACACCAGGCCGCGGCGGTAACGCGAGGTCATCACGATCAGGTCGCAGCCGCGTTCGTTGGCAGTGTCGACGATGGCGTCATAGGGGTGCGGCGCCTTGGCGATCAGCGTCTCGCAGGGCACGCCGGCGGCGTCCGCGGTTTTCTGCACATAGGCCAGGAAGGCTTCGGCACGTTCGCGGTCGCGCTCCTCAAGTCCCGCATCGAGGTCGGTGGGCACTATGCCTTCCGGCCCCATCAGCATCTGGTAGTCCTGCATGACGTGGATGCCGGTGACTTTCGCACCGCACAGTTTCGCCAGTTCGATGCCGCGCGCGACGGCGCGCTCGGAGTGATCGGAACCGTCGGTAGGCATCAGGATGTGCTTGAACATGGATTCTCCTCGCTGATTTAAAAACAGCACGGATCGCTGCCGTGCCGCCGTATGTTCACCCGTTTCGGGCGTCGAGTCCAACATGCACACACCGGATGTCACTGGCGCCCGTCTGCGTGTTTACAGCGCCAGCCCCTAAATCATTTATTTATCAATAAAATCAGATACTTATGATCTTTCCGGGGCGCGCTCACTTATCTCCACCATCCTCGCCCGGGCGGTAGCTGCTCTCGGGTTTCAGTCCCTTGCGTTTGGCGCGTTCACTGATGCGGCCGTTCTCAAGGTAATTGCCGGTCGCGGCGCGCTGTGCGCCCGCATCCCACTCTGGCAGCCAGTCGCCCACTGGAGAACCGAACCACGGCGACTGCGGCCGCAGTTTCGGCAGGCCGATCTCTTCCCAGATCCTGCGGCTGCGCTCCATGTATTCGCGCTTGGGCAGCGCGAACGGCGGCAGCACCTCCTTGGACGTGGCATCGATCAACAAAGTCGCATCCTCGTCGTCGGTTTCATGTTCACGGTCGGGGCCGTGACCCTGGCTGCGGTGTTTCAGCACCTGCAGGTCTTCCACCGGGTTCATGCGGAAAGCCAGCGCCCAGAACAGCGCGTCGGAATTCTCGGGCTCGATGTCGTCGTTGACAGCGATGCAGATCTTGCCGCAGTCGGCCTTGAACGAGGTCACGCCGTAGAGCGCGCGCCACACCTCGGTGCGCGGCGTGCCCTGCTCCACGGTCACCACCGCCATGCGCCGCAGCGCGGTCATGCGCTCGTGCAGCGTCACCCGCTTCACCCCCTTGATGCCCAGCGTATTGCGCAGGTGCGACAGGAACATCGGTTCGTACGAAACGCGTTTGATCGCGCTCGACTCGCTGGGCGTGACCTGGCTCAGGTATGAGGCCACCACCGCGTCCCTGCGATGAGTGATCGCAGTGACCCGCATCGGCATGTTGAATTGTTCCAGCGCGACGTGACCGTGCGATTCACCGAACGGACCCTCGGGTTCGACAAACTCGGTGTCGATCAGGCCTTCGATGACGATCTCGGCCTCGGCCGGGACCAGCAGGTCCACCGTCTTCGCACGCACCACGTTGATCGGCGCGCCGGCGACGCCGCCCGCAACGCCCACCTCATCAAGGTCGATCGGCAGTTTCATCGGCGCAACAAAGGCCACGCAGGGCGGCGCGCCAAGCACGATTGCGATCGGCATGGTCTTGTCGCCGCGCTTCTGGTGCTTCTGATAGTGGCGGTAACCACCGGCGCCGCCGACGCGCGTGGCCATGCGAACGACCATGCGATCCGGCGCCTTCAGCCCGGCGCGGTAGGTGCCGTGGTTCTGGATGCCGGTCTCCGGATCTTTGGTGATCACGTTGGTCGCGGTCAGCGTGGGCGCGCCGTCGAATCCCGGCGTCGACACCGGGATCGGCAGCGCGTCGAGGCCGTTGCCCTCGCCCCGCAGCGCCTCGCCGGTGATCACCACTTCCTGGCAGGGGCCGGACTCGACCACCTGCGGCGCTATCGGGTTGGCGATCGCGCGGTCCCAGCGCTGCTGCACTTCGTCGAGCGGTACGCGCATGCCCACACCGTAGATCTCGCGGTTGCCGGCAAAGGCGCCGACCACCACCGGGAATTTGTATTTCCGGCCCTGGGCGTTGACGACGTTGGTGAAGAGGAAGGCCTTGCGTTCATGCTCCTCGATGCCGCCGACATACTGCCAGCGCACCAGCGGATGCATCTCGGCATCCTTGTCGATCGGACGGTCAATCTCTATCAGCAGACCGCGTTCGCGCAGCGCCTCCAGGTGATCATGCAGGTCGGCGTAACCGCGGTCCGCTTTTTTCATGCCCGGCTTCCTCCGCATCAGCCCTTGCGGGTGGCGACCCAGGGCGCGCTCTTGCCGCCGGTGGTCACCGTACCCTCGATGCGGTTGCCGCTGACCCTGCCTTCGTAACGCGAACCGCCTGCGGTAAAGCTGAACTGGTCGCCGCGCAGGCGTCCGTTCTGGATGTTCGACAGCCTGCCGCCGCGGTTGTACGAACCCTGCACCATCTGGTATTCCTGCGCCAGCTTGATCTCGTCGTTGCCGGACTTCCAGACACCCTCGACTTTTGCCGGCACTATCCACAGGTAGGCCGTGCAATAACTGGTGCACTCGCCCTTGGCGCTCTGGCTCTCGTCGGATTTCCAGTCGCCCATGGTGAACGAGTTGGAAACAACGCGGGTGCCGGGTTTCATGGCGAGGATCTGCGGACGCAGCTTGACGTTGAGTTCCGGCAGCAGGAACAGCGTGATCACCGTGGCCTTGGAAAAATCGGTCTCGAAGATGTCGCCGTGGATGAACGTGGCCTTGCCGGTCACGCCCTCTTTCTCAGCATTGCGCCGCGACAGGGTCACCATGTCCGGGTTGTATTCAACACCGTAGGCCGTGGCGCCGCGCTTGGCAGCGGTGATCACCGTGCGCCCGTCACCCGAACCGAGGTCGTAATGGATATCCTTCGCCGTCAGCTTCGCCATGTCGAGCATGCGGTCGACCAGCCCCTGCGCGGTGGGCACCCACACCACGTCCTTGCCGGCCTGGCCGACTTCCGGCTGGAAATCCGCGGCGGCGGCTGGTTGAACCGGTACGGTAACTGCAAACAGTGACAAAACCAGCGCAACGCCGGCGCTGTGCAAGTAATTCCTGACGTTCATGTCCACTCTCCGGGTTGGGGTCATTGAGTACAGCCAGCGGAAACATCACTGCTGGTGGATGATACCGGATTCAATCGCCCGCGCGCCGCCACTGGACGTGCAAACCGCAGCACCGCACAATCCGCCGATGGATTCCGGACAACCCTCCCGCCGCACCGTCAAGGCCGCCTGCCCGCACGATTGCCCCGATACCTGCGCCATGGAAATCACCGTCGAGGGG
>JBMTEY010000175.1:0-4596 GCA_049433545.1 Burkholderiales bacterium | reverse complement strand
GGCCAGCCGTTGAACTGCGCCTGGTTGCACATCAGGCAGGCGACGCCGAAGACATGGCCTGACAGCGTGATGTAGCGGTGGTGCCTGTGCATGTCGAAGTTGACGATGTTGGTCAGCGGGTTGTCCTGGCCGTCGAAACGCTCGCCGCCGATCTGTTCGATGAAAATCTTGATGTCCTCGGCGACGGGTTCCATGCCCAGGCGTTTCAGGGTTTCGCCCTGCAGTTCGCTCATCTGGGTGCGGATGCGCAGGCCCTTGCAGTCGGCGGGGGTGCGGATCGGCCGCACCTTGTTGCTGAAGTGGCGGAAGCCGTTGTCCCAGTACGCCAGGCAGCGGAAGGGCGAGTCGCTGATCAGCTGCGCCTGCAGGCGCTGGCCGAGCGCGCCGTCGAGCGTGCGGTAGGCGGCGGCGCGGTCCCTGAAGAGGAAGGGCAGGTCGAAGATCTTCAGCGCCGGCACCCATTGCGCGAAGCGCAGCGACGAGATGTAGCACAGCGTCAGTTCGCCGCGCTCGACCATCTTCGGCAGTTCTCCCGACTTGTGGCCGAGCTCGATGACGTTGGGCACGAACTGGAAATCGACACGCTCGCCGAGCTTCGCTTTCAGTGCTTCGCCGAAGCGCTGGCAGGCGCGGGTGTGGATGGAGGCGGGTTTCTGGTAGCCGCCGAGGCGGATGACGATGGGGTTCATATGGCGGGGCTCGGCAGAAGGATTCAAACAGCGGGTTTCACGGTGTGGAGTTACGGGTCGGTGTCGCGGGTCTATGCTATATGATTGACCGCAAAGGAGGGCGTACATCATGCAACTGAAGGGCATACATCACACCAACATCGGCTGCCGCGAGAGCGACCTGCCAGCCATCGAACGCTTCTACTGTGAAGGGCTGGGCATGAAGGTCGGGCCGCGGCCGGATTTTCCGAACAAGGGGCTGTGGCTTTACGTCGGCGACCATCCGCTGGTGCACGTGGTGTCGCGCTTCAAGTCCGACTGGCCCGGCATCGACGAGGCGCGCAGCGGCTACGACCACACCGCGTATGCGGTGACCGGCGTGCAGGAATTCCGCGCGCGGCTGAAGAAGCTCAACATCCAGTTCGACGAGCAGAACGTGCCCAACGCCGGCTTCCAGATGTTCATGCGCGATCCGGTGGGCAACAAGGTGGAGCTGAATTTCCCCAACGAGGAAGCCCCGGGCGAAGTCGCCAAGGGCACGCTGTCGGCGATCCAGTTTCCGGATCAGCACGGCAAGCGCTGAGCGCTTCCTCTCGCTGAAACTTCATAAGTATCTGTTTTTATTAATAAATATGTGATTCCGCGCGGCGCGGATGTAAGGGGCAACGTGAAACTCTGGTATCAAAGCATGTCGCGGCAGAAGGCCTGGGGGCATTACAACGTCGCGCTGCGGCGCATCCTCGACCGGGTGAAGGATCCGGACACCGAGATCGAGGTGCACGGCATCACCAAGCGCGGCGGGCTCGCCGACCAGTTCCATTACCTCGATTACCTGGAGTCGGGCGAGGTGATGGAGAACGTGCAGATCGCGACGAAGCGCGGCTTCGACGCATTCCTCATCGGCAACATCGGCGACCCCGGGCTGCAGATGTGCCGCGAGATCACCACCATGCCGGTGCTCGGGCTGTGCGAGACCGCGCTGCATACTGCGTGCATGATGGGGCAGAACTTCTCGCTGGTGACCATCAACGAGAAGTTCACGCCGCGCATCATCGACAACGTGCACCGCTACAAGCTCGAGCGGCGGCTGCGTGCGGTGAACCGCATGACCATAGACCGCATCAACGACCTCGATGCCGGCTTCACCAACGCCGCGGCGCGCAAGCGCATCTTCGACCAGTTCATGAAGGCGGCGAACGCCAACGTCGACGAGGGCGCGGAAGTGATCATCGCCGCGGGTGGCGTGGTGATGGCGCTGCTGGCGGAATTCGGCGTGCACGAGGCGGCGAAGAACACGCCCATCCTCAACGGCATCGTGTCGCTGGTGAAAATGGGCGAGGCGGCGGTGAAGATCAATCGCATCATGGGCGGCAAGTTTCTCAGCAAGCGCCTGTATTACGCGCCGCCCGGTCCCGACCAGATCGACGAGATCCGCAAGTACTACGGCGACGTCTATCCCACCGTCAAAAGCCCCGTGAAAAAGGGCGGCAAGGCATCAAAAATGAAAACCACGCGAGCGAGGAGCAAAAAATGAAACAGCTGATGATCGCGGCCACCGTGGCCGCAACCATGCTGGCAGGCGGCGCGTCTGCCGCCGACAGCTACCCGTCGAAGCCGATCCGCTTCATCGTGCCTTTCGCGCCGGGCGGCAGCACCGACCTGCTGGCGCGTTTCCTCGCGCAGAATCTCGCGGCGCCGCTGGGGCAGACGCTGGTGGTCGACAACCGCGCCGGCGCCGGCGGCATGGTCGGCGCGGAAATCGCCTCGCGTTCGCCCGCCGACGGTTACACCATCGTGCTCGGCAGTGCCGGGCCGCTGACCATCAACCCCAACATCCGCAGCAAGGTGCCGTACGACAGCCTGCGCGATTTCGAGCCCATCACCATGGCGACCATCAGCCCGTTCACGCTGGTGGTGCATCCTTCGTCGCGGGCGAAAAACGTGAAGGAACTGGTCGCGCTCGCCAAATCGAAGAACGGCGCGATGAATTACGGCTCGGCGGGCGCCGGTTCGGTCGGCCATTTTTCCACCGAGCAGTTCATGGCGCTGACCGGTGTGAAGCTGGTGCACGTGCCGTACAAGGGCGCCGGCCCCGCGGTGATCGACCTGCTGGGCGGGCGGCTGGACATGATGTTCGAGAATATGCCTACGGTGCTGCCGCATGCGCGTTCTGGCAAGCTGCGCATCCTCGCGGTGGGCACCAGGACGCGTTCGGCGCTGGCGCCGGAATTTCCGACCATCGCCGACGAGGGCGTGCCCGGTTATCACTCGAGCACCACCTTCGGCGTGCTGGCGCCGGCGAAGACGCCGGCGGCGATCATCAAACGCCTGAACGCCGAGATGGTGAAAATCCTCCGGTCGCCCGAAGGCCAGAGCACGCTCGCCGCGCGCGGCATCGAAACCGTGGGCAGCACGCCGCAGGAATACCGCGAGCAGATCCGCGAGGAATTCACCCGCTACGGCCGCATCGCGAAGTCGGCGGGCATACGGGTTGACTGAGACATAGCAAAGGCTTCAAGGAAGATGACCACCGTTTCCGTGATGTCAGCGGCACTGGGCGCCGAGGTGCAGTGCGGCGACGTGCGCGTATTGAACGATGCCGCGTTCAAGCAGGTTTACCGGGCGCTGCTCGACAACCTGGTGATCCGCATCCGCGGCCAGCAGCTCAGCGATCCGGAACTGATCGCCTTCGGCAAACGCCTGGGGGAGCTCGATTTCGCGCCGCTGGCGAAAACCGGCAAAGAGCGTGCGCGTCCGCACCCGGAAATCATCGTCGTCTCCAACGTCATGGAGAACGGCGAAGCCATAGGCGTGCTGCGCGACGCCGAGGTGGTGTGGCATTCCGACAATTCCTACCGTGACCGGCCGCTGTCGTACAGCGCGCTGTATTCGCTGGAAGTGGCCGCCCAGGGGCGGCAACACCGGCTTCGCCAACATGTACCTGGCGCTTGAGACGCTGGATCCGGCGCTGCGCAAACGCATCGAAGGCAAAACGCTGAAACACGACATGACCTACAACAGCGCCGGCGACCTGCGCGAGGGTTTCCAGCCGGTCGCCGACGTGCGCGACGCGCCCGGTCCCAGCCATCCGATCATCCGCACCCATCCGGAAACCGGCTGCAACGCGCTGTATCTCGGCCGCCGGCCCAATGCGTACATCAACGGCCTGTCCGTGGCCGAGTCGGAAGAACTGCTCAATGCGCTGTGGGCGCATGCGACCCAGGACAAATTCACCTGGCATCACGAATGGCAGGTCGGCGACATCCTGATCTGGGACAACCGCTGCGTGATGCATCACCGCGATCCGTTTGACGGCGGCAGCCGGCGCGTGATGCACCGCATCCAGTGTGCGGGGGACGTGCCCTCGTTGCAGCCCGGTTCCAGAGAAGGGCATGAGCGGGCGCAGATTGCGGCCTGACGCGCATCTGCGCGCGTGCAGGCGCTTGGGCAATCCCGCGTGACTGGTTATACTCGATCGTGCAGTGCAGGGAGCAGCGGGACGGCCGGAATCCACAATGACAACAACGGTGGTCCCATGACGAGGAGGATGTCATGGCTGAAGCAACCAGCTGCGTACAATGCAGCACCCCCTTGCAGCGGCAGTCCATCGGTAGCGTCACCGGCGAAGAAGGCGTGCTGCGGATTGCCGTCGCGGATTTCCCGGTGCTGGTCTGCGAGCGCGGACACCGGCAGTTCATTACCCGCGATTTTCCGCGCAAGCTGCTGGAGCAGCTCGCCGGCGACAAGACCGGGCTGCCCGAAGGCAAAAAACGCGGACTGCTGTTCAAAAAACTCCATTGCGGCCAGTGCGATGTCCTGCTCGAGATCGAGGCGGCATCGCGCAGCTTTGCCTGCGACGTGCGGCCGGAGGAGGTGGCCTGACTGGTTTTTTGTGCCAAGTTCATTGACGCACTTTACTGCATAGCCG
>JBMTEY010000174.1:0-4610 GCA_049433545.1 Burkholderiales bacterium | reverse complement strand
GCCGGCGGCGAATACACCATTGCCGACATGGCGACCTATCCCTGGGTGGCGCGCTACGAGTGGCACAAGACCGACTTGAATGATTTTCCCGCGGTGAAGCGCTGGTTCGACCGTATTTCTGCGCGACCGGCAGTGCAGCGCGGCATGGCGGTGCCGCAGGTCTGATCACCCGGCGGGTTCAGCGAACGGCGCTTATGCGCGCGTAGCGCTGCAGCAGGCGGACGATTTCGGCCGTCTCGAGCTCCGGATTGGTGCGCAGCGCGCTGATACCGACGACGGTGTTCGCCCAGGCCATGTGTCCCTGCATCCGGCGCACCACCTGCGGCCATTCGCTGGCGGTGTGGCGCTGTGGATCCGGCAGCGCATGGCATTGCGAGCAGGCAATGCTGTAGATCTGGCCGGCAGTGGTGCGCAACGCCGGATGGTCGGGGTCGATTTCCTTCTGCGCGTGTTTTTCGAGATAGGCCGCGAGCGCGGCCAACTCGGCTTGGGAGGGCGCCCGGACATCCGCCATCATGTCCTTCATCAGTGCCCCCATGTTGCCCTTGCCCTGCATGCGCCACACCATGCGTTCGATGATCGGTTGCCAGCGCGCGGCGGTGTGCATCTGCGGGTTCGGCAGGTAATGGCATTGCACGCAGTAACGCGCGGTGAGCTGGGCACCTGTGCTCTGCGGTTCCGGCAACTGCGCGGGTTCGATCGACGGCGGCAGGATGCGTTCGAGCATGCGGCCGTGCGGGCTTTGCGACCACAGATAGCGGGCCTGCGCGACTGTGGGCGGATCGGCGGCAATCGCCGCGCCTTGCTGCAGCCATGCAGCCGCCAGCAGCGGCAGGAGCAAACGGGACAAGCGCATGGCAGTCATCATAACAATGGCGTGATAACGGTTTAAAGCGTCCTTGATTTATCGCCGCTGCAGAAACCCAGGAGCGGTGGTTCGACGCCCCGTCCCAGGGCAATGATCTTGAACAGTTCGCCCATTTCGGCGGGGGACAGCAGTTTCTGCGCCTGCGCGGCCAGCGGCGCGTAGCGCGCGGTGTCGGAAGCCGGGATTTCGGCGAGCAGGCCGGTGATGCCGCAGTTGATCAGGAACTGTGCCTGGTTGGTGTAACCCAGAAGTTCAAGGCCTGCATCGATACCGGAGCGGGCGATGGCGCTGAAGTCGACGTGTGCGGTGATGTCCTGCAGTCCGACCCACAGGAAAGGATCGGCATGGGCATGATGGCGGTAGTGGCACATCAGCGTGCCGCGGTTGCGTTGCGGATGGTAGTACTCGTGCGCCGGGAAGCCGTAGTCGATGAACAACAGGACTCCGCGCTTCAGCCGTCGCGCCAGATCCCCGATCAGAGTCGCGGCGGCGGGATTGAGTTCGGTTTCATAATCGTCGGCAAGATCGAGTTCCGCCGCGGCGGCGGCAAGCCGGGCGGACGCCGGCTGCACGGCCCATTCCAGATCGTTGCCGGAGATGCTGACACCGAGCTCGGAAACGATGTCGTTGCTTTTGCGGATGCGATGCGCAGGAATTGCATCCAGCACTTCGTTGCCCAGCACCACTCCCGAAAAAGTTTGCGGCAGCGTCTCCAGCCAGGTCACGCGATCTGCGATTTGCGGCGCAGCCTTCATCAGACGCTGCTGCTGGCGTTGGCGCAGGTCGGCGCCGAGTTCGAGGATGGCATAACGTTGCGGCAGGCAATCCAGTGCGGCGAGTTCTGCAAGCACCGTTTCCGCGAGGGCGCCGCTGCCGGCACCGAGTTCAAGGATGTCGTCCAGTCCCTGCCGGACCAGTTCGGCCAGTTGCCGTGCCAGCGCACGTCCGAACAACGGCGAGAGTTCGGGCGCGGTGATGAAATCGCCGGCCGGGCCGAGTTTGCGGCTGCCTGCGCTGTAGTAGCCGAGTCCCGGCGCGTACAGCGCGAGTTCCATGAAGCGGGCGAAACTGATCCACCCGCCCGCTGCAGCGATTTCAGCGCGGATCAGCGCATGCAGACGGGCACTCAGGGCCAGCGCGGTGGCCGGCGGCAGGGGCAGTCCGGGGTTCTGTTTTGCGAGGGTCACCGCGGGATATTACGATAAAATAAACAATGAATTACGTGATGAATCGCCGGGCATCGCCGGTGCCGGACCGCAAACCATGAACGCAATCCTGACAGGCAAATCGGTGCTGGTGACCGGCGGATCACGCCGCGTCGGCGCAGCCATCAGCCGGCGCCTGCATGCCGCAGGCGCGAACGTGGTGGTGCATTACCGCAACTCCGCCGATGATGCGCATGCGTTGCAGCAGGAACTGAATGTCGTGCGCGAGCAGTCGGCGGCATTGCTGCGCGCGGATCTGCTGGCGCCGGGCGCGCTGCCGCAACTGGCACGGGACGCAGTGGCGGCCTTCGGCCGGCTCGACGGGCTGGTCAACAACGCATCGAGCTTTTATGCGACCCCGCTGGGTGCGATCGACGAACGGGCATGGGATGACTTGGTCGGCACCAACCTGAAGGCGCCGCTGTTTCTGGCCCAGGCCGTTGCGACTGAATTGCGCAGAACCCGGGGTGCTGTGGTCAACATCATCGACATCCATGCCGAACTGCCGATGAAGAATCATGTCGTCTACACCGCCGCGAAGGGTGGACTGCTGGCGCTGACGCGGTCGCTGGCCTGTGAACTGGGACCGCAGGTGCGCGTCAACGGCGTTTCGCCCGGAACCATACTATGGCCGGAGGAGCCGGCGTGGCAGAATGACATCGAGCGCCAGCGCATCGTCAACCAGACCCTGCTCAAGCGCACCGGCGAACCCGGCGACATTGCCGCAGCCGTCGAATTCCTGCTGACCGCACCGTACGTGACCGGCCAGGTACTGGCCGTCGACGGCGGCCGCAGCATTGCAATGGCCTGAAACCATGAACGACATCGCCATCAAACCCGTCACCTTCATCAAACCGAAGGCGGTCTACGAGTCCAACAAGCTGGTCAAGCGTTTGCGCCGCCAGGTCGGCCAGGCGATCGCCGATTTCGACATGATTGGCGAGGGCGACAAGGTGATGGTCTGCCTGTCGGGCGGCAAGGACAGCTATGCGCTGCTCGACATCCTGCTGCATCTGCGAACCCGCGCACCCGTGAGCTTCGATATCGTCGCGGTCAATCTTGACCAGAAGCAGCCGGGATTTCCGGAACATGTGCTGCCGGATTATCTGACGAAACTGGGCGTGCCCTTCCGCATCGAGGAACAGGACACCTACAGCATCGTCAAGCGGGTGATACCCGAAGGCAAGACCATGTGTTCGCTGTGTTCGCGGCTGCGCCGCGGCGTGTTGTACCGCGTGGCGCAGGAACTCGGGGCAACTAAGATCGCGCTAGGCCATCATCGTGACGACATACTTGAAACGTTTTTCCTGAACATGTTCTACGGTGGCAAACTCAAGGCGATGCCGCCGAAACTGGTGTCCGACGACGGCCGCAACGTGGTGATCCGCCCGCTGGCTTATTGCGAAGAGAGCGATCTCGAGGCGTTTGCGGAATTGCGGCAGTTTCCGATCATTCCCTGCACGCTGTGCGGCTCCCAGGAGACGCTCAAGCGCAAGGAAGTGAAGGCGATGTTGCGCGAATGGGAGAAGAAGCACCCGGGCCGGGTCGAGACCCTGCTCACCAGCATCCAGAACGTCAAGCCTTCCCACCTGCTGGATCGCGGCCTGTTCGACTTCGGTGCGGTGCGGGCCGAAGGCTCGGCCGTACCTGATGGAGACAGGGCCTTCGATCCCGAATAGCACGCGGGATTGCTGAATCAACGCAATCCCGCGGATGGGTCTAGAAATCCGCCTTGATGCCGTAAGCCTTGACGGCCTTGCCCCAGCGCTCGATTTCCGAGCGCATGAACTTGTCGAATTGCGCCGGGCTTGTCGGCACCGGTTCATAACCGCGTGTGCGCAGCACTTCGCCAGCCTTGCCGTTGAGCACCGTGGCCACCGCCTTGTTGAGCGTGGCAATGGCTGGCTTGGGCATGGCGACCGGGCCCATCAGGCCGTACCATCCGGCGATAGTGAAGCCCTTGTAACCCTGCTCGGACAGCGTGGGCACTTCGGGGAGCTGCGGCGAACGTTTGGCAGTGGTCACTGCGAGCGGACGCAACCTGCCGGCCTTGGCCTGGGGAATGGCCGCCCCCGGACCGGAAAACAGGGTCTGCACTTCACCGCCCACCGCGGCGGCCACGGACGGCCCGGAACCGCGATACGGGATGTGGGTCAGTTTGATTTTGGCGGTCTGGAAAAAGGCTTCCTGCGCAATGTGTGCGGTGACATTGCCGGAACCGAAATTCAATGCACCTGGTTTGCTTTGCGCGAGCTTGATGAATTCGGCCAGGGTGCGGGCCGGCACGCTGGGGTGCACTGACATGATGTACGGCTGCTCGATCAGCTGGCTGATGCCGGCGAAATCCCGGGCCACGCTGAAACTCAGCCTGGGCATCAGCGCGGGGGCCACGGCGGTGGCGCCAATTTCCGCAATGACCAGCGTGTAGCCGTCGGGGTTCGCGGTTGCTGCAATGGCTGTTCCGATACTGCCTTGGGCGCCGCCGCGATTGTCGATCAGGATCTGCTGGCCCAGTTCCGCTGTGAGGCCGGGCTGCA
>JBMTEY010000173.1:0-4629 GCA_049433545.1 Burkholderiales bacterium | reverse complement strand
GCCTGCGGCCGCGCCAGCAGCGCGCCTACTGGGCGCAGCTCAACGCCTTCGAGGCCTTTCCGCTGTTTGCCGCCGCGGTGATCGTAGCCCACCTTGCACGGGCGCCGCAGCCCTGGGTCGACGGCCTTGCCGTCTCTTTCATCGGCTTCCGCATCGCCTACACGCTGGCCTACATCTACGACCATGACCGCCTGCGTTCACTGCTGTGGACCGGTGGAGTGCTCTGCGTGATCGGCCTGTTCGTCGCCGGCGCGTAACCCGTCTCAGAGCACCTTGCCGGGATTCATCAGGCCCTGCGGATCCAGCGCCTTTTTCACCGTGCGCATCAGGTCGAGCTCCACCGCGCTCTTGTAACGCGCCAGCTCGGCGACCTTGGACAGGCCGATGCCGTGTTCCGCGCTGAAACTGCCGCCGTAACGCTGCACGATGTCGTACACCGTCTCGGTGACGTCGTGCGCATCGCGTGCCGCGGCGTCGCTGCGCAGGCGTTCGGGCAGGTAGGCGTTGTAATGCAGGTTGCCGTCCCCGAGGTGGCCGAAACAGATAAGCCGCACACCGGCAAAACGCTTTTCCAGCGCCGCCTGCGCTTCGCGGATGAATTCAGGGATGCGGCCGACCGCCACCGCGATGTCGTGGCGGTAGACCATCACCGGTTCCTGGCGCGCGCCCTCCGGGATCGATTCGCGCATGTGCCACAGCGCCTGCGCCTGGCCGCGGTTCTCCGCGATCACCGCATCGACCACCAGTTCCTCCGCCAGTGCGGCTTCCAGCGCGCGTTCGAGATCGGCGCGCAGCGCCTGCTCATCGCCGGCGTCTGCGAGTTCGGTAAGCACGTACCAGGGTGAGGGCGCAGCCAGCGGGTCGCGCGTGCCCGGCACGTGTTTCCACACCAGTTCCAGGCTGTGCCGTGAAATCAGTTCGAAGGCGGTGATGCGGTCGTTGCAGTGGCGGCGCATCAGCGCCAGCAGTTGCAGCGCGGCCTCGGGATCGCGCACCGCCATCCATGCCGTGGCATTGGCGGCGGGGCGGGGGAACAGCTTCAGCGTCGCCGCGGTAATGATGCCCAGCGTGCCTTCGGCGCCGATGAACAGGTGTTTCAGGTCGTAACCGGTATTGTCCTTGCGCAGGCCCCTCAAGCCGTTCCAGATGCGGCCGTCGGGCAGCACCACTTCCAGTCCCAGCACCAGGTCGCGCGTATTGCCGTAACGCAGCACGTTGACGCCGCCGGCATTGGTCGACAGGTTGCCGCCGATCTGGCAACTGCCCTCGGCGCCCAGGCTCAGCGGAAACAGCCGCCCGGCATCGGCCGCGGCCTGCTGGATCGTGGCCAGCACGCACCCCGCTTCCGCGGTGAGCGTGTTGTTCAGCGGATCGACATCGAGGACCTTGTTCATGCGCGCCAGCGACAGCACGATTTCCCTGCCGCCCGCATTCGGCACCGATGCGCCGCACATCCCGGTATTGCCGCCCTGCGGCACCAGCGGCGTGCCGGTTTCGGCGCAGAGTTTCACCACCGCGGCGACCTGCTGCGTATTCGCCGGGCGCGCGACGGCGGCGGCGGCGCCGCGATAGACGCCGCGCCAGTCGACCACATAGGGTTCGAGGTCGGCGGCTTCGGTGAGCACGCCCTGCGCACCGAGCAGCGTTTTCAGGCTGGTTATGAGTTGTTGAGTCATTTCATTAAAATATTGAATAAAAACAATTATTTACATGCAATCTCCCAGAGGGCGATCACGCAGCGCATTGTTTCAGTGCGCCGCGCCCGTGGTCAACAGGAAAATAACGATAAACCGCCACGGCACACGATCCGCTGCGCAGCTTCGCGCAACGACACGCAGGCTTGCGTAATGCGGACTCCGCATCACTCGCGCACACAGCATCGATGTGCACGCAATGCGCGCTACGCAAACATGCCGGCGGCTGGCGGCATGGCGCGCGGCCAGCGTACAACCGGATTGCAGCAACACGGGATCAGCGATCTCGGTTAAGATTTTGGCCTGCAAAACCCGGCCGCTGCGCAAGCGCGTGGCGCCAGGACCAATAAACGGGGCAGCAGCAGCCGTCCCTGTCATCCGGAGGAGCACTACCCAACATGGCGGACCGCATCATATTCGCGTGCATGCTGGTATTGGCCGGCGTCTATTTCTGGGCGACGGCGCAGATTCCCAGCCTGGAACTTGGCGATCCGCTCGGGCCCAAGGCGTTCCCGCGGATACTCGGCGTCGGCCTGCTGATCGCGGCGGCGATGCTGCTGGGCGAGATCTTGCGCGACCGCAAAAAGGCGAAACCCGCGCCGCAGGAAAAATGGAAATGGGATCCGCAGCAATGGGTGGTTGCCGCCGTGGCGGCGTGGACGGCAGCCTACATTTCGGTGTTCGAACTCCTCGGTTTCATGGTCGCTACCACGATCTACCTGCTGGGGCTGACCGGGTACTTCAACAAGGGCCGCTGGCTGATGAATGTACTGACCAGCGTGCTGTTTGCGGTGATCAGCTATTTCGCGTTTACCAAGCTGCTCGGCGTGTCGCTCGCCCGCGGCATAGTGCCGTTCTGAGGCGCGCATGGAAACGCTGACCCACATCCTGAACGGCTTCGCGGTTGCGACGGAGCCGATCAACCTCTGGTACACCTTCCTCGGCGTGCTGATGGGCACCGTCATCGGCGTGCTGCCGGGCATAGGGCCGTCGGCCGGCATCGCGCTGCTGATCCCGATAACCTACGGCATGAACCCGACCTCGGCGCTGATCATGCTCGCCGGCATCTACTACGGCGCCAAGTACGGCGGTTCAACCACCGCGATCCTGATCCGCACTCCGGGAGAGGCCGCGTCGGTGATGACCTCGATCGACGGCTACGAAATGGCGAAGAAGGGCCGGGCAGGGGCTGCGCTCGCGGTATCCGCCATCGGTTCGTTCATTGCCGGCACCATAGGCGTGATCGGTCTGACGCTGTTCGCCGTGCCGCTGACCTCGATGGCGCTCAAATTCGGTCCCGCCGAATACTTCACGCTGATGCTGTTCGCGATGACCGCGGTGTCGACGCTGACCGGCAATTCGCCGGCCAAGGGCGTGTTCGCCACTGTGCTCGGACTGATGATCGCCACCATAGGCATCGACCTGCAGAGCGGCCAGGCGCGTTTCACGATGGACATACCGGAGTTCCAGGACGGCGTCGGCTTCGTCGTAGTCGTCGTCGGCCTCTTCGCCATGGCCGAAGTGTTCCGCGGGCTGGAAAACCTCTATCGCGGCACCGCGCCGGAAGCGATGAAAATCACCGGCAAGCTGTGGCTGACGCGCGATGAATGGCGGCGCTCGGTGGGGCCGATCTGGCGCGGCGGCATCATCGGCTTCGTCATCGGCGTGTTGCCGGGCGCCGGCGGCACCATCGCCTCGATCATGTCCTATACCACCGAAAAGAGGATGTCCAAGCATCCCGAGGAATTCGGCAAGGGCGCCATCGAAGGCGTGGCTGGCCCCGAAGCCGCGAACAATTCCGACACCGCCGGCGCGCTGGTGCCGCTGCTGACGCTGGGCGTTCCCGGCGGCGGCGCCACCGCGGTGATGCTCGGCGCCTTCATCATGTACGGCGTGCAGCCGGGGCCGCTGCTGTTCCAGAACCGCCCCGACCTGGTGTGGGGGCTGATCAACAGCATGTACGTCGGCAACGTGATGCTGGTGATCCTCAACCTGCCGCTGATCGGGCTGTTCGTGCGCCTGCTCTACATCCCCTCCGGCATCCTCTATCCGCTGATCGTCGCGATTTCGGCGATCGGCGCCTATGCCATCAACGGCAGCACCATGGATCTGTGGCTGATCCTGCTCTTCGGCATCATCGGCTACGTCTTCGACAAGATCGACATCCCGGTGGCGCCGCTGGTGCTGTCGCTGGTTCTGGGCGGCATCATGGAGCAGTCGTTCCGCCAGGCCATGACCATCTCCGGCGGCAACACCAGCGTGTTTTACGGCAGCGCCATCACCGTGACCCTGCTGACGATGTCGGCGATTTCGGTGGCCTTGCCCTTCATCATCCCCCGATTGAAGGCGATGCGTGACAAGGGTGACGGCAGCTGAGTTTTTCTGATCATTTCTCTGGAGATCCGGTTTTGAACAAGATAACAGTGGTGCCCGGCGACGGTATCGGGCCCGAAGTCGTCGGCGCGACCTGTGCCATCATCAAGGCATCGGGCGCGAAAGTGGACTTCGAGGACGTGCTGGTCGGCCTGCGCGCCGAGAAGGAACTCGGCTCGCCGCTGCCGGCGAGCGTGCTCGAGTCGATCGAGCGCAACAAGCTGGCGCTGAAAGGCCCGACGCAGACGCCTTTCGGCGGCAACTACCGCATCTACATCGAACGCATGCGCGGCGGCAAGGAATGGCGCGCCGACTACCCGAGCATCGCCATCGCGCTGCGCAAGGAACTGCAACTCTTCGTCAACGTGCGCCCGATCAAGAACTATCCCGGCGTCGCCTCGCGCTACCAGAACGTCGACCTGGTGATCTTCCGCGAGAACAGCGAGGATCTCTACGTCGGCAACGAGCGCATAATCGACGAGGATACCGCTGAAGCCATCAAGCGCATCACCCGCGGCGCCACTGAACGCACCGCGCGTTACGGCTTCGAATACCTGAAGAA
>JBMTEY010000172.1:0-4701 GCA_049433545.1 Burkholderiales bacterium | reverse complement strand
TCCTGCGCGCGATCACCGAGGACTTCATGCTGGTGCTGGCGATCGGCGTGGCCGCATATACCGCGCTGATCTGGTTCACGGTGCGCGACCGGCGCATCGGGATGGCCGCGGTGGCGATCGGCCTGGTGGTGATCGCGCTGATGAAAGGCGGCATCATCGAAGCCAAGGTCTGGGGCGTGGTGATGATGGGCCTGGCGACGCTGATCTTTTTCCTGCTGCCGTGGCTGGACCGCAGCCCGGTGAAGTCTATCCGCTACAAGGGCCCGCTGTTCCGTACCGCGCTGACGGTGTTCGTGATCACCTTCATTGTCCTCGGTTACTACGGAGTGCAAGTGGTGACGCCGGTCGGTACGCTGATCTCGCAGATCGGCACGCTGCTCTATTTCGCGTTTTTCCTGCTGATGCCTTGGTACTCGGTAATGGACAAGACCAAACCCGAGCCTGATCGCGTGACCATGTGATGGCTAAAAATATGTTTAAAATCAATAAGCTAATTGCTGTCCTGCTGTTTGTGCCAGCGCTCGCGCTGGCCGCCGGCGACCACGTGCAGCTCGACCGCGCGCCGATCGACGAAGAAGACCAGGCGTCGCTGCAGCGCGGCGCACGGCATTTCGTCAACTACTGCCTGAATTGCCACAGCGCGAACTACATGCGCTACAACCGGCTGCAGGACATCGGCCTCGCACCCCAGCAGATCCTCGACAACCTGGTGTTTACCGGGGTCAAGGTCGGCGACCTGATGACCATTGCGATGGATCCCAAGGATGCCAAGAGCTGGTTCGGCGCGACGCCGCCCGACCTGTCGGTGACCGCGCGCTCGCGCGCTTCCGCAGACGGCAGCGGCGCCGACTGGCTGTATACCTACCTGCGCGGCTTCTACCGCGACGCCGCGCGGCCCACCGGCTGGAACAACACGGTGTATCCCAATGTCGGCATGCCGCACGCGCTGTGGGAACTGCAGGGCGAGCAGGTGCTGGTCGAACGCAAGGTGCAGGGCGCGGGTTACCTGAAAACCGAGATGGCGCTGAAACTGGACCGGCCCGGCACGCTGAGCCCGGCAGAATACGACGAAATGGTCGCCGACCTGGTGAACTACATGGTGTTCATGGGTGAACCCGTGCGCAGCGATCGCAAGACCATCGGCATGCTGGTGCTGACCGCGCTGGGTCTGCTGTTCCTGCTGGTTTATGCACTGAAGAAGGAGTACTGGAAAGACGTGCACTGATTTCCAGTCCCGCGATCCGGGGCCGTGCGCGTAACCGCGTCACGGCCCCTTTGTTCCTCTGCCGCCCCGATAAACGACCTGCTGACGCCGCACTGCTACGGAAAACCCCATCATGATGACACTCTACTCGGGCACCACCTGCCCCTTCAGCCAACGCTGCCGCTTCGTGCTCTACGAAAAAGGCATGGATTTCCAGATCATCGACGTCGACCTGTTCAACAAGCCGGAAGACCTCGCGGTGATGAACCCTTACAACCAGGTGCCGGTGCTGGTCGAGCGCGACCTGATCCTCTACGAATCGAACATCATCAACGAATATATCGACGACCGCTTTCCGCATCCGCAGCTGATGCCGGCCGATCCGGTGATGCGCGCCCGCGCCCGCCTGTTCCTGTTCCGCTTCGAGCAGGAGATGTTCTCGCACGTGACGGCGATCGAGAAGGGCACGCAGAAACAGGCCGACAAGGGCCGCCAGACCATCCGCGACAGCCTGACCCAGATCGCGCCGGTGTTCGCCAAGCAGAAATACATGCTGGGCGAGGAGTTCTCGATGCTCGACGTCGCCATTGCGCCGCTGCTGTGGCGCCTCGACCACTACGGCATCCAGCTCGGCAAGCAGGCCGCGCCGCTGATGAAATACGCCGAACGCCTGTTCAGCCGGCCGGCGTACATCGACGCGCTGACGGCTTCCGAGAAGGTGATGCGGAAGTAGTACGCAGCAGATGGCCGAACGTTCCACCAAGCCGTATCTGATCCGCGCCGTCCACGAATGGGCCTGCGACAGCGGCCTGACGCCGTACCTGTCGGTGAAGGTCGATGAAAACACGCGGGTGCCCGTCGAACACGTCAAGAACGGCGAGATCGTGCTCAACCTCAGCTATGACGCCACCCACAAGCTGACCATAGGCAACGACCTGATCCAGTTTTCGGCGCGCTTCGGCGGGGTGTCGCGCGAATGCTCGGTGCCGATGTCGGCGGTGACGGGCATATTCGCCCGCGAAAACGGGCAGGGCATGATCTTCCCCGCTGAATCGGAAGCCCAGTCCACGGCTCCCGCTGCTGCGGCGCAACCTCAAGCTGCCCCGGAAAAACCCGACGACCCGAAACCGGACGCGCCCGCGCCCGGCGGCCGGCCGCGCCTGCAGGTCGTCAAATAGCCGCAACTCCGGAGCGGTTTGACACCGCCCGGCACGCGTCGCAGAATCTGCCGACGTCGCCTCCCACGCAGGACAAACACAAGCGCCGCTGCAGCGGCCGCCGCGGCGCATGCTCAGCGCACAGTCGCAGTCCGGCATCAGGAGGAAGTCATGCTGACCCCAGAAGAGCTAGCGCAGGTATCGCCTGCGGAATCGAGTATTTTCCCGTCGCCGATCCCGGTGCAATGCGTATCCAGCGACGAATACATGCCCTGCCCGCAGACCGAGAAACAGAAGGAATTCGAGGCGCGCGTCAAGGAATACGGCAGTGAACTGGCGAAGAAGCAGGGGCTGACCCGTCGCCGGTTTTTCCAGAGCGCCGCCGGCATGGCCGCGGCCTTCGTTGCAATGAATGAAACCTATGGCCCGATGTACATGGTGAGCCGCGCCGAGGCGGCGACGCCGGACATGGCCAATGAGCGGGCGAAGGCGCTGAAGAACCAGTTCATCATGGACATGCACACCCATTTCCTGCGCGACGACACGCCGGTCAAGACCTTCATCGCGCAGCGCGCCACCGTCGGCAAACTCGGCTGGAATTCCTACCTCGCCGAAAAGGAGCAGACCATTGATGACCTGAAATTTCCGAACTACTTCAAGGAAATCTTCATGGACAGCGACACCAAGGTCGCCTGCATCAGCGGTTCGTATTCGGTTGATCCGAAGTATTCCTTCCTGACTAACGACATGAAGTATGCCGCGCGCGAAAAGGTCAACAAGGAATCCGGCACCAGGCGCATGTTCTCTCACGCGATCTTCACCCCGGGGCACCCGGGCTGGCTCGACAAGGTGGAAGAGGAGCAGGCGCGCCTCAATCCCGATTCGTGGAAGGGCTACACCATCGGCGACAACACCAACAAGCACCTGTCGAAATGGCCGTTCAGGCTCGACGACGAGAAGATCATGTATCCGTTCTACGAGAAACTCGTGAAATGGAGCAAGGACAAGCCGAGCCTGAAAAACGTCTGCATCCACAAGGGCCTGTTCCCGCCGCAGATCGAGGCCAAGTTCCCGCACCTGCTCGACTACGCCGATGTGCGCGACGTGGGCAAGGCGGCGAAGGACTGGCCGCAGCTCAACTTCGTGATCTACCACTCGGGCTGGCGCTGGACCGGGCCCAACGCGCCGAAGATGGCCTGGGAACGTTTCGAGAAAACCGGGCGCATCGAATGGGTCACCGATCTCGCCGATATTCCCGCGAAATATGGCGTGAAGAACGTCTTCGGCGACCTCGGCCAGCTCTTTGCGTGGACCACCACGGCCAATCCGCGGCTGGGAGCGGCGGTGATGGGCACGCTGATCAAGGGCCTCGGCAGCAGCAACGTGGTGTGGGGCACCGACGCCGTATGGACCGGCGCACCGCAGTGGCAGATCGAGGCGCTGCGCCGGCTGGAAATCCCGGAGGACATGCAGAAGAAATACGGCTATCAGCCTCTAGGCGCGGCCGACGGTCCGGTCAAGACTGCGATCTTCGGCAGCAACAACGCGCGGATCTACAACGTGTCGCCGAAACAGCAGGCCGAAATCGTGGTCGACCGCGTGGCACAGATCAAGGAGACCTACGAGCTGGAAGGGCCGGGCCGCACCAACATGGCCTATGGTTACGTCAACAGGAATCCGGCCTGAACGGAAATCGCTGCAGTCACGGCGCTGCTGCGGCAGCGCCGTTTTTTTGCGTTCAGCCCCGGCGCCGGCGGATTTCGCTGATCACCGCTGCATTGTCGAGTTCGGCTTCGCCCTGTTTCATGCAGCCCTCGACGATGTCGGTGTAGGTTGCGGCCAGCGGCAGTTGCTGTTTGAGGCGCTGCGCCAGTTCCAGCATCAGCGAAAAATCCTTCAGCGTCTGCGCGATCTTGCCGTGCGGCGTGAAATCGCCGGCGATCATCTTGCCGCCCTTGATGTCCATGATCTGCGAATAGGCCGCGGAATCCTTCGCGACTTTGAGGAATGCCGCCGGATCGAGGCCCATGCGTTCGGCGAACACCAGCCCTTCGGCGAGTGCCGCGCGGTTGATGCCGAGGATCAGGTTGATCGCCAGCTTGGCGCGGCCGCCGTTGCCGGCGGCGCCGAGGTGATGGCGGCGCGGGCAGATCACGTCGAGCACGTCCTTCACCGCGTCCGCGGCGGCCGGATCACCGCCGACCAGTCCCAGCGCCTCGCCGCGCGCGGTCTGCTCGCTGGTGCCGGAGACCGGCATTTCGACGAAGCGGATGCGTGCGGACGGCAGCCGTTGCGCCAGCGCGCTGATGCGGTCGGGATCGCAGGTGCTGACGCAGATCG
>JBMTEY010000171.1:0-4733 GCA_049433545.1 Burkholderiales bacterium | reverse complement strand
CGTCGCCGCCTGGCGCAGGCCGATGACCTGGCCTATGGGATGGGTCTGCACCAGGAATTTGGACGCCGCGTCGTTGGCGGTGATCAGCGCAATCCCCGCCGTCATCAGCAGCAGGCTGCGGCCCATCGGCGTCAAGCCCGTACTCCCGGCGGACCGCGCCACAGCATCGCGCAGGACAGCGCCAGCAGCGCGCCCGCCAGCAGCAGGCCGGCGGAAAACCCCCAGCCGGCGTCGAGCAGCAGGCTGGCAACCACCGGCCCGAGGATCTGGCCGAAGGCGAAGGCAGCGGTCATCGCCGCGGTGAGCTGCACGACATGGGCACCAGCGACCGCGCGCGCTTCCTGGATGCTCAGCATGGTGATCACCATGAAAGTGCCGCCGACGCACAGCGCTGCCAGCATGATCGCGCCCAGTCCGTTCCAAAACACCGGCACCGTGACGCCGAAGGCCATCACGAAATGGCAGGTCATCCACACCCGCCGCGGATCGAAGCCGCGCAACAGGATCGCCGCGCCCAGTGTCGACAGCATCGCCGCGGCGCCGAACACCGGCCATGCCCAGCCGAAGATCGCCGGATCGCTGATGATGTTTCGCGCCATCGCAGGCAGGAAGGTCGCCGGAATGATGTAGCCGAATCCGGATGCGCCGAAGCAGAACACCAGCAGCGCGGCTTCGCGGCTCCACGGCGTGGCGCCGCCCTGCGGACGGACGCTGACATGCGGCAGATCACCGCCGCTGCGATAGGTGCGCCATACCGCTGCGGTCACCGCCAGCGCCAGCGCGCCCAGCACAATCCACAGGGATTGCGAACGCAGCGACCATCCGCTTAACAGCACGCACAAGGCACCGACCACCAGGGTGCCGGCGCCGACGCCGGTGAAAATAAGGCTGTTGAGCAGCGGTTTCTGCAGGGATGCGAGGCGATCGAGGCACCATGAAAACGCAAAGATCGCGATCCAGGCATTGGCGATACCGGCGATCAGGCGCAGCGCGAGCCACAGCGGATAACTAGCGGTGAAGCCCATGGCGATGGTGGCGACGCCGATGACCAGCATGCTGCCGAGCACCGCGCTGTCGTCGCGCACGTTGAAACGCGTCGCCAGCAGCGAACCGAGGAAATAACCGAGGTAATTGGCGGAAGCGAGATAACCGCCGGCGGCGACGCTCAATCCGGCGTCGTCCTGCATCAGCGGCAGCAGCGGCGTGAAGGCGAAGCGGCCTATGCCCATGGCCACGGCCAGCGCGGCCATGCCGGCGAATGCGATGCGGAGCGCGGCGGCCTGGGTCATGGACCCCGGAATATAACTGATCCGGAACGATAACAATTTATTCAATAAAAACAATATGTTATGATTGACCCTCAAATGACCTTACCGGCGCCCCTGCGGCGACCCACAACATGAGCATCAACTGGTTTCCCGGCCACATGGCCATCGCCGTCGACAAGATCAAGAAGGCGATGGCGGACCATGACGTGGTGGTCGAGATCCTCGACGCGCGCTGTCCGTTGGCGAGCAGCAATCCCATGGTCGAAACGCTGCGCCTGGCGCGCCAGCGCCCCTGCCTCAAGGTGCTGAACAAGGCGGACGCCGCCGATGCCGCGGTCACGCCGCAGTGGCTGGCGCAGTTCAACGCGCAGAAAAACACCCACGCCATCGCGCTGTCGGCGAAAAAACCCGGTGATGCGCAGAAGATCATCGGCGCCGCAAAAAAACTGGCGCCGCACCGCAACGACACCATCAAGCCGCTGCGCCTGCTGGTGATGGGCGTGCCCAACGTCGGCAAATCGACGCTGATCAACGCGCTGCTGAAACAGCGCAAGGCCAAGGTCGGCGACGAACCGGCGATCACCAAGGCGCTGGCGCGCTACGAACTCTCCCCCGTGGTCAGCCTCACCGACACCCCGGGACTGATGTGGCCGAAGATCGAGCATCCCGACGACGGGCTGATGCTCGCCGCCAGCCACAGCATCGGCATCAACGCCTACATCGAATCGGAAGTCGCGATATTTCTGGCGGATCTGCTGCTGGCGAGATACCCGAAACTGCTCGCAGCACGTTACGGGGCGAAAGAAATGCAGGACGGCGTCGGCGTGATCGAAACCGTCGCCGCAAAACGCGGTTTTCGCATCCGCGGTGGCGGGTTCGATTTCGAGAAGGCGGCGATCACGCTGCTCAACGATTACCGCAGCGGCACGCTGGGACGGATCAGCCTGGAGACGCCGGCCTCACGCGCGGCGCGGCCGGCGCCGCCCGGGCGCAACGAGGCCGCATCCGAGGCGGACGCAGACAGCGAATGATTCAGGCTGCCGGAGCGGCTTCCGCCGCCGAGGCCATGCGCGCGAAGTTCTCGTAAAGACCCCAGTCCAGCGGATGCGCTTCCAGCGTCTGCGGGTTCCACATGCGCCGCGGCAGCGCGAAGATGTCGCCGCCGTAGACATGCAGGCCGACGGTCGGCCGCTCGCCGATGCACTCCGCGACATGCGCGGTCTCCGCGCGCATCGACAGGATCTGTCCCGGCGCCAGCGTGACTTCGCTCGCCCGGCGCAACGCGCCCCCTTCGGTACGGTAAAGCGTGTTCTTTTCTTCCCCTGACAGCAGCAGTATCGTCGCCCAGGTGCCGTGGTCATGCGGCGGCGTGCGCCGTCCGTTGGGGAACCGCACCTTGAGCAGCGTCAGGTCTGGGGCGCGATAGAACACCTGGTGAGCGTTGCCGCCGGTGCCGGAGATGTAATCCAGCGCGCGCTCGATTTCCGCGATCTCGCCACGCAGGCCGTCGAGAACGGTGCGTATCGAAGCCATCGGGTCCGCACCTTCGTTAGCCCGGGCAATCCGCGTCACCAGTTCATGCACTTTCATCCGCACCTCCGCTGAATTCAGCGCCAGTATATAACCGGAGCCGCCGTTCAGATCGCCCGTACTACGCGCGGCAGAAACAGGTGCAGCAAAACGCCGCGCAGTGCAAGGAAGGTCGCCACTGCCGCCCACAGGCCGGCGTTGCCGAACACCGGCATTGCCGCATGGAGCACCACCAGGAAGGCGATGAACGATGTGATCACAGTGTTGCGCATGATCCGGGTGCGCGTGGCAGCGAGATAAACGCCGTCGTAGGTGTATGCCCAGACCGAGACGATGGGCAACAGCACCGGCCACCACAGGTAAGCGGCGGCGGCCATGCGCACCTCGGGAATGCCGGTCAAAAGCGCGATGATGCCCTGCCCGGCCGCCGCGTACACCAGCACGTTCATCAGGCCGACTATTCCGGCCCAGATGAACACCACGCGCATGCCACGGCGGAATGCCGAACGGTCACGCCGGCCGACCGATTCGCCCAGTATGGCCTCGGCGGCATGTGCAAAACCGTCGAGTCCGTACGATGTGAAGACCAGGAAGTTGTAGAGCACCTGGTTCGCTGCCAGCTGCACATCACCCAGCCCGGCGCTTTTGGCCATGAAAAAAGCCAGCACCGAGACGACACACAGGGTACGCAGGACGATGTCGCCGTTGATAGTGATCATGCGCAGCAGTTGCGCACGGTCGAGCAGCGGGCTGTGGCGCCCGCCGTCGGGCAGTGCATGCAGCGTCCGGCGCACATAGAACACGCCGATCATCAACCCGGCGTATTCGGCGATCAGCGACGCGATCGCGACGCCGGCGACGCCCCAGCCGAAACCGAACACGAACAGCAGGTCGAGCCCGATATTGATGCTGTTGGTGACGATCTGGATCACCAGCGGTATGCGTGCGTCGCGCAAGCCGTAGAACCAGCCGATGATCGCGTAGGTGCCGAGCACCGCCGGCAGCGCCCATACGCGGATCAGGAAATACTGGCGTGCATACCGTTCAACCTCGGCGCTGGCGTCGATGAACAGGAACGCCAGCGTGAGAATCGGCAATTGCAGCGCGACCAGAGTACCGCCGATGACGCCGGCAAGGAGCAGCGCGCGCTGGATCATAACCCGCACTTCGGCATGATCACCTGCGCCGCGTGCCTGCGCGGTCGGACCGGTAGTGCCCATGCGCAGGCAGTTGAACAGGTGGAAGATGAAATTGAACAGCATCGCGCCTATGGCCACGGCGCCGATGTAATACGCCTCGGACAGATGGCCGACGACGGCCGTGTCCACAGCCCCCAGCAGCGGCACGGAAATATTGGCGAGGATGATCGGGCCCGCCATCGCCCAGACCTGGCGATGGGTACCCGCGGCACTGGCTGCAGAAGTATGGCTCACGCGCCGCGATTCTAACCGAGGGCGGCAGCGCCAGCGCCGCCAGCATCAGCTGTCGGCACAGTCATGCACGGCCCAGATAAACCGATGGCAACACCGCGAAGCGCGTATAGTGGACTGATCTTAAAAGGACATGATCATGACCGACCCGGAATACCTCGCCGCCTACAAGAAAATCGCCGACAAGTACGAAAACAACCAGAGCAGCATGGAAGATTATCTGGAAGCGATGCGCAAGCTGAAGGAAAAATTTCTGAAGGAAAAACCCGGGGTTCCACTGCCCGTACCTGCCTAGTTCGTCCCTTGCCCCCCCGGTCCCAGCCCGGGCATTGGCGCAACAGCACCCTGCTCTGGTATTTTCACGCCTTTCCTGACCCGTCGGGATAACACCCGATCATTCCGGCGATGAAAACCATCCGCCCGCCCGTAGCGCATCCCTCGAAACCGGTTTACGTGCCGCCGCCCGGCGCCTGCGACGCGCACTGTCATGTCTTCGGCCCACCGG
>JBMTEY010000170.1:0-4807 GCA_049433545.1 Burkholderiales bacterium | reverse complement strand
GCCTGGATGTTGCTGGCTTGCTGCTTGCCTTTGTTGCCGGCGGTGATGTCGAAAGAGACCTTCTGGCCTTCCTTCAGGGTTTTGAACCCGCTCATCGCGATACCGGAGAAATGGGCAAACAGATCTTCACCGCCGCCGTCCGGGGTAATGAAGCCGAAGCCTTTTGCATCGTTGAACCACTTGACTGTACCAGTTGCCATGTTGCATTTCCTTTTGAGGATGGATAATTCCGGCTTTCGCCGGGTAATCGTATTTAAATCTCACAGCCCCAAAAGCACGCACACCGACAACCTGCTTGCACGGAACAGCTGACTTTCAAGTACTTGAAACCAAACACGCGTCGCCGTTATACGGAATGCCCGCAACAGCGTCAAGCACATTGTGGACAGCCCGGCCGGTCATTTAAAAAATATCAATATAATCATTTAGTTAAGTATTTTTTAGAAAACTGGCGCGCGGCGTTGGAATCGAGTTTTTCGAGACGCGCCAGCACTTCGCGCACCCGCGCGCGCTGGTTCTGATAATGATAGGTCGTCCCCAGTTGCAGCAGCGCCGGCACGTCGTTGGCGCGCAGGCGCAGCGCCTCCTGGGTCGCCTCCAGCGCGCGGTCATACTGGTTCAGCGCCAGATGCGTGGCGCCGGCGCCCAGCCACGCCTCGTAGCTGTCGCCGTCGTATTTCAGGGCCTGGCCGTAGGCGGTGATCGCGCGGCGCGGACGGTTGATCAACCGGTAGGCTTCACCGAGCGCGATCCATCCCGGCACCGAAGCAGGCGCGGCACGCACCCATTGCTGGGTGGCCGCGAGCAGTCCCGTCCAGTTCTTCGCATTGCGCAGGGCAGCGATGCGCGACTGGTAGCGCTCGTTGACGTCGTCACGACTGGCGGCGAGGGTCGGCTTCGAACCGCTGCGCACCGCCAGTTCGGGGATCCATGACGCCGGTATCGCAAAATTGAGATTCTGACCCTCGGGAATGATGAACGTCGTCAGCCCCACCAGCCGCCCCTCGCTGTCGAACAGGCCACCGCCGCTGGATCCCGAGGAAATCGGCGCCGAGGTCTGGATGTAATGGGCGCTTTCGATTTCGCGGATGCTGGATACCAGGCCTTCGCTGATGGTCAGTTCAAGTCCTTCAGGCGCGCCCACCGCATAGACGCGCTGCCCCACCCGCAGTTTCCCGGTGTACAGGGGCACCCGCGGCGCCCGCAGCCCGCTCACCTGCAATTCGCACAGGTCACGATCCTGGTCTGCCGCGCGCAAAATGCCGCTGAGTGTCGAATCCCCGTGCTGCACGGCAAACCGCACGCTGTCTTCCAGCACATGGCAGTTGGTGGCCACGGTTTCCGCCGCCGTCACCACGCCGCTGCCGATATTGGTGAGATTGTCCTCGCGGTCAAACGCCTGGATGACGACGATGCTGCGCGAAACTGCCTGGAATATCTGCTCTGGATTCTTGCCCTGCGCCAGCGCCGGCGTCGCGGCCGCCAGCAACAGCACGCTGAAAAATTTCCTCAATGCATCTCCCGGATTGATCAATGACCGCTACGTTAACGCAGCAGCGCTGCAGCCGCTGACATTTCGCCTGGTCATCCGTCGATCGCAACAGGCCGGGCCCGTCAATTATCCGGGCAGGCGCCATGCACAGCACCCCCTCCGGATGATGCAGCCTTTCAACCCTGCGGCGGAGCGACCCGCTCGAGAGTCGCGGCATCCTCGCGTGCCGCGATGAACTCCGGACGCGGCTTCAGGCCGTGCCGGGGTTCAACAAGCCGGTTATGCACGCTGTTGTAGACGCAGAACAGATTGGCGCGGGGAAACGGCGAGATGTTGCTGTTCGAGCCGTGCATGGTGTTGCAGTCGAAAAAGATAACCGAACCCGCCGGCCCTTTTGCCGAATGCAGCCCGCCGCGTTCGGCGAGGAAGGCCAGGCTGGTGGGATCGGGCACGCCGTATTCCTGCTTCCGGAGTGATTGCCGGTAGTGATCGTCCGGGGTGCGGCCGACGCAGGAGATGTAGTGCATGTGCGAGCCCGGTATCAGCATCAGCGGGCCGTTGAACTCGTTGTTTTCGCTCAGCAGCACGACGCAGCTCACGGCGCGCATCCGCGGCATGCCGTCCTCGACATGCCAGGTCTCGAAATCGGAATGCCAGTAGAACTCCTTGCCGGCAAATCCGGGTTTGAGGTTCAGCCGCGACTGGTGGATGTAGACCTCGCTGCCGAGAATCTGCCGCGCGACATCCAGCAGGCGACCGTCGCGCATCAGGCGGTCGAACATCGCGCTCAGGCGATGGATGCGGAACACCGAGCGCACGTCGCTGCCACCGGGCTCGTACACCGCCTCCGGCAGCCGGTCGCGGCCGCTGGTCAGGGCGAGGCCGTCGGCTTCGCGCGGCAGTTCCGCGGCTTCCGCTTCCGGCAACAGTCCGCGGAGCTGCACAAAACCGTTCTTGCGGTAACTGCGCAACTGGTGCTCGGACAGCGCGAATTCCGCCTTGGCATGCGAACCGGGGTACACCACCGGATCCTGCCGCAGCAGGATGGCCGATTCGTTGTCGCCCCTAGATTGATAAACGTCGGTTACCAGTACCATGTTCTTTCCTCCTTGCTCAGGCGCCCTGGCCGGCTGCAGCCGCCAATGGGTAAACACCGTGTTCGTCATGCACTTCGCGCCCGCTCAGAGGCGGATTGAACACGCAGACCATTTTCATGGTCGTGCGGGCGCGCAGGAAATGCTCGTCGTTGCGGTCCAGGGCGTACATCACGCCGGGCCGGATCTGGTGCACCTTGCCGTCGGCAACGGTCTCCACCTCGCCTTCACCCTCGATGCAGTACACGGCCTCCAGGTGATGCCGGTACCAGATGTGGGTCTCGGTGCCCGCGAAAATGGTGGCCTCGTGCAGCGAGTAGCCCATGTTGTCGCCCGCGAGCAGCAGCCGCCGGCTCACCCAGTTGGGCGCCGCGACATCGCGCTCGGTGCCCTTGATCTCGTCGAGGCTGCGGACGATCATCGTGCGGTCCTGAAATTGATGTACTTGATCTTGCGGTCGCGGCCCTGCACCCGCGCCACGCCGAGAACATCCGCCACGCTGTCTTCGATTATCTCCAGCCCTTGGCACAGCAACTGCTCGTCGATGGTCAGCGCGGGCAGCAGTTTCAGCACGTCGTCCTCGCCGGAGGTTTCGATGATCAGACGTTTCTCGAAACAGCGCTTGGCGATGCGGTCAGCCAGTTGCCTGTCGGCAGAAGCCAGGCCCTGGATCATGCCGCGGCCGCGCACTTCGAACTCGCCGGAGGGATAGTCCTCTGCGATGTGCTCCATCCAGTTGTGCATGATGCCGCCCTTGCGCCGCACCGAATCCTGGAAAGTGTCATCGCTCCAGTAATGCAGGAAAGCCGCGCGCGCCGTGACGAAGGCGAGGTTATTGCCGCGGAACGTGCCGTTGTGGGCGCCGGGACGCCACACGTCCAGTTCCGGTTTCATCAGCACCAGCGCCATCGGCAGGCCGTAGGCACTGATCGATTTCGACAGCGTGATGATGTCCGGCGATATCCCGGATTCCTCGAAACTGAAGAAGCGTCCGGTGCGGCCACACCCCATCTGGATGTCATCGACAATCAGCAGCATGTCATGACGCCGGCACACCTGTTCCAGTGAACGCAGCCATGCCGCACTGGCCACATTGACGCCGCCCTCGCCCTGCACCGTCTCGACGATCACTGCGGCCGGCTTGTCGATACCGCTGCTGCGGTCGCTGACCATGCGTTCCAGGTACTGCGTGGTGTCGACCCCGGCCCCAAGATAACCGTCGTAGGGCATGAACGTGGTGTTGTCCAGCGTCATGCCTGCGGCGTCGCGGTATTTGGCGTTGGCGGTGGCCGCAAGAGAGGCTCCGGACACGCCGTGAAAACCGTGGGTGAAGGAGATGATGCTGGACCTGCCTTTCACCTGGCGCGCCAGTTTCAGCGCCGCCTCCACGGCATTGGTGCCGGTGGGTCCCGGGAACTGCACCTTGTATTTCATGCCGCGCGGGTTGAGGATCACGCGTTCGAAAGTCTCGAGCATCTCCTTCTTCGCCACGGTGGCCATGTCGAGGCCGTGGATCAGGCCGTCGGCATCGAGGTAGTCCAGCAGGTCCTGCTTGATGATCGGATTGTTGTGGCCGTAGTTCAGCGTGCCGGCGCCGGCGAAAAAATCGATGTAGACGTTGTTGTCCTCGTCGATCAGCTTCGAGCCGCGTGCCTTGTTGAACAGCACCGGGAACGAGCGGATATAACCGCGCACTTCCGATTCCAGCCGGTCGAATACTTTCAGATTCATGCCTTGTTCTCCTGCGCCCGTAATGAAGGAGCCGCCGCTTGCCGCAGCGGACCCATGCGAATCAGCATCTCGGGCTCGTGACCCTGATTCCCGAAAACTTCCTGTGAAAAAAACTCGCGTTCCGAGCTGCGCACGCCCAGATCCACGGCCAGTGCGTCAAATACCCTGCGGGACGACTGGTTGGATGGCGTAACAGTGGTTTCCAGCCAGCGACAGCCGGCCAGTGCCGGACGCGCCAGCAGGTGCTGCAGCATGCGCAGGGCGAGGCCCTGCCCCCGGGCGGCGGGCGCCACCGCGACCTGCCAGACAAACACCGTGTCCTCGGCGGCGGGCAGGCGATAAGCGGATACATATCCCGCAATGCCGGCCTCGCTTTCGGCGAGCACACAGGTTCCGGGGTGATGCGCACACAACAGCAGGTAGGCGTACGGGGAGTTCAGATCCAGCGGCGGACAGGCCTGGATCAGCTGGTGCAAGGACGCGCCGTCGG
>JBMTEY010000169.1:0-4893 GCA_049433545.1 Burkholderiales bacterium | reverse complement strand
CCGGCGTTTTTTTGTCTACCTCGCCGGCGACGCCAGCCGCCCGTTCTGGTAGTCGTGGATCGCCTGCTCAATCTCTTCGCGGCTGTTCATCACGAACGGCCCGTACTGCACCACCGGTTCGCGCAGCGGTTTGCCCGCAAGCAGGATGAACCGCGCTCCTTCATCACCTGCCGTCACGCTGACCTGGTCGCCGTCGGAGAGTATGCCGGCGCTGCGCGCGGGCAGCGCGCGCAGCGGCTCGCCTACGCTGGCGCCGCCCTCGTAGACATAGAGAAACGCATTGTGACCCGCAGGCAGCGCGTGGCGGAAAACCTGTTGCGGCACCAGTTCGACGTCAAAGTACAGCGGCGCGGTGCTGAGTCCCTGGATCGGTCCCGGCGTGGCCTGGCCATCGATTTCCAGCGTGCCAGCAATGACCTTGACGCGGCCACCGCCGACGAGCGCAACCGCAGGGATTTCCGCGGCGGGTATGTCGCGGTACGACGCCGGTTTCATTTTTTCTAACGCCGGCAGGTTGATCCACAGCTGGAAACCGCGCATGCGGCCCTCCAGCTGCTGCGGCATTTCGGAATGGATGATGCCGCGGCCCGCGGTCATCCACTGCACGTCGCCGCTCTTGAGATCGCCGCGGTTGCCCATGTGGTCGCGGTGCAGCATGTGGCCGTCGAGCATGTAGGTCACGGTTTCGAAACCGCGATGCGGATGATCGGGAAAACCGGCGATGTAATCGTCGGGGTTGTCGGTTCCGAATTCGTCGAGCATCAGGAACGGATCCAGCCGCGCGTTCTGCGACTGGCCTATGCTGCGGCGGAGTTTGACGCCGGCGCCGTCGGAGGTTTCCATGGCGCGGATCACCTGCTGGAGGTTGCGCGGGGTCATGTCAAATTTATCAATATAATCAAATAGTTAAATAACATCAGAAGAGCGACCTGACGATGCCGCCATCGACCCGCTGCGCCGCACCGTTGACAGCTGCGGCGCGCGGCGAGCACAAGAACAACACCTGCGCCGCGATTTCCTGCGGCGTCGCCCAGCGCTGCAGCAATGAGGACTGGCCGGGGCCGTCGAAATAGGCGCTGCGCATCTCTTCGACCGTCTTGCCCTCGTTAGGTGCGATCTTCGCCAGAAAAGTTTCCACTCCCTCGGACCAGGTCGGCGCCACCAGCACGCTGTTGACCGTGACGCCGGTGCCACGCGTGTTTTCCGCCAGTCCGCGCGCCAGCGACACCTGCGCGGTCTTGGTCATCGCGTAATGCAGCATCTCGGGATGGGGCTTGACGCTCTGCTCGCTGGCGATGAACACCACGCGGCCCCAGTTGCGCTCGAGCATGCCGCCGAACAGCGCGCGCGTCAGCCGCACCCCGCTCATCACGTTCAGCTCGAACATCTCCAGCCAGTCGCGGTCGGAAATGTCCGCGAACGGCTTCACCTCGAAATAACCGACGTTGTTGACCAGGATATCCACTGCGCCGATGCGCGCCGCGGCGGAGATCAGTTCCTGCGCGCCTTCCGCAGTGGCGAGGTCGGCGGCGATGCCATGCGCTTCGCCGCGCGCGGACAGCGCCTGCGCCGTGGCGGCGACCGCCTGTTGATTACGGCCGTTGATGATGACCCGCGCCCCTTCGTCCACCAGCGCCTGCGCGATCGCGCGCCCTATGCCCTGCGTCGAACCGCTGACCAGCGCCAGCTTGCCGTTCAATCCGAGATCCATGGAGAAGCCCTGTATATGCAGCCCGTCATTGCCGCGCATGACGTTGTATCACGCTTTGACCGCAAAAAAACGCGGGCCGCATGGCGGCCCGCGTTCCCGGACTGTGATGACGCTTACATGCGGCCCAGATCGTCGATGGCATCCACCACCATTGCCGTGCCGACCGCAATCAGCAGGATGTCCGCGGCCACGCGCACGTACTTGTGTTCGGCAGGCGGCGCGCCCAGCTCAACGACCAGCCGCGACGGCAGGTCATGGTAGATCACGTCGCGCGGCAGCGGCCGGCCGACGTGCCATTTCTTGGCCTGCCCCGGCGGCATGCAACCGTTGTTTTTCTTCGCCAGGCCCGGCGGGCAACGACCGCCGCGAAACTCCTGCACGTAATAACTGCGCACGGCCTGCTGCCGGCGATCGTCGAAATACTTGCCGCCGCCTGCCCGCGGTCCGCCGTCATTGCCGCGTTCCGCATGCGGCTTGCCCTTGCCGCCGCCTGCCCAGGACGGTTTGTCTGCGTAAACCGGTGCAACCCACAGCACACCGGCGATGAACAATGCCAAAACCCGACCCAGCAATTTCATTTCGTTCTTCATGTTATGACCTCTCTTGAAACGGAACATGCATCACCTGCCGGCCGGATGGCCGCTGCAGCCGATACCAGGATTGGATCGTATGCAGAAGCACAGGTTCCATCAGTGAAATACCTCACATCCCGACCCATGCTACGCGCAACACCGTGCAATGGGTCACAACCCTTTGGTAACAGTTTGTAAGCGCGCCGCCTCAGCGCGCGTGTACCGTGATTTGCGGATTGAGGAAATTGCGCGGATCGTACACCTCGCCGCGCAGCCAGCTGATGATGTTGTTGGCGGCGATGGTTCCCATACGCACCATCGCGCCGGTGGTGGCCGCGGCGACGTGCGGCGTGACGATCACGTTGGGCAGCGCAAACAGCGGATTTGCCGGATCCGGAGGTTCGACGGCAAAAGTGTCGAGTCCGGCGCCGCCGAGCCTGCCTTCCTGCAGGGCGCGCACCAGCGCTGCTTCGTCGATCACCGGGCCGCGCGCGGTGTTGATCAGCAGCGCGTCCGGTTTCATGCGCGCAAGCTGCGCGGCGCCGATCAGCCCGCGGGTTTTATCGGTCAGCGGACAATGCAGGCTGACGATGTCGGAATCCCCGAGCAGCCTGTCGAAATCGGGCTCATAACGCATGCCCTCGGGCGGCGTAATCGCGGTGCGGCTGTGGATCACCACCTTCGCGCCGCAGGTCTGCGCCAGCCGCGCGGTGCGTTCGCCGATCTGGCCGTAACCGACGATGCCCACCGTGCGCGAACTGAAATCGCGGGTAAAACGGTTCAGGTCCCGCCATGCCCCGCTGCGCGCGTCGCGTTCGTATTTCGGCAGCTCGCGCGACAGCGCCAGCATCAGCGCCAGCGCATGTTCGGCCACCGCATCGGCATTGGCGCCGTTGGCCACCATCACCGCGATGCCGCGGCAGGTCGCTGCCGCGATGTCGACAGAATCGACGCCGGCGCCGTGTTTGGCGATGATCTTCAGCCCTGGCGCAGCGTTCAGCACGCGTTCATTCAGCGGCGGCGAGCCGCGCAGCAGCACCGCGGCGATGGGCTCGCGCGCAAACGCCGCGATCAGCGCATCCTCGTCGATTTTTCCCGGCATGAACACCAGTTCGGTGCCGCCGTCGCGCAGCAAACTTTGCGCCAGGTCCGACACCGTCGCCGCAGTCACCAGCACTTTTGCCTTAGCCACTCACGTCCCTCCGCCGAATGCAAACGAGCGGATTATCCCATTCCCGCCGCCCGGAATCCGCACCTGCGCCCCGGAACGGGGCACCCCGAGCCGAAAAATTTATCCGAAAAGGGTTTCCCTGCGACAGCTTGCGCCACTAGAATGGATGTGTCGAAGATGCGCATACAACAATCCGCACGCGACATTTCCGTTTTTGAACTGGAGGAAAAACCAATGCAACGCACCCTGTTCGTGCTTCTGGGACTGCTGGCAACCGTGTTCGTGGGTAACGCGATTGCCCAGCAATATCCCGCCCGTCCGATCCGCCTGATCGTGCCGTTCCCGCCCGGCGGCAATGTCGACGTCTTCGCCCGCGTGCTCTACCGCCAGGTCGAGGCTGTCATCGGCACCAACTTCGTCATCGACAACCGCGGCGGCGCCAACGGCATCATCGGCGCCGACGTGGTCAAGAACGCGACGCCCGACGGCTACACCGTGCTCAACACCTCGTTCGCATTCGCCGTCAATCCGGCAATCATCAAAAAAATGCCTTTCGACATCGTCAGGGACTTCACTCCTGTCACCAACGTCGCGACCGGGCTCGGTTACCTCGTGGTGGTCAATCCCAAGGTGCCGGTCAAAAACATCGCTGAACTGATCGCCCTCGCCAAAAAAGGAAAAGTGCGCTACAGCACCGCCGGTATCGGCAACGGCCAGCACCTGGCGGGTTCGCTGTTCAACACCATGGCCAAGGTCGACATGCTGCACGTGCCGTACAAGGGCGGCGGCCCGGCGGCTGCGGCGGCAATCGGCGGCGAAGTGCAGGTGCACTTCCCGGCGGGGTCCGTGGGCGTGCCGCATCACAAGGCCGGGCGCCTGCGCGCCATCGCCTTCACCGGCGCCAAACGCCTGTCCTCGCTGCCGGACATCCCGACCGTCGGCGAAACCGTGAAAGGTTACGTCTCCGACGCCGGCTGGCACGGCGTGTTCGGCCCGGCCGGCATGCCGGCCGCCGCGGCGAAAACACTGCAGCAGGCGATCCACAAGGCGCTGCAGGATCCGAAAGTGCGCGCGCATTTCGTCGACAACGGCTACGAGCCGGACGGCGATCCGCCGGACGTGTGGGCCAAGAAGTTCCGCGCCGACGTCAAACGCTTCGCCTCACTCGCCAAGGCGGCGGGCATACAACCGCGGTAAAACGCGGACCGTCCGCAGTGCGCCCACGCACTGCGGACCCCGCTCACCGGAATAATCGTCGTTCCTCCGCTGTTGGCCGGCATCGATGAACGGCTACTGCCGTCGCAAGGCTGCGACAGCTTGCAGGCCGCACCCGGACCCGTCACCATGGCTGATCACCGAAGGCCGGAGGCCGCATGCGCATCACCTCGCTGATTCCATCATTGCTGCTGTGCGCCGGCATCCAGGCCGGCGCCCCCCCC
>JBMTEY010000168.1:0-4904 GCA_049433545.1 Burkholderiales bacterium | reverse complement strand
AATAAGTCTTCATCATGCTCTGTCCTGCGCGTTTTCTTGGCGTTTCAGGGAAACCGCGAATTTTATGGGAAATCAAGCAGATGTGTCAAACTTTCAGCCCGAACCGCACATCCCCGCCAGGCCGCAACGCTTTATAAATATGCATTTAAAAACAAAAGGTTATGATAAATGGCCGCTTGGCAACTGACCAATGCCCTGACCGCATTCCTGCTGCCGCCGGGGTCGCTGATCCTGCTGATCGCCGGCGGTCTCGTCCTGCACCGCTCGCGCCCGCGCACCGCCCGCCTGCTGCTGGCAGCCGGTCTTGCCGGCCTCTACGCCTGCTCCATGCCGCTGACAGCCGACTTTCTGCTGCGCAACTGGGAATCACCGCCGGCGGTGATCGCCGCCGATGCCGCGCAGGCCATCGTCGTGCTCGGCGGCGGCAGGTATCGCGAGGCTCCTGAATACGGCGCAGACACGGTTTCAGCCCCGACGCTGGTGCGCCTGCGTTACGCCGCCCGCCTGCAGCGCAGCAGCGGCCACCCCGTGCTGGTCAGCGGCGGCAGCCCCGATGGCGGCACAGTCGACGAAGCACAAACCATGAAACAGGTTCTTGAGCAGGAGTTTGCGGTTCCGGTGCGCTGGATGGAAGGCAGCTCCGACAATACCCTGCAGAACGCGCGCCTCAGTTACTGCATGCTCCGCGCCGAAGGCATCCGCACCATAGTTCTGGTCACGCACGCCTGGCACATGCCACGTGCACGGCTGGCTTTCGAACAGTCCGGATTCCGCGTCATCCCGGCGCCCACGGCACACACCACCCGTACCCCGTTGACCATCCTGGACTTTTTGCCTGATGCGCGCGCCATGCGCACAAGCTCGCTGTTCTGCCACGAAATCATCGGCATGTTCTGGTATCGTTTGCGCCTGTTGTTTCATGCCCAGGCACGGGAGTTCCCATGAAAGCACGCATCAAATGGATCGAGAACGTCAGCTTTATCGCCGAATCCGGGAGCGGGCATGCGCTGGTCATAGACGGCGCCCCTGAAGGCGGCGGACGAGATCTCGGGCCGCGTCCCATGGAAGTGGTGCTGATGGGCACCGGCGGCTGCACCGCCTACGACGTCATGCACATCCTGCGCAAATCACGCGCACCGGTCACCGATTGCGTGCTGGAAATCGAAGCCGAGCGCGCCGCGGAAGACCCCAAGGTGTTCACGAAGATTCACTTCCATTTCATAGTCACCGGCAAAGGCCTGAAGCCGGCAACGGTCGAACGTGCCGTGCAACTGTCCGCGGAAAAATACTGCTCGGCCTCGATCATGCTGGGCAAGACCGCGGCCATTACCCACGATTTCGAAATTCTCGAAGCCGGGGCCTGAGCGCTAAAGGACGAACGCCGTTCCGGTCATCACTTTCGAGGACGCCTGCATCGCGGCCTTGACCGGCTCCGGCAGTTCGGCGCCGCCGTGATCCCGGGCACTGGTGGCATGGCGCGCTTCGTCGTCCCGCATCTGCTCCACGATCGCGCGACTCTTGAGATCCGCATCCGGCAGCCGATCCAGGTGGCCTTCGAGGTGGCGCACGACCTGGCGCTCGGTCTCTGCAAGAAAGCCAAGATTCCATCGATCACCCAGCAGTCCCGCCGCCGCGCCGATCGCAAACGATCCGGCATACCACAGCGGGTTGAGCAGGCTCTTGCGGCCACCAAGTTCGGCGATGCGCTGCTCGGTCCAGGCCAGGTGTTCTGTTTCTTCCCTGGCCGCCTCTTCCAGAGCGCTGCGCGCTGCCGAATCGCGCGCCGTCAGCGCCTGCCCCTGGTACAGCGCCTGGGCGCAGATCTCACCGCTGTGATTGACCCGCATCAGCGCAGCAGCAAGCGCGCGCTGTCCGGCATCCATGCCGGCATCGGGCAGGTCATCACCCGGCACCCGGCGCACGCTGTGCGCCGGCGCAAACAGGGTGCGCAAACCCTTGTCGAAACCGATGATCAAGTCGTCGATACGCAGCATTTCAGGCCGCCTTTCCGAACAAGCGCTCCAGTTCCGCGCCGGGATCGGCGGCGCGCATGAATGCCTCGCCGACGAGGAAACCATGGACGTCGTGGGCGCGCATTTTCTGCACATCCTGCGGTTTGAGGATTCCGCTTTCGGTAATCACCAGACGGTCGGCGGGAATTTTTTCCAGCAGTCCCAGAGTGGTATCCAGCGTGGTCTCGAAAGTGCGCAGGTTGCGGTTGTTGACGCCGATCAGCGGTGTTTTGAGCGTCAACGCTGCATCCAGCTCACCGGCGTCATGCACTTCGACCAGCACCGCCATGCCCAGCTCACGGGCCGCCGCTTCAAGTTCACGCATGCGCGCCGGCTCCAGGGCAGCGACGATCAGCAATATGCAGTCGGCTCCGGCAGCGCGCGCCTCGTAGACCTGGTAGGGATCGATCATGAAATCCTTGCGCAGCACCGGCAGCCCGCAGGCGCTGCGCGCGGCTTTCAGGTCATCCATCCTGCCCTGGAAAAACTGGCTGTCGGTCAATACCGACAGGCAGGCTGCGCCGTGGCGCTCGTAGGTGGCGGCAATCGCCGCCGGATCGAATTGCTCGCGCAGCACCCCTTTGCTGGGACTCGCCTTTTTGACCTCGGCGATCACCGCCGGCTTGCCAGCCGCGATTTTCCCGCGCAGCGCACCTGCAAAATCTCGAGCCGGCGCAGCCGCCCGGACCGCTGCCTGCAACTCAGGCAAGGGGCTGCGCGCCCGCGCCGCACCGATTTCCTGCGCCTTCACCGCGAGGATGCGCTGCAGGATGTCAGACATGTTTTTGGGTAAAGGCGACGAACTGGTCGAGCTTTTTGCGCGCCGCTCCGCTTTCGATCACGGCCTGCGCTTTTTTGACGCCCTCGCTCAGCGTGGGCGCCAGACCGGCTACGTAAATACTCGCTCCGCCATTGAGCGCAATGATATCGCGCGCTGCACCCGGTTTGTTGTCCAGTGCACCGAGCAGCATGTCGCGCGACTGCTCCACACCTTCGACACGGATGGCCGCGTTGTTCTGGGCCTTCAGCCCGACATCCGCCGGCGCTACCATGTATTCGCGCACCTGTCCGTCCTTCAATTCGCCGACCGCGGTCGGACCGCTGATCGACAATTCGTCGAGGCCTTCCAGCCCGTGCACGATCATCACCCGACGGCTGCCCAACCTCTGCAGTACACGCGCCTGGATGCCGACCAGGTCGGGATGGAACACCCCCATAACCTGCTGCTTCGCGCTGGCCGGGTTGGTCAGCGGACCAAGGATGTTGAAAATCGTCTTCACGCCCAGTTCGCGGCGCACCGGCGCGGCATGTTTCATCGCGCTGTGATGGTTTGGCGCGAACATGAAACCGATCCCGGTTTCGGCGATTGATTGCGCAACCAGTTCCGGTTTCAGGTTGATGTTGGCTCCCAGTGCCTCCAGTACGTCGGCGCTCCCCGACTTGCTGGATACCGAACGGCCGCCATGCTTGGCGATCCTGGCCCCGGCAGCAGCCGCCACAAACATCGCCGCCGTCGACACATTGAAAGTATGCGCGGAATCACCGCCGGTGCCGCAGGTGTCGATCAGTTCCGGAACATCCGGCGTCGGCACCCGGGTCGCAAACTCGCGCATCACCGTGGCAGCGGCGGCGATTTCCCCGATGGTTTCTTTCTTGACGCGCAGCCCGGTAATAATCGCGGCGATCAGCACAGGCGACACTTCGCCGCTCATGATCTGCCGCATCAGCGACAGCATCTCGTCGTGGAAAATCTCCCGGTGCTCTATGATGCGCGCCAGCGCCTCCTGCGGTTTCATTGCCGGTTTTCCTCAAGAAAATTTTTCAGCAGTTGATGCCCATGCTCGGTCAGTATCGACTCGGGATGGAACTGCACGCCCTCGACGGCCAGGGTTTTATGCCGCACCCCCATGATTTCGCCGTCGTCCGTCCACGCGGTGACCTCCAGGCAATCGGGCAGGCTGTCGCGCTCGATGACCAGGGAATGATAACGCGTCGCCGGGAAGGGGCGCGGCAGCCCGCGGAACACCCCCGCTCCCTCGTGCCGGATCAGCGACGTCTTGCCGTGCATCAGTTGCCGCGCATGGACAATTTTGCCGCCGAAAGCCTGACCTATGCTCTGGTGGCCGAGGCAGACGCCGAGTATTGGTATTTTCCCGGCGAAATTCTTGATCAACGGCACCGACACCCCTGCCTCGTTCGGCGTACAAGGCCCGGGGGAAACCACAATGCGCGCCGGGTTCAGCAAGGCGATTTCTTCCAGCGTGATCTCGTCGTTGCGATGAACAGCCACCTCTTCGCCGAGTTCGCCGAAGTACTGCACCAGGTTGTAGGTGAAGGAATCGTAGTTGTCGATCATCAATAACATGGCGCCCCCTCAGTCCAGCCGCGTATCGAGGCCGGCTTCGGCGATTTCGGCTGCTCGCAGCAGCGCGCGCGCCTTGCTCTGGGTTTCCTGCCATTCCGCCGCCGGCTGGGAATCCGCGACCACGCCGCCGCCTGCCTGCACGTGCAGCCGCCCATCCTTGACCACCGCAGTACGCAGAGCGATCGCCACATCCATGTTGCCGTGGAAACCGAGGTAACCGACGGCGCCGGCATAAACACAGCGTTTGACTGGCTCCAGTTCATCGATGATTTCCATCGCCCTGACTTTCGGTGCACCCGACACCGTACCGGCGGGAAACGTCGCACGCAACACATCAATTGCCGTCAATCCGGGCTTGAGCCTGGCTTCGACGTTGGAAACAATGTGCATCACGTGTGAATAACGTTCGATCACCATCTGCTCGGTGACTTTCACGCTGCCGGTCTGTGCGACTCGGCCCGCATCGTTGCGGCCGAGGTCAACCAGCATGATGTGTTCGGCGCGTTCCTTGGCGTCTGCCAGCAGTT
>JBMTEY010000167.1:0-5208 GCA_049433545.1 Burkholderiales bacterium | reverse complement strand
CAATGCAAGCCGCTCGAGGGGGCGTCAAAAAATACAATAAAAACAATTACTTGTATGTCTCGCCCGCGCGCGTGGTCAATCGCGCATGGCAATGACAATCTTGCCGATCACTTCGCGGTCGCGCACCACGCGCAGCGCTTCGCGGAACTGCGCCAGCGGATAGGCCTGCATCACGTGGGGTTTGATTTTCCCGGCGACATGCCAGTCGAACAGCTCGCGCTGCACGCGCTGCACCTTTTCCGGCTGGCGGTCACGGTAGGCGCTGTACTGCAGGCCGAGCAGCGCGATGTTTTTCACCAGCAGGTGGCCGGCCTTCACTTCGGGAATGCGGCCTTCGGCGAAACCGACCACCACCAGCCGGCCGGACCAGGCGATGACGCGCAGGCTGGCGTCGAATACGTCGCCGCCCACCGGGTCGACGATGACGTCGATGCCGCGTTTGCCCACGGCTGCGTAGACCTGGTCGCGGAATGCGTCGCGCAGATTCGGAACGTCGGTACGCACTACATGGTCGGCACCGTGTTCACGGGCGACTGCGGCCTTGGCTTCGCTGGCGACGCTGGCGACCACGGTGGCGCCCAGCGCCTTTGCCACTTCGATGGTGGCAATGCCGACGCCGCCGGCAGCACCGTTGATCAGCACGGTTTCGCCGGGCTGCCATCGCGCGCGCTCGACCAGCGCGAAATGCGCGGTGGGATAGGCGATGCCCATCGCTGCAGCATCGGCATAACTCATGGAATCGGGCATCGGGTAGCAGTTCTGCTGCGGCACCACGCATTTCTGCGCGTAGGCGCCGAATTCGATCTGCGCGGCGACGCGGTCACCGGGTTTTAGCGCGGTGACGCCGGCGCCGACCGCGGCGACCACGCCCGCCATGTCCTTGCCAGGGCTGAAGGGGCGCGGCGGCAGCACCTGGTAGGTGCCGCCGATCACCAGCAGGTCGGGGAAATTGACGCTGGCCGCATGTACGTCGACCAGCACTTCGCCCGCACCGGGAACCGGGTCGGGCACTTCTTCCAGCAGCAGGTTTTCCAGCGGTCCGTGTTCTTTGACAATCAGGGCTTTCAACGGCGGCACTCCAGTTCAGCGGAGGCGCGATTGTAACGTGCGGCCTTTGCCGGTGGTCAAACGCCGGCCGGCCAAGGGATTCATGTCGTCGGGTCGAAGAAATGATCCGGACGGACTTTCCGCTTCTTTACAGATACGCACCGTGCAGTCACAATGAAAACGGCTTGATTCACAAGACAATAAAAAACATCCCACGGGTTCGACCAATCGGAGGAAATCATGGCATCAGTCAATGAATTGAAATATCGGTCCGGCATGCGCATCGCAGGCCTACTCACGGTGTTGCTCGGGTTTTCATCTGCTGCATGGTCGCAGCAGGTAATCAACCTTACCGCGCTCGACGGTTATCCCGTGCGCGCGATGTGGGTCAAGGAGTTTGCCGAGTTTTTCATTCCCGAGGTGGACAAGCGGCTGGCCGCTACCGGCAAGTACAAGATCAGGTGGAACCAGGCCTGGGGCGGGCAGATCGTGAAGCCGGGCGGCGTGCTGGAGGGCATCAAGCGCGGATTGGGCGACATCGGCGTGGTGACCACGCCGTTTCATACCGACAAGGTGCCCCTGCAGTCCATCGCCTACGTGACGCCGTTTGTCAGTACCAACCCCACGCTGGTCGCGCAGACCCTCGACAAACTTGCCGCGCAGTTCCCTGAGGTCAAGCAGGAATTCGCGGCGCACGGCCAGGTTTATCTCGTCACCGCCGCGGTGCTCGACAGCTACCAGCTCTTTACCAAGGCGCCGGTCAAACAGCTGTCCGATTTTCAGGGGCTCAAGATCAATGGTGCGGGAACCAATCTGCGCTATCTGGACGGGCTGGGGGCTACCGGCGTTGCGGGACCGCTGACTTCTTATTACAACAACGTGCAGACCGGCGTGGTGAACGGCGCGTTTCTTTGGACCGAGGCCGCCGTCAACTTCAAGCTCTCCGAAGTTGCGCCGCACATGCTGAAAGCCGATCTGGGTTCGGTCAACACCAAGGTGGTGACGGCGAATGCCGAGACCTGGAAAAAACTGCCGGACGAAGTAAGAAACGTCATCCAGGAGGTGGCGGTGGCTTATCGCGACCGGCTCGCGAAACTGGCTGCCAGCAAAGGCCAGGCAAGCGAGGCGGCGTACACCAAGGCGGGCGGCACGATCACGACCATGTCCGCCGTCCAGCGCGCAGCCTGGGCAAAGGGCCTGCCCAATCTCGCCAGGGAATGGGCGTCAGGCATGGACGGCAAAGGCAAGCCCGGCAGCAAGATGCTCTCAGCCTACATGGATGCACTGCGTGCGGGCGGCGAAAAGCCGATCCGCGACTGGGATCGCAATTAGCATCGCATACATGCCTTTCGGGTTTGACGCATGAGCATGGTCCCGGACCGTGACGGTCCGGTCACCCGCCTGCTGTTTCGCGGGCTCACCGCGCTTAACGTTGCCGGCGCGCTACTGGTGCTGACGCTGCTCGTCATCATCAACATCGACTCGCTCAGCCGGACGTTTCTTTCCATTTCATTTCTTGGTGTCACCGAGGTCGTGGAGCTGTCGCTGGTGGCGATCGTGTTCCTGCAGCTGGGGGATGCCGTCCGCTCTGGACGCCTGACGCGCTCGGACGGACTGCTGACCTTGCTCGGCGAACGGGCGCCGCGGCTCAGGGCGCTGTTGCACCTGGTGTTTGACCTGATCGCGGCGGCATTCATGGCCCTGATCGTTGCCGGCGGCGTGCCGCGGATGATCGAGTCCTATCAGCGCGGCGAATTCAAGGGCACGGCGCAGCTGTTCACCGTTCCGGAGTGGCCCGTCAAGCTGATCATCGTGATCGGCGCGACTGCGGCGATAGTTGCGTTCCTGATTTCCGCCTGGCGGGAGTTCCGCCGGATGACGCAGCGTTGAACATGGGACCGGTGGAGATCGGGGCGGTATCGATCATACTGGTCGTTGCGCTGATATACGCCGGGCTGTACTGCTCGATCGCGCTGGGCACGGTGGCCGTGCTCGGCGTATGGCTGATGCGCGACCGGCTCGACCTCGCGATCAACCTGCTCACCGTCTCGGTGGGTGACAGCGTCGCCGATTACAACTTTGCGACCATCCCGCTGTTCATGATGATGGGGTTGCTGGTCAGCAAGGCCGGCATCGGGCGCGACGTCTACGATGTCGCCAATGACGCCTTTCGCGGCATTCGCGGCGGACTCGGCATGGCGACGGTCGCCGCCAACGCACTGTTCGCCTCCGTGACCGGATCCTCGATTGCGTCGGCGTCCGTATTCAGCCGCGTATCGATGCCGGAAATGAAGCGTCTCAACTACGGCAAACGGTTTTCCGTAGGGGTCGTGGCCGGCAGTTCCGTGCTGGGAATGCTGATTCCGCCCAGCGTGATGATGATCATCTACGCGTTCGTTGCCGAACAATCCGTGGGACACATGTTCCTGGCCGGTGTCATCCCCGGCGCATTGCTGGCGGTCGCTTTCTGTGTCGGCATTGCTCTGCTGGCACGACTGGCCCCCGGGTTTGTAGGAGGCGTACCGGGCGGCGATACGGCGCCGCGACTCGGTTTCAGGCAAAAACTGAAGAAACTGGCCCCGGTGGTCATGCTGGTAACTGCGGTGCTTGGGGGGATTTATGGCGGCGTGGTGACGGCGACGGAAGCCGGTGCGCTGGGGGCGCTGCTTGCCCTCATCATGGGCTTGTGGCGGCGTGCGCTGGATCGACGCGGATTGTGGGAAGTGTTTGTCGAGACCGGCTATATCTCGGCTACGCTGCTGTTTCTGATCATTGCGGCCAACATGTACAGCCGGATGCTGGGCATGGCCGGGCTGCCGACGCTTTTCGGCGAATGGCTGACCGAGATGGACTTCGGGCTCACCCACCTGATGATCATCTACGTGGTGGTGCTGATCATATTGGGGACCGTGCTGGACACTGCCTCCATCATCCTGATTGCTGCACCGCTGTTTCTTCCGGCCGTGCAGGCGTTCGGCGGCAATCTGGTCTGGTTCGGCGTGGTGACCGTGATCGGCGCTGAAATCGGCTTACTGACTCCGCCCCTCGGCCTGTCCGTGTTCACGGTAAAAAGCGCGATCAATGATCCCGATATCACGCTCCATGATATTTTTGCCGGCGCGTTCCCGTTTGCCATGATCATGCTGCTGGTGCTCATTGCGGTCATTGCATTTCCCGGCCTGAGCCTGGCTTTACTCTAGGGGGCCCTTCATGCGGTCCGTTGACAAAGATACGATCACCGACGCCTTCATCGCGTATTGCGCCAAAAGCACCGAACCCCGGCTGAAATTCGTATTGTCGAAACTGGCGGCGCATTTGCATGCATTCGCAAAAGAGGTGGAACTCACGCATGAGGAATGGCAGGCTGCGATGGAACTCCTGGGGCGTGCAGGGGAGATTTCTTCGCCCGAACGCAGCGAGTTCATCCTGTTTTCCGACGTGCTCGGCCTGACGTCCCTGGTCGACATGGTCAACAGCGGCAATGGACGTACCGCTTACAGCAATCTCGGCCCGTTTTATATTGCCGGCGCACCGTGGCTGGAAGTCGGCGGTGACATGATCGGCGACAACGAAGGCGAGCAGATCGTGTTTTATGGACGGGTCATAGATGCGGCGAGCCGGAAGCCCGTGCAGGGTGCGGTGCTGGATGTCTGGCAAACCGCAGCGAACGGCCTTTACTCGAACCAGGATCCCAAGCAGCCTGATTTCAATTTACGCCGGCGCATGAAAACCGATGCGAACGGCGGATATGCCTTTACCACGGTCAGGCCTGCTCCCTATACGGTGCCCGAAGACGGTCCCGTAGGCGAAATGCTGCGGGCGACGGGCCGCCATCCGTGGCGGCCTGCGCATTATCATTTTTCCATTTCTGCGGAAGGCCTGCGTCCGCTGGTCACCGAGATCTTTCACGACGACGATCCCTATATCAATGATGACCCCGTATTCGGTGTGCGCGAGGAACTGGTCGTGCGCCCGGTCATGGAAACCGGGTTATCGGGCATCCCGTGCCGTCTGGCTGCGTCAGACCGGCTGAAGCCGCCGTTTTACCGGATCAACTACGACTTTCATATCTGACGGGGACGGCTCAAGCCTCCGGCCCGGCGTATTTGCCCGCGGTGTCCGGGAACAGGTTCTTGACGATCTTGAACTTGGTGACGTCCA
>JBMTEY010000166.1:0-5267 GCA_049433545.1 Burkholderiales bacterium | reverse complement strand
CAAGCGCGGCTTCGACCTGGTCGGTATTGAACACGGCGATCACCACGCTGCGGCAGGCGCGGGCGAGTTCGGCGATCGAGGCCGCCGCGGTGCCGCCGAAGGCCGCGAAGGCGGCGGATCTGGCGGCATCGACGTCATAGCCGGTGACGGCATGTCCGGCTGCGGCGATGCGTCGCGCACAGGCCGTGCCCATCAGGCCGGCGCCGATGATGCCGACGGGTGTCTTGTCCATTTTTTGCGGTCCATGCACTGTGAAGTCCGCGCAATTATAGGAGGCCCGCTGCTTGGCGAGGCGCTATAATCCGGCCTTCGCGCCGGCATAGCTCAGTTGGTAGAGCAACCGCCTTGTAAGCGGTAGGTCGTCTGTTCGATTCAGACTGTCGGCACCACCGCTTTCGGCGGCAGTGACGGCAGTCGGCGCGGACGCCAAATAATCCAATATAATCAATGGGTTATAAACTAACCTGCAACCGGCAGGAGATGGCTGACGTGCTGTGAGGCAACAGGGTTGAATTTTTTTTGAGCCGCCTCATCTAACACGCCACAAAAAAGCGCCCGCCGGCATGCGGGGCGCGCTTGAAGAATGGAGAGAGGAATTGATTAACGTCGAACATCTGGTCAAGGCCTTCGGCCCCAAGCTGGCGGTGAATGATGTTTCATTCAGCGTCGAGCGCGGCGAAGTGCTGGGTTTTCTCGGACCCAACGGCGCCGGCAAGTCGACCACCATGCGCATGATCACCGGCTACTATCCGCCGACCTCGGGCCGCATCACCGTCGGCGGCCACGACATGGTCGAGGATCCGATCGCTGCCAAGCGCCTGATCGGCTACCTGCCGGAAAACGCCCCGGGCTACGCCGACATGACCGTCAACGGTTTCCTCCATTTCTGCGCCGAGCTGCGCGGACTGCAGGGCGACTCGCGCAAGCGTGCGGTGCACCGCGCGGTCGAGCTGTGTTTCCTCGACGCCGTGCTCTACCAGTCGATCGACACCCTGTCCAAGGGTTACAAGCACCGTACCTGCCTCGCGCAGTCGCTGATCCACGACCCGGATGTGCTGATCCTCGACGAACCCACGGACGGCCTTGATCCCAACCAGAAACACGAGGTGCGCGGCCTGATCAAGCGCCTCGGCGAAACCAAGGTGGTGATTTTCTCCACGCATATCCTTGAGGAAGTAGAAGCCGCCTGCTCGCGGGTGATCATCATCGACCGCGGCCGCATCGTCGCCAACGGCACCCCGGCGGAACTGAAGGCGCGTTCGCCCGAAGGCCGGCTCGAGGACGTGTTCCGTGAAATCACGCTGCCCGACACGGTGCACCACGCTCATGCCCGGCCTGCGGCTGCCGCGGAGGTGAGCGCATGAACGCCTGGGCCAACATCCGCACCATCATGAAACGCGAACTGGCGGGCTACTTCACCTCGCCGATCGCCTACGTGTTCCTGGTGATCTTCCTGCTGCTGACCGGTTTCTTCACCTTCACCATCGGCAACTTCTTCGAGCGCGGCGAAGCCTCGCTGGTGTCCTTCTTCACCTGGCATCCGTGGCTCTACCTGTTCCTGGTTCCGGCGGCGGGCATGCGCCTGTGGTCGGAGGAGCGGCGGCTGGGCACCATGGAACTGCTGCTGACCATGCCGATTACCAATTCGCAGGCCATCATCGGAAAATTCCTCGCCTCGTGGCTGTTCCTGGCCCTCGCGCTGGCGCTGACCTTTCCGGTGGCGATCACCGTCAACTACTTCGGCGACCCCGACAACGGCGTGATCATCGCCGGTTACGTCGGCAGCCTGATGCTCGCAGGTTCCTACCTTGCGGTGAGCTGCATGACTTCCGCGCTGACCCGCAACCAAGTCATCAGCTTCATCCTGTCGGTGATGATCTGCCTGTTCCTGATCCTTGCCGGCTACACGCCGGTGACCGACCTGCTGACGCGCTTCGTCAGCCCGGTGGTGGTCGACATCGTCGCGGCATTTTCGGTGATGACCCATTTCGAGAGCTTCCAGCGTGGCGTGCTCGACGCGCGCGACGTGGTGTTCTTCGCCTCGGTGATCGGCTTCATGCTGTTCACCACCGGCGTGATCATCCGCAACCAGCGTGCGGGATAGAACCATGAAAAACAAGAACCTTGAAACCCTGATGTATTCGGCCGGCGGCATTCTCGCGCTGGCGCTGATCCTGGTCGCAGCCAATTTCATCTTCAGCGCGCTCAATGCCCGCGTCGACCTCACCGAGGGCCGCGTCTACACGCTGTCCGACGGCACGCGTTCGATCCTGTCGAAGCTGGAAGCGCCGGTGAAAATCCGCTTCTATTACACCCAGGGTGGCACCGCGGTGCCGCCGGGGCTGAAAACCTTCGCCGGCCGCGTCGAGGACCTGCTCAATGAATACAAGGCGGCGTCCAACGGCAAGGTGATCATCGAGAAATTCAATCCGGAACCGGATTCCGACGCCGAGGATTCCGCGGCGCTCGACAACGTCGAGGGCCAGATGACCAACACCGGCGAGAAGTTCTACCTTGGCCTGTCGGTATCTTTCCTCGACCAGAAATCGGCGATCCCGGTGCTGACCCCGGACCGCGAGCGCCTGCTCGAATACGACATCACGCGTTCGATCTCGCAGGTGGCGCAGGCGAAAAAGCCGGTGGTCGGCGTGATGAGCGGCCTGCCGGTGCTCGGCCGTTCGCTGGATCCCGTCAAGAAGCAGCAGCCCACCGAACCCTGGGTGCTGGCCTCGGAATTGAAGCGCATTTTCGACGTGCGCAAGGTCGAGATGAACGCGACGAAGATCGACGACGACATCAAGGTCCTGCTGGTGATCCATCCGCGCGACATCCTCGAGCCCACCGAATACGCGCTCGACCAGTTCGTGCTGCGCGGCGGCAAGCTGATCGTCTTCACCGATACCTACGCCTACTTCGACCAGCAGCCCGACGTGCAGAACCCCTTCGGCGGCAACGCCGCCGGGCAATCCACGCTGACCAGCCTCTACAAGGCCTGGGGCGTGGAACCCAGCCACGGCAAGGTGGTCGCCGACCTCACCTTCGCCAGCGGCGAGGGCCCGCGCCTGCTGCCGACGCTGCTGTCGCTGAGCGCCGAGGCGCTGAACATGGACGACGTGGTGACCAGCCAGGTCGGCACGCTGCTGATCCCCTTCGGCGGCAGCTTCAAGGTGCAGGCGCCGGAGCATCTCAAAGCGACGACGCTGGTGCATACCTCGAAGAACTGGATGCCCGCGGATCTGATCATCGCCACGCTGTCCGGCGAGCCGTCGACCCGCGGTTTTCAGCCCGAGGGCAACGAAGCGCCGATCGCGCTGCGCCTCACCGGCAAGTTCAAGACGGCATTCCCCAACGGCAAGCCCGCTGATCCCTTTGCGCGCGGCAAGCCGGTCGATCCGGCGCAGTTCGAGGCCGACCGCAAGGCGCACCTGCGCGAGGCGGCCGCGGAGAACAGCGTGGTCGTCGTCGGTGACGCCGACATGCTGACCGACGGCGCCGCGGTCGAGATCCAGGAAATCTTCGGCCAGCGCGTGGCGGTGCCGCGCAACGGCAACCTAGCGTTCGCGCAGGGCCTGGTCGAACAGATGGCGGGCGACAGCGCACTGATCAACCTGCGCAGCCGCGCCGCCTTCAGCCGGCCGCTGACGGTGATCCGGCAGATGGAGGCGCGCGCCCAGGAGACCTACCTCGGCAAGATCAAGGAGCTGGAAGACACGCTGAACCAGACCACCGAAAAACTGCAGGCGCTGCAGAAGGGCGGCAAGTCGGCGACTGCCAGCGGCGGCGCGATCCTGACGCCGGAGCAGCAGGCCGAGCTGGAGAATTTCCGCAAGAAATCGGTGGAAACGCGCAAGGAGCTGAAGGAAGTGCGCAAGAACCTGCGTGAAGAGACCGAAACCCTGCAGCTGTGGACCAAGGTGATCAACATCGCGCTGGTGCCGCTGCTGGTGATGCTGCTGGGCGTCACGCTCGCCATCATCAAGCGCCGCCGCGCCAACGCCAGGGTACGCGCAGCATGAACCGCAAACAGTTCCTGTGGCTGATGCTCGCGGTCGTCGTACTCGGCGGTGCGGGCCTCGCGCTGTTCTGGAAAGACCTCACCGCGTACCAGGACAGCGGCGCGAAGATCGGTGCGCCGCTGATGCCTGCGCTGAAGATCAGCGACGTCGCGCGCCTGCGCCTGCAGGACGCTGAACACGAAGTGACGCTGGCGATCAGGGACAAGGTCTGGCGCGTCGAGCAGCGCGGCGGCTATCCGGCGGATTTCTCCGAGATCAGCGGCCTGATCCTGAAACTGCTGGATGCCAAGGTCACGCAGTCCGAAACCGTGGGTGCGAGCCTGCACGGGAGACTCAATCTGCTTGCACCGGATAAGAGTGGCAAAAGCGGCGCCAAGGAAGGCACCGGCACGCTGGTCGAACTGGCTGACGCCTCCGGCAAGGTGCTGGCGAGCATGGTGCTTGGCAAGGTGTCGAAGAAAAAGGATCCGATGAACCCGCTGCCCAATGCGCGCGACGGCGTGCCGGCCGGTCGCCACATCCTGGTCGCCGGGCGCGGCGACACCGTGGTCGTGGTTTCCGATCCGCTGGAAAAAGCGGTGACGCGCCCCGGCGCCTGGGTGGCCAAGGACTTCTTCAAGCCGGACCGCATCCGCGCGCTGCAGCTGTCGGGCGCGGGCGGCGAGTCATGGAAAATCGGCCGCGACGAGGAATGGGGACAATGGAAGTTCCTGGCCGGCGGCGGGCGGCTCGATCCGAGCGCCGCGGTGGCCATCAATAACGCCCTGTCCAACCTGTCGTTCAGCGACGTCGTGATCGACGACAAGACCGGCGCCGACAAGGTGACGACGCTGGTTGCCGAAACCTTCGACAACCTGACCTACACCATCCGGCTGGGCCCGCTGGCCAACGGCGATTTCGTGCTGCGCTACAAGGTCGAGGGCGAACCGCCGAAGGTGCGCAAGCCCGAAGCGAAGGAAAAGCCGGAAGACGTCGCAAAACTCGACAAGGAATTTGCCGAAGCGCGGCAGCGTCTTGCCGGGCGCGTGCTGCTCGAACAGGCGCGCTCGCAATGGGCCTACGTGGTGCCGGGCAAACAGGTGGCGCCGCTGCTGGCCAAACGCGCGCAGATCGCGCGCTGATCCGGAAACAGTGAAAAAAAAGCGCAACCTTGCGGTTGCGCGGTAATTTCCACTTGGAGTGGAATCACGGGAGGAGGAGGTGTTCCCGTGCGGGGTTGTCAGGCGAAGCAGGGGGGCCTCGCGTGACGAT
>JBMTEY010000165.1:0-5285 GCA_049433545.1 Burkholderiales bacterium | reverse complement strand
TCATCGCCGACCGTTCCAACCAGCGGCTGCAGGTGTTCGATGCCGACGGAAAATTTTTACGCGAGAAAGCGCATCCGGGCACGCCCTGCGGGCTGTGCCTGATGAGCGACGGCAAACACATCATGATGGCGCACGGCCATACCGGCCGCATCATGAAGCTCGACATGGATCTCGAACTGCTCGCGGCTACCGGCGGTCAGGGCAAGGGACCCAACCGCTACGGCGAAGCGCATTACCTGGCGCTGGATGCGCAGGACAACATCTATGTCGCGGATACCCTGAACTGGAACGTGCAGAAACTGGTCAAGGCGTAGGTATATCGTAAGTATTTTTTTTTAATAATATTTTTGTAATTCCCCCATCATCCCAGCCGCTGCCGGGATGATGGCTGCTGCGGCGCTGCTCAGCGCCAGTAGAATTTTTTCACCGTGTCTTCGGCGACCTGCTGCAGAAAGGCCGCGTCTTCCTTGCTGACCTTGCCGTAGTAGTCATAGGCATTGCCCACCGGTGACTTGCCGTAGACGCTGGCATACACCACGCAGGCGGCGAGGTAGGTGCCAACGAGGTCGGGATGCGAGCCATCATAGTCCTTGTGCAGTTTCATGTCCGGCTTGCGGCGATAGGCTTCCTCGAACGCAAGGCCTACCGGGATGACCAGCGCGCCCACCGCGTTGCCCGCTGCGAGGTAATGCGCTTCGGTCAGGCGGATGTTCTCGGGTTTCGTCTGCTTGTGCGGCGGCACGTAGGCATGGCTCATGTACAGCGCCACCTAGCCGCCGCGCTTGCGGATGATGTCGCTGTATTCGCGGATTTTTTCCATCGACAAGGCGCGCCGTTTTTCGGAAAGCGGCGCCGCGCTACCGTCCTGCAGGATCACCAGTTCGAAAGGCTGCTTGACGCCGATGCGGCCGGGTTCGGTCAAGTACTCGATGTTGTGGTGCGCGAGATTGGCGCCGCCGATGGTCGCGGATTTGTACTGCAGCGCTTTTTCGAGCGCGGGGTCGCCGGCAACCACCATCCGCCGCACGTGGTTGTGCAGGCTGTCGCCGTAGTACAAATAGCTGTTGCCCACGAATAGCACACGCTTGGGTGTGTCGACCTGAGGGGCCTTGATGTCCGGGGTGGCGGCTATAGCCGCCGGTGCGAGCAGCAATGCCGCGAGGAACAGCATCGATTTCATGGTGGTGATTGTACGATGTTGCATGGTGTCGCTCCTTGGGTGAGAGTGAACGATGGAGTCAGGGATGGGCCGGGGCGCGGCGCTGCCGCAGTTCTTCCGCGGCGACGCGGGCCACGGCGGCCATTTCGCGCGCCATAACCGCGCTGCGCCCGGTGTAACGTGCCGGATCGAGGGCCGCCTCCAGCGCCTCGCGGCTGACCGCGGTGCGCACTTCGGCGTCTTCGAGCAGGATGTCGGCGAGGGGTTTGCTGTCATCGGCGGCTGCGTCGATGGCGTGGTGGAGCAGGTCGTGGGCGCGGTTGCGGCCAATGGCCGGCGCCAGCACCATCATCGCGTTTTCCGCGGCAATGAAGCCGGCGGAGAGGCCGAGGTTGCTGCGCATGCGTTGCGGATCGAGCCGGATGCACTCGAGCAGGCTGTCCATGCCGGCGGCGAGTTCGTAGGCCATCGGGCAGATGCCGTCCATCAGTTCGTAGAGCATCTGGTTGTTGGCGGCGTCGCCTTCATGCGAGGGCTGCATGGCTTCCAGCGCGAGCGGCACCTGGCTGCGCAGCCGCGCGGCGACGGCGATCACCTGCACCGCGACCTTGGAGTTGATCTTGTGCGGCATGGTGCTCGAGCCGACGGCGTCTGCGCCCAGCTGCTCGCGCACTTCGCCGTATTCGTCCGCCATTAGAGCATAGAAATCGCGTGCGATTTTCGAGCAGGTGGCGCTGAACAGCGCGAGCAGCATCACGTACTCGGCGACGTGATCGGTGCCGGCGCGCGAGGGCACGCGCATCGGATGCAGGCCCAGGCGCTGCGACAGCCGGCGGTTGATTTCGGGGCCGTGTTCACCGAAGGCGTGCATGGCGCCGATGGCGCCGCCCCACAGCGCGAGGAACACCCGCGGCTCGGCGGCGGTGAGGCGGTCGCGGTGGCGCAGCAGTTCGTCGATCCAGCCCGCGACCTTGAAGCCGAAGGTGATGGGCAGCGCATGCCGGTAGTTGGTGCGTCCGGCGGTGAGCGTGTCGGCGCTCGATTCCGCGAGTTCGGCCAGCCGGTCGAGGAGCCCGCCCAGCCGCGCCATGAAGGCGTCGTGGGCGCGGCGCATCAGCAGGGTGCGCCCGGTCTGCAGCACATTCTGCGTGGTGGCGCCCCAGTGCACGTAACCGCCGGCATCTTCTGCACAGGCCTCGCCCAGGGCGCGCGCAAGCGAGAGGATGGGCGCGCGGGTGAGTTCGATGTCGGCGGCCAGCGCCCGTTCGTCGATAGCAACGAGGTTGGCCTTGCTGCGGATTTCCGCAGCGGCGGCCTGCGGGATCATGCCGAGTTCACCCTGCACTGCGGCGAGTGCGGCTTCGACGTCCAGCCACGACTGCCACAGGCTGCGGCGTGAAAACAGCGCGCGGATTTCGGCAGGGTCGGGCCAGGCGGTGCGGGCGTCCATCGGGGATGTGATGCGGGCAGGGGTGGGGTCCGGCGCAGGCAGCGATCAGCGAGCCGCCTGCGCCGGTGCAAGCGGCTTATTTTTTGGGAACCGCGCGCTTGATGACTTCCGCCCACTTCAGGTATTCGCTGCGGATGAACGCCGTGAACTGCTCGGCTGTGCCGCCTACCGGGTCGGAGCCCAGCGGCGTGTAGCGGTCGATGACCAGTTTCGATTTCGCAGCCTTTTGCACTTCGAGGCTCAGCCTGTCGACGAGGGCCTTGGGCATACCCGCGGGTCCGATGATGCCGCCCCAGGTAGTGACTTCGTAACCCGGCACGCCGGCTTCGGCCACCGTGGGCAGGTCGGGAAAGGCCTTGATGCGTTTCGGGCCGGTGACGGCGAGACCGCGCAGGCGGCCGGAACGCACGTGGGGCGCGGCGCTGCTGGTGGGATCGAACAGGATCTGCACGAATCCGGACATGGCGTCGGTGGCGGCCTGCGCGCCGCCCTTGTAGGGCACGTGCAGGATGTCGGTCTTGCTCAGGGTCTTGAAATATTCGCCGGCGAGATGGCCGACCGTGCCGGTGCCCGCCGAACCGTTGGCGAGCTGGCCGGGCCGCGCCTTGGCCAGCGCGATCAGTTCCTTGACGTTCTTGACCGGCAGGGTCGGCGACACCGCGAGGATCAGCGGCGAGCTGATGGCTTGCGAGATCGCCTGCACTTCCTTCTCCACGTCGTAGGGCAGGTTGGTGTTGATGCTGCGGCTGATCGCGAGTGGACCGGCGCCCGCATAGGCGATGGTGTAACCGTCGGGCGCGGCCTTCACCAGCGCCTGCATGCCGATGGCGCCGCCGGCGCCGGCGCGGTTGTCATAAATGATCTGCTGTCCGAACTGCTTGGCCAGCTGGACGCCGAAGATGCGCGCCGAGGAATCGGTGGCGCTGCCGGTGGCAAAGGGCACGATCAGCCGGACCGGGCGCTCCGGAAAATTGGACTGGGCCATGGCCGGGAATGCAGCCGAAACCAGCAGGCCGATCAGGATGCAGGATGGAGCAATTGAAACGTTTTTCATCTGGTGTTCTCCTCGAATCAGGTGCTACGGACGGCGGAATGCTTGGAGCCGCGATGCGGTGGTTTGCTTTTTAGCCACTCTAGACGGATCCCCGTTGCGCAAAATTAGAATTATGAGCCGGTAATTCCCGTATTTCGGGAATGAATCGTTAAATATGTTTATAATCAATAAATTATGTCATCAAGGTTAGTGTCATGAATGTACGGGCTCTGCGCCTGTTCCGGCTGGTCGTGACCACGGGTTCGCTATCTGCGGCCGCCGACAACATGAGCCTCAGCACTTCGGCGGCGAGCCGACTGATCGCTATCCTCGAAAACGAGACCCGGCTGCAGCTGTTTCACCGCACACGCCGGCGCCTGGCGCTGACCCGGCAGGGCGAGGTGTTTTACCGCGAGGCCGAACACATCCTCGCCGGCTTCGACGAAATCCCGCGCATCGTCGCCGACATCCGTTCGCGTTCGCAGGGACAGTTGCGGCTGGTAACCGCGCCGCGTATCGGCCAGGGGCTGGTGTCGCCGGCGTTGGCGCTGTTCTGCCGCGAGCATCCGGAGATTCGCGTCTCGGTGGACATGCAGTCGCGCTTCGGCATCGAGGGCAGCGTCGGCACGCGGCTCTATGATCTCGGCATCATTTCCCTGCCGGTTTCGCACCCGCTGGTGGAAATCGAAAACAAGCCGCTGTTCCGGGTGCGCGTGGAGGCGATGCTGCCTGAAAAACACCAACTCGCGGCCCGGCCTTCGGTGACCGCGCAGGACCTCGCGGCCGAACCGCTGCTCGGCCTGTGGCCGGGCCAGCGCTGGCGCAAGCAGGTGGATGATTTTTTCGGCTCGGGCGGGGTGCGGCCGCAATATGCCGTGGAAACGCGCTCCTCGCTGATGGCCAGCCAGTTGGTGCGCGACGGCGTCGGGGTCGCGCTGCTCGACCGCATCTGCGCGCAGGCGATCGATCTGCACGGCATCGTGATGCGGCCGCTGGAACCGGAACGCTGGATCCTTTTCGGCTACGTCTACCAGGCGCGGCAGCCGCTGGGGGACAATGCCATGGCCTTCATCGACTGCATGCGCCGCGTGCTGGAACAGTTCCGCGCGCAGAACGCGGACAACGCAGCCGCTGTGGTGGTGGTGCCGCCGGTAGCCGTGGCTTAGTCCGCGCCGGGGCGCCGCTGCCGACCCGATTACAATCATGCAGATGGAAAATACCGCGGGCACCTGGGACTACGTGATCATCGGCGCCGGCAGCGCCGGCTGCGTGCTGGCCAACCGCCTGTCCGCCGACCCGGACGTGTCGGTGCTGCTGCTCGAAGCCGGCGGCAGGGATGACTGGCACTGGATCCACATACCCGTCGGTTACCTCTACTGCATCGGCAATCCGAAAACCGACTGGTGTTACAGGACCGAGCCTGAAGCGGGGCTGAACGGCCGCGCCATCAATTACCCGCGTGGCCGCGTGCTCGGTGGGTCGTCTTCGATCAATGCCATGCTCTACCTGCGCGGCCAGGCGCGCGATTACGATGAATGGGCGCAGTTGACCGGCGACAGCGGCTGGGCCTGGCAGCATGTACTGCCGGCGTTCATGGATGTCGAGGACCACTGGCGCGGCGGCGACGAGAAGCACGGCAACAG
>JBMTEY010000164.1:0-5355 GCA_049433545.1 Burkholderiales bacterium | reverse complement strand
GGCGCGGCGCCGATATGATAATCGTGGGTGCCGGCCGAGTCGGTGATGATCCGATCAGACAGGCCCTGCTGTTCGACCAGTTCCCGGAATACGCCCTCCGCTGTCGGCGAACGGCAGATGTTGCCCATGCATACGAACAGGACGCGAACAGCCAATGCTTTACGCTGCATCAATGAAAAAACGTTGCTTCAGCACCTGTAGTTCATCGCGCAGCCGGGCAGCCTGCTCGAACTCCAGGTTGCGCGCCGCCTCAAGCATTTCTTTCTCGACGCGCTTGATCTCCCGGGTCATTTCCTTGTCGCCCATCAGGTCGTAACGTGCCTGGTTTTGCGCGGCCTTCAGTTCCTGGCGCGCTGCGTCATGGTCGTAGACCCCGTCGATGATGTCCTTGATGCGTTTCTTGACGCCGACCGGCGTGATGCCCTGCGCCAGGTTGTGTGCGATTTGCTTGTTGCGCCTGCGCTCGGTTTCGCCCATCGCGCGGCGCATCGAATCGGTGATGCGGTCGGCATAGAGTATCGCCTTGCCGTTGATGTGTCGCGCCGCGCGGCCTATGGTCTGGATCAGTGATCGTTCCGAACGCAGGAAACCCTCCTTGTCGGCGTCGAGGATGGCAACCAGCGACACTTCCGGCAGGTCCAACCCTTCGCGCAGCAGGTTGATGCCGACCAGCACGTCGAATTCGCCGAGCCGCAGGTCGCGGATGATTTCCACGCGCTCCACGGTTTCGATGTCGGAATGCAGGTAACGTACCTTGATGCCGTGTTCTGCGAGGTAGTCGGTGAGGTCTTCCGACATGCGTTTGGTCAACGTCGTGACCAGCACGCGTTCGCCGGCGGCGATGCGGGCATTGATTTCGGAAAGCAGATCGTCGACCTGGGTGCTTGCCGGGCGCACTTCCAGTTCGGGATCGACCAGTCCCGTAGGGCGTACCACCTGCTCGACCACCTGCCCCTGGTGCTCGCGCTCGTACTCCGATGGCGTGGCCGACACGAAGACCACGCGGCGCATGAATTTCTCGAACTCGTCGAACCGCAGAGGACGGTTGTCCAGCGCCGAAGGCAGGCGGAAGCCGTAATTGACCAGGTTTTCCTTGCGCGCCCGGTCCCCTTTGTACATGCCGCCCACCTGCGGGATGGTGACATGGCTTTCGTCGAGAAACATCAATGAATCCGGCGGCATGTAATCGATCAATGTCGGCGGCGGCTCGCCGGGCTGGCGGCCCGACAGGTGGCGCGAATAATTTTCGATGCCCTTGCAGAAACCCATCTCGTTGAGCATCTCCAGGTCGAAACGCGTGCGCTGTTCGATGCGTTGCAGTTCGACGAGCTTGTGTTCCTTCTGGAAGAATGCGATGCGCTCGCGCAATTCAATCTTGATGGCTTCGATTGCCCGCAGCGTGGTCGCGCGCGGCGTCACATAGTGGCTGGACGGGTAGACAGTGAAGCGCGATACGCGCTGCAGGATGTGCCCGGTCAGCGGATCGAAGATCTGGATGCTTTCAACTTCGTCGTCGAAAAGCGATACCCGCACCGCGGTTTCCGAGTTTTCTGCGGGGAAAATGTCGAGTATGTCGCCGCGGACGCGGAACACGCCGCGCTTGAACTCGATGTCGTTGCGTTCGTATTGCATCGAGACCAGTCGCTGGATGGCGTCACGCTGGGACAGTTTTTCGTTCTCCCGCAGGTGCAGGATCATGCCGTGGTAGTCCACTGGATCACCGATGCCGTAGATCGCCGAAACCGTAGCGACAATGATGGTGTCGCGCCGTTCCATCAGTGCCTTGGTCGCTGACAGCCGCATCTGCTCGATGTGTTCGTTGATACTCGAGTCTTTCTCGATGAACAGGTCCTTCGACGGGACATACGCCTCGGGCTGGTAATAATCGTAGTACGAGACGAAATATTCGACGGCGTTTTCCGGGAAAAACTCGCGCATTTCGGCGTAGAGCTGGGCCGCCAGGGTCTTGTTCGGCGCCATCACCAGCGCCGGGACGCCCAGCCGCGCGATGACGTGGGCCATGGTGTAGGTCTTGCCGGAACCGGTCACCCCGAGCAGGGTCTGGTGCACCAGACCCTCACGCACCCCTTCCACCAGCTTGGCGATGGCCTCCGGCTGATCCCCCGCGGGCGCAAAAGTCTGGTGCAGGCGGTACGGACTGTCGGGAAAGGTGATGATTTCCATGAAAATCGGGCAAAAACAGGCATCTTACCGGTTCCGGGTTCCCCGGGCGACCGCCGCTCCCGGCACGCCGGCTGCCCCTTTTTGGTTGCACTGCAAAAAATGCAGATAGAATGTCGTTTTTTGACCAACCCTGCGCTTTTGCGCACCAAAAATGAGCTCCTCAGTACTGGAACAGATCGAACTGGCCCCCAAGGATCCCATCCTCGGCGTTACCGAAGCCTACAACGCGGACCAGAACCCGAAAAAAGTGAACCTCGGCGTTGGCGTCTATACCGACGACGACGGCAAGGTGCCGGTGCTGCAGTGCGTACGCACTGCTGAACAAAAGCTGGCTGAATCACCCCTGCCTCGCAATTACCTGCCCATCGACGGCCTCGCCACCTACGATCGCGCAGTGCAGACCACACTCTTTGGAGCGGAAAATCCCGCGGTCAAGGATGGCCGCATCGTTACCGTGCAGACGCTGGGCGGCACCGGCGGGCTGAAGGTCGGTGGCGATTTCCTGCGTCGCATCAGTCCGGGTGCCGACATCTACATCAGCGACCCGAGCTGGGAAAATCACCGCGCGATTTTTGAATACGCCGGTTTTACGGTCAAAACCTATCCCTACTACGATCCCGCAACCAACGGCCTGAAATTCGACGCCATGCTTGCCGCGCTCGGCGAACTGCCGGCCGGCGCGATCGTGCTGCTGCATGCCTGCTGCCACAACCCGACCGGCGTCGACCTGACTGCGGAGCAATGGGAAAAAGTCATTGCCGTCGTCAACCGGCGCAAGCTGGTGCCTTTCCTCGACATCGCCTATCAGGGATTTGCCCACGGACTGGAGGAAGATGCCGCAACCATCCGCCGCTTCACCGCGGAATGTCCGGCGGTGTTCGTGTCCAGCTCGTTCTCGAAATCGCTGTCGCTCTACGGCGAACGCGTGGGCGCGTTGAGCATAGTCACCGGCAGCAAGGAACAGGCGGTGCGCACGCTGAGCCAGCTCAAGCGGGTCATACGCACCAACTATTCGAACCCGCCGACGCACGGCGGCAAGGCCGTCGAACTGGTGCTGACGACCCCCGAGCTGCATAAACAGTGGGATCAGGAACTGGGCCAGATGCGCGACCGCATCAAGGTCATGCGCAAGCAGCTGGTCGACAAGATTCGTGCGATCCGCTCCGATTTCGACCTCAGCTTCATCGTCAAGCAGCGCGGCATGTTCTCCTATTCCGGCCTGACCAAGGAACAGGTGCAGCGGCTGCGCGAGGAATATTCGATCTACGCCATCGACAGCGGCCGTATCTGTGTTGCGGCGCTGAACTCAAAGAACATCGATTACGTCGCCCAGGCCATTGCCAAGGTGCTGGTACCGAAGTAAACCCGGCAACCGGTACCCGAGAATAGCCGCCCGCGGGCGGCTATTTCTTTTTGTCGCCGCCGCCGAACAGGCTGTCGGCCCAGCCGCCGATCTTGGCACCGACCGAGGTGCCCACGCCGGGCCCGAGGATGGCTGTGCCCACTGCCGCACCCGTCACCGTCGCACCTGTAGGCAGCGCCCGAGGATTGTCCACGGTGCCGCTGATGTTCAGCGGTACCGATGCCGCGGCGATGGAGCCGGCCTTGACCTGGGCATTGATGCGTCCGGACAGCACCTTGTTGGGCGCGATGGTTACATTGCCGTCCGCAGCCAGCAAACCCGATGCCACCTTCAGGTCAGTGATGCGCTGGGTACCGCGCTCCATTGCGAAGTGACCGGACAGGGTTTCGAAGCGGGTCTGACCGCTGCTGTCCTTGGTGATCAGGCTGGTCGCAGCCTTCTGGATGTCGATGCCGTGCAGCACGCCGTCGCGGATGTCGAACGGCGTATCCAGCTTGAGCGCATTTTTTATCTGGTCGGCAGAGGGCGCATTTGCGCTGAGTACCGGTTTTGCCGTCAGCCGGCCGGTCAGTTTGGTTTCCGGAGAAAACAGCGGCACGAGGTCGCGCAATTCAATGCCGTTGACTGCGTAATTGCCTTTCAGCTGCAGTCCCTTGCCCCAGCCGACCGTGTTTTTTCCGGCCACCGTGCCGCCATACATCTTTGCCCTGATATCGGACAAATTCGCATCGGCCGTGGTGGCAACACCTTTGACCGTCAGTTCGTCGAACAGCAGCGGCGGTCCCGCCGGCGGCCTCCAGTTCTTGGCCTGCAAATCGAGATTGAAACGTTTACCCGCGGGTTTGACCAAGAGCTTGAGCTTGCCGTCGCGGGTGATGACCTCGGCATTTTCCGGGGCGCCGCTGTCACCAAGGCTGATGCGGGCGTCAAACGGGCCGAAGCCGGCTTTCTGCAATTGCAGCACGGCGTTGGTGAGACGGACCGAGCGAACGCGCACGGCGGGAGCTCCGCCCTTTTTACCCGAATCCGGCTGCGCCAGTGCGGCAAGGCGATTGATACCCGACTGATTGACCGCCAGGCCGTCGATGTTGACGCTGCTGATGACCCTGACGTCGGACAGCAGCGACCGCAGGTCCGGCGTCACGGTCACCGAACCGACCTTGATTTCCCCGCCCTTGCCGACTTCGATGCCCGAAACGGTCAGATGCGGCAGCGGCAGACCGACCAGTTTCAGGCTTTTCAGGCGTACTGGCGTTTTCAGCGCCTCGGAGGCCTTTTTCTCAATCTCCGGACGGTAGTCATCAAGGGAGATGAACAAAGGAATGATGGCTACGGCGATAACCAGCACAAGTAGCAGCAGAATAAGACGCTTAAACCATTTCATTTCAGCAAATCCCCGCGTTGACCAGCCATTGTTGCGCGGATAGAATATGCCCCTCTTCGCGGCTGGAACAGCCCGCATTGCACTTCAATTCCCCGATAGCTCAGTCGGTAGAGCGACGGACTGTTAATCCGCAGGTCCCTGGTTCGAGCCCAGGTCGGGGAGCCACCGAATTTGTTGCAGATCTTGGACTTAGCCCTGCCACCGCGGCGGGGCTTTTGTCTTTTGGGGATCGTTATACCGAAAGTCCGCAGGTCGGCACCGGAACGAAAACCACAACATTCAACCTGACACAATAAACCAGTCAGGCAATCTAAAAGTGATTCGCATGTCACGCATATAGCGAATTTCACACAAATCGGGGATCACCTAGTGACCTGGGTACGAAACTTGTGACCGACCAGACTGTGAGTCCTATGGTAACTTT
>JBMTEY010000163.1:0-5358 GCA_049433545.1 Burkholderiales bacterium | reverse complement strand
GCAAAACGCGGAATCACGTGCCAGTGGACATGCGGCACCATGTTGCCGAGGCTCGCGAGATTGATCTTGTCGGGCTTCAATAACTTGCGCAGTACGCGTTCCGTTGCAAACACGATGCGCATGCAATGTGTGCGGTCGGCGTCGCTAAGGTCGCTCATTTCCCGTACGTGCGAGTTCCAGATGACACGGCAGAACCCGGGATAACCTGGCTCCTCGACATGCACGACGCAGCAGCGTGCATCCTGCCAGAGCACTGTTCCGCCGGGGGTCACGCAAAGATCGCAGATCATGGTGATTCCCTGCTGAAATGAAAATCCGCTGCAGTCCGGACCAGCCTGCTCCCGCGTTCGACCGCCGCATTGCGCCAGGCCGGCGACGCCGGGCACAGGGCTTCGAGCAGGCTCCGTTTGGCGGGATGGTCGAGCCCGCCGCTGCCGTAATGATGCCAGCGATTTTCCTCGCGCAAGGCGTGCAGCACGCGCTGCGGTGAACAGGTGCCGATTTTCTGCAGCACGAAAGTGGAGCGCACTCCGGGCAGCAAGCGGGGCAGCGCGGCGCCCAGGCTGCCGCGCACGGTGTAGGCGGCAGGCGCCGAGGCACTATCGGGGATGCTTTTTCCTAGGACCCGTTCCAGTGCCGCGGTATCATCAGCCGGCTCCACGATCAGCGTATCCATGGCGTGCGGCCCCAGCCCGGTATGCATGTCGATGGTGAAAATTTCCCTGGTTCTTCCCAGCCGCTTCCTGATCCATTCTGCGAAAGCGGCGGGTCCCGGCTGCAGTTCCGCTCCACCGTAAAACAGGCCGCGTGGATAACGGTGTTGGCCATGCGCTATGGCCTGACGCACGGCGCGCGTGCCGTGGCGCAGTCCGCGCATCGCCAGGCGCAGCATGAAAGCGTCGCGGCATGGCGGTGATGCCGGATTGAGCAAAGTGTCGAGCCGGTTGTACAACGGCGGTGCACCGGTCCAGGTGCTGCTGTCGGGATGGAAATTCCGGTTCAGGTCGACGTTATGTTCGTTGGTGCGGCGCAGCCAGGCCATACCCCAGGGATTAAGGACGTGTACGAGTATCAATGCGCCGTCGGCGGGCAACGGCGGCGGCGCGTCGAGCAGCGCGATCTGTGCGGCCGATCCGGCGAACGCTTCGACGACGTGGACTCCGCTGATATGCAGCAGCGCGCGACGCGGCAGCGCGGCGCCCAGCCATGCGATGTCTATGCTCAGGGTTTCGCCGCGGGGCCCCGGCGCAGCCAGCGGCAGGGCGTCGAGCGCTGCTCCGGCGCGCTGCGCCGCCATGCGGAAACGGTTGCGTGCCGTTGTGTAGTCCGGCGAAAAGTGCCCGGCGCCGGAAACCGCCGCGCGCGGCACTGGCCGCTCAAGCGGCAGTGTAGGCTGCGCGCTCGAAATTGGAGCCACGGTCGATAAGGGCCGTGAGCCGGATCTTGTGCGGTTTGCCGTCGTGCATGTCGAGTATCCTGCCGGCAACCCAGGTTCCGGGGGCGACGATGATGGTGGGCGGCTCCCCGCCGGGGCCGGCCTCGAGCAGCAGTGCGCGGTCATAGGGGACATCGTTGACCGATTCACGCGCGGCGACCGCCTGCGCTTTTACGCGCAGCAGCCGGAACCCCAGCCAGGCTGCGCCATTGGCGTCGACGCTGAGCCTTTGCACGAATCCGAGGTAGGTGTTGCCGTTGGGCGCGACCAGTCCCAGCAGCTGGTTGTGCGTCAGCTGCGTGGAATCCGTGGGCTTGCGGCACATGCCGAGTATGCCCGATGCGCTCTGGTTGGCGACTGTCCAGGTTTCCAGCGTGCGGCTGCGCATCGAAGCTTCTCCGACCGACGGACCGTCGACCCGTTCGAATCCCGCCATTTCGAACCGAGCACGCGATGACAGTCCGGCATCCGGTGGTGAGAAGGGTTTGCCGCTGATGTTGAAATGCATGGCGGCAATCGTCGACGACACCAGCACATTGAACGAAACGGGCTTGCGTTCATCGGCCCGGCCGGTTCCCGGTGCCAGCCAGCTGATGTTCAGGTTGAGCATCAGTTTTTCGCAGGCCTCGCGCGCGATCGGGCCGAGTCCCAGTTTGTCGGGAGTCTGGGTTTTCAGGGCCACCGCGGTCTGCCGCAGCCTGTCGCCCAATTTCTCGAGATCAAGGTAACGCAGGTTGTTGCACGGAAGATTCTTCGGGCGGCGTGCACCCTGGTTCGACCCCAGGTCGATCGCCAGCGCCTTGTCACGGTCGGGTACGACCGGATCCCTGGACAGGCGCGCCTGCGCGACCCACTGTGCCAGTGCACGGTCCACGGTATTCATCTGCAGCACGGACAGCGAGTCGGGGTTTGCGCGTTGCGTGAGTACGATCTGCAGGTAGGCCAGGTTGATGGTTCCATGGCCGCCTGATTCGCTGACCGGAATGTCGGTGATGTCCGCGGTTTCGGCAAATGCGTAGAGGCGGTGCAGCTGCTCCCACAGTCCTTCGGGGACTGCATGGTAGGCCCTGTTGTGTGCGGTCATGGCGAATCCGGTGCAGCGCAGCGACCGGTAACAGATCGTCGCCGCCTGTGCAGCCAGGTCCGCGTTGTCCGCCATGTCGGCGATCAGGGATTCATAAGCGTCGGCCAGTGCGCGCCACAAGGAGATGCTGCGTTCGAAAATTTCCCGGGTGTCCGTGTTGAACGGCACCGGCTTGCCCCAGTATTCCTTGCTGCGCGCATGCTGGGTCTCGAGGATGGTGTCGCGCAACGCCTCAAGAACCTGCAGGCGTGTGCGTCCGGCGATGGCCGTGTCGGCGAACAGCCTCAACTGCGTCAGCAGCAGCGCCTGGCGTTGCGTCGGCTCCGTTGCGGACATTTGCGCGAGAAACGTCCCGGTTTCCGCGACGCTCGCTATTTTCAGTAATCCCGGTGTCGAGCTCAAAACTGTGGCCATGGCGTATCCCAGTGATAACGGGTACGCATTATTCTGATTGAAAGAAAATCACGGCAAGTGAATATGTCACATGTCGCCGATGTACGACAAGACTTCCGCTGCATCATGTGCCGAATGACACGCATCACAGCAGCACCCGTTCAATGCCGCCGTTGTTCGCCCTGCTTACGTAGTCGCTCATCCAGTTCGCGCCCAGCAGGCGGTTGGCCATTTCCACCACGATGTAATCGGGTTCGGTGCCGGCATCAGCGGAAAAACGCGCGAGTCCCTGCAGGCATGACGGGCATGAAGTCAGTATCTTGACGTCGACCTTGTCGTCGCCGGAACGCAGCTGCGCGGCACCGCGGCGCAGTTCCTCCTCCTTGCGGAAGCGCACCTGCGTCGAAATGTCGGGGCGCGTGACGGCCAGGGTGCCTGACTCTCCGCAACAGCGTTCGCTCGGCACAACCGGCGCCGCCATCAGCGTGTTGACCACTTTCATCGGCGCATGTGTTTTCATCGGCGTATGGCAGGGGTCATGATACATGTAGCGCACCCCGTTGGCGCCTTCGAGCCGGACGCCGCTTTCCAGCAGGTATTCATGGATGTCGAGCAGCCGGCATCCCGGGAATATCCTGTCGAACTCGTATTTCTGCAACTGGTCCATGCAGGTGCCGCAGGACACGATCACGGTTTTGATGTCGAGGTAATTGAGCGTGTGCGCGACGCGGTGGAACAGCACCCGGTTGGCGGTGGTGATGGCTTGTCCTTTGGCCTCCTCGCCGGCGGCGGTCTGCGGGTAGCCGCAGCACAGGTAGCCCGGGGGCAGCACGGTCTGCACACCGAGGTCGAACAGCATCGCCTGGGTGGCCAGTCCGACCTGGCTGAAAAGGCGCTCGGAGCCGCAACCCGGAAAATAGAACACCGCTTCCGATTCCTCGGTGACTTTCACCGGATCACGGATCACCGGTACGATGCGCGCATCCTCGATATCGAGCAGCGCGCGCGAGGCCTTCTTCGGCAGCCTGCCCGGCATCGGCTTGTTGACGAAATGGATGACCTGGGCACGCAGCGGCGGCTTGCCGGTGGTTGCCGGAGGACGGCGGGTTTGGCGTCCGGCCAGTCCCAGTGCCTTCGCCGCGCGGTGCCCCAGCCGCTGCGCTCGATAACCCCAGTCGATCATCAGTTTGCGCGCGACATTGATGGTGCGCGGATCGGTGGCGTTGAGGAAGAGCATCGACGCTTTTGCGCCAGGGTTGAAACGGCGCTTGCCGTGCTGGCGCAGGAAATTGCGCATCGCGATCGACACGTCACCGAAATCGATGTCCACCGGGCAGGGGTTGGCGCACTTGTGGCAGACCGTGCAGTGGTCGGCGACGTCGCCGAATTCGTCGAAGTGTTCGAGCGAGATGCCGCGGCGCGTCTGTTCTTCGTAAAGGAAAGCCTCGATCAGCAGCCCGGTGGCGAGGATCTTGTTGCGCGGGCTGTAAAGCAGGTTCGCCCGCGGAACATGGGTTGCGCACACCGGCTTGCACTTGCCGCAGCGCAGGCAATCCTTGATCGAGTCCGAAATCGCCCCGACGTCGGAATGTTCGAGAATCAGGCTTTCTGCGCCGAGCAGCGAAAAGCTCGGCGTATAGGCATTGCCGAGATCCGCGCCGGGCAGCAGTTTGCCTTTGTTGAAATGCCCGTGCGGGTCGACGCAGTCCTTGTAGGACTTGAATTCAGCGACGCGCGATTGCGGCAGGAATTCCAGTTTGGTGATGCCGATGCCGTGCTCGCCGGAGATCACGCCGTCCAGGGATTCCGCGAGTCGCATGATGCGGGTCACGGCATCGGCGGCTTCCTGCAGCATCGCGTAGTTGTCGGAATTGACGGGGATGTTGGTGTGCACGTTGCCGTCGCCTGCGTGCATGTGCAGTGCGACGAAAACGCGGCCGCGCAGGGCCTGGCGATGCGCGGCGTCGATCGCTTCCATGACCCTGGCGAACGGCCGTCCGCTGAAGATGTCGGCAAGGTGCGTGCGCACCTCTTCCTTCCAGGATACCCGGACCGTATGGTCCTGCAGCACGTGGAACAGCGTGCCGCCGGCGTGACGTGAAAGCAGATCAGGGGCGATGATTTCCGGTTCGCCGAGAATGATGTCAACCGGGCGGTCCAGGCGGTCAAGCAGCCATTGCCAGCGCTGGCGGGCGGCTTCTATCAGCGCGCGCGCGCGCGCGGGGCGATCCCCGATGACTTCTGCCGCCGCGATTCCGGGATCCGGGCTGGCGACCGGCAGTTCGCCGGTCATCACGGAATCGACGGCATCGAGGATGCGCAGCTTGTTGCGGATCGACAGTTCGATGTTGATGCGCTCGATGCCGTCGGAATAGTCGCCCAGGCGTTCCAGCGGGATGACCACGTCCTCGTTGATCTTGAAAGCGTTGGTATGGCGGGCTATCGC
>JBMTEY010000162.1:0-5365 GCA_049433545.1 Burkholderiales bacterium | reverse complement strand
CGCCCCGGACAGATCAACTACGGTTCCACCGGCACCGGCGGCCATAACCATCTCGCTTCGGAACTGTTCAAACGGATGGCCGGTATAAACATCGTGCACGTACCGTACAAGGGCGTCGCGCCGGCGCTGACCGATCTCATGGGCGGCCACACGCAGCTGGTGATGACCAGCCTGCCCTCGGCGATGACCCAGGTGCAGGCCGGCCGCCTCAAGGCGCTGGCCGTGGGCAGCGCGCAGCGCTCCTCGTTCATGCCCGGACTGCCAACGCTCGGCGAAAGCGGCGTCCAGGGTTATGTCGCCGAATTCTGGTGGGGCCTCGCCGCTCCAGCAAAAACCCCGCCGGCGATCCTCGAGCGGCTGTCCTTGGAACTGGCGAAGGCGCTGCAGTCCCTCGACCTGAAAAAACGCTTCGCCGCCGAGGGCGCTGAACCCAGCACCATGGCAGGCGGCGATTTCACCAAATTCATCGTCAACGAAATCACGCGCTGGCGTAAAGTCGCGCTGGATACCGGCATCAGGACGGATTGATGCCGGCGATGGGCGTGCCGCAACGCGCTTATGATAGGACCGCGCGCGGCCCGCTGCACGACGTGCGCGTGCTCGACCTGTCGCGCCTGGTCGCTGGCAACACCCTGACCCAGTTCCTCGCCGATTTCGGCGCCGAAGTCATCAAGGTCGAACCGCCGGCCGGCGACACGCTGCGGGCCTGGAAAACGAAGAACGTCCAGACCAACTGGAAAATCTACGCCCGCAGCAAAAAAAGCCTGGGGCTCGAACTGCGCAAGCCGGAAGCGCGCGAACTGCTGCTGAAGCTCCTGCCTTCAGCGCGGATGTTCATCGAAAGCTTCCGCCCCGGCACCTTGGAAAAAATGGGGCTGGCCCCCGAGATACTGCTGAAAATCAATCCCGGGCTGGTGATCGTGCGCATTTCCGGCTGGGGACAGGACGGTCCCTACAGCCGCCGCCCCGGTTTCGGCACGCTGGTTGAAGGCATGTCCGGTTTCGCTTCGTTCAACGGTTTCGCCGACCGCGAACCGGTGCTGCCGCCAATGTACCTCGCCGACACCGTCGCCGGACTCTACGGCGCCGCGGCGGTGATGACTGCGCTGCGCGAAATCGAAATCAACGGCGGCTGCGGCCAGGTCATCGACCTGCCGCTGCTCGATCCGCTTTTCGCGGTACTCGGCCCACAGGCCGCCAACTACCGGCTCACCGGCAAGGTCAAGCCGCGCACCGGCAGCCGCTCCACCAATGCCGGACCGCGCAACGCCTACAAGTGCAAAGACGGGCTCTACGTCTGCCTGTCGTCGTCGACGCAGAAAATGGCCGAACGCCTCTTTCATTCCATCGGCCGTCCCGAATTCATCACTGATCCGCGTTACAGCACCAACGAGGAACGCGTGAAACACGCCGCGGAACTCGATGCCGTGATCGGCGTCTTCATCGCACAGCGCACCCAGGCCGAAAATGTCGCATTTTTCGAAAAGGCCGAGGTCACCATCGGCCCGATCTACGACATCCGGCAGATCTTCGAAGATCCGCATTTCATCGCGCGCGAATTGATCGCCGACTATCCGGACGACGACATGAACGCCTTCCCCATGCATCACGTCGTGCCGCGCCTGTCCGGCACGCCAGGCTCGATCCGCACGCCGGCACCGAAACTCGGCGAACACAATGCGGCGCTGCTCGCCGAAATCGGCGTCGATGCCGCCGCCTACGGTAAATTGCTGGCAGCCGGCATCGCCTGCGCCGGAGAAGATACCCCTGCCGCCGAAGAATAACCCCGGCCGCGCGCCCCTGAAACCAACACAAAGGATCCGAACATGTACCGCGAACTTCCCGTCTGGCGCTCCCTGATGTACGTCCCGGTCAATGTCGAAAAATACGTCGACAAGGCGCACACCCGCGGCGCCGACGTGATCCAGCTCGACGTCGAAGACAGCGTGCCGCCCGCCGAAAAGGCCAACGCGCGCAAGCTGGTCGAGAAAAACGCCGCGCGCGTGCGGCGCGGCGGCGCCGATGTCGTGGTGCGCATCAACCAGCCGCTGTCGCTGGCGGTGCGCGACATCGAACATTCGATATGCCCAGACGTAGACGGCATCGCGGTGACCAAGGCCAGCGGCGTTTCCCACCTGCAGCTGCTCGACGAACTAGTCAGCGAGCTCGAGCAGAAGCGCGGCATGACGGTCGGCCACACGAAATTCATCACCATGATCGAAACGCCGGAAGCATTCTTCAAAATCCGCGAGATCACCACCACGACCAGCCGCATCATCGCCTGCAACATCGGCGGCGAGGACTACGCGCTGAACTGCAACATGCAACCGACGGGTGATGCGCTGTTCTATCCGAAACAGCACATGATTTTTGCCGCCAGCGCCGCCGGCATCATGCCCCTGGGTTTTGTCGACAGCGTCGCCACCTTCGGCGACTGGGAGAACTTCCGCAAAATGGTGCGCCGTTCGCGCGATTTCGGTTTCATGGGTGCGGGCTGCATCCACCCCGGCCAGGTCACCATCGTCAACGAGGAATACAAGCCGAGCGCGGCCGAAGTCGAATACGCGCGCAAGGTCATCGCCCTCGACAAGGAAGCGGCCGCAGCGGGTCGCGGTTCCTTCGCGCTCGACGGCAAGATGATCGACATCCCGATCATCGTGCGCGCCGAACGCCTGCTCAAACGTTTCGATGCGATTACCGCGCGTGAATCGAAAACACTGGCGGCGATGAAGGACTAAGCCTGCCGTAAAATACCTCGTTACCTTTGGTCATCAACCGAACTGAAACCAATCAAACATGTCCGCAGACCTGGAATCCCTGAAAGGGTGGATCGGCCGCACGGAATCCGCCATCGATTATGTGACCGTGCCCATGGTCGATCGCCTGTCGGCCACGCTCGACCGCGATGATCCCTTCCCCAGGATGGGCGACCCGCTGCCGGTGGGCTGGCATGCCGTCCTGTTCCCGCGCGTGGTGCGCCAGTCGCAGATCGGCCCCGACGGCCACCCACAGCGCGGCGATTTCCTGCCGCCGGTGCCGCTGCCGCGTCGCATGTTCGCCGGCAAACGCACGACTTTCTTTGCACCCCTGCTGGTCGGCGACGAAGTGCGCCGCGACTCGGTGATCCAGAACGTCACCATCAAGGATGGCCGCAGCGGGCGCATGGTGTTTGTCACCGTGAAAACCGACATCAAGAGCCCGCGCGGCACCGCGATCACCGAGGAACAGGACATCGTCTACCGCGGCGAGCCGGACAAGAACGCGCCGCCCCAGCCGCCGATGCCGGCGCCGGGCAAGGCGGTATGGAAGCACGAAGTCACGCCGGATCCAGTGATGCTGTTCCGCTATTCCGCGCTGACCTTCAACGGCCACCGCATCCATTACGACAAACCCTACGTCACCGGCACCGAGGGCTATCCGGACCTGATCATGAACGGCGGGCTGACGACGCTGCTGACCTATGAACTAGCGCGCACCCACGGTACCACCCCGATCCGGTTCATGTCCTCGCGCAATGTGCGCGCCCTGTTCGTCAACCGCACCATCACCTTCTGCGGTGAACCCAGCGCCGACAACAAAACGGCGAAGTTGTGGGCGCAGGATGATACCGGCGCGGTCGCGCTGACTGCCGAAGCGGAGTTCGCATGAAAGGAATCCGATAATGCCCGGGGGCCCGCTCGAGGGTGTGCGGATTGTCGACCTGACCTCCGTCGTGGTCGGCCCACTCGCCACCCAGATCCTCGCCGACCACGGTGCAGAAGTGATCAAGGTCGAATCCAAGTCCGGCGACCTGATCCGCAACATGAACGGCAAATCGATAACGCCGGGTATGGGCGCAAAATTCCTGCACCTGAACCGCAACAAGCGTTCGATCGTGCTCGATCTGAAGGATCCCGGCGGCTACGCCGCGCTGCTGAAACTGATCGCGCGCGCGGATGTGCTGGTGTGGAATGTGCGCCCGCCTTCGATGGCGCGCATGAAACTGTCTTACGAGGACGTGCGCAAGGTCAATCCGGGCATCATCTACTGCGGCATGTTCGGCTTCGGCCAGGACGGACCCTACCGCGACAAGCCGGCTTACGACACCATCATCCAGGGCTCGGGTGGCATGGCGGCCCTGCATCACCGCGCCACCGGCGAACCGCGTTTCGTGCCGATGGTGGTGGCCGACAAGACCGTCGGCCTGATTGCGGTGCAGATGATCGCGATGGCGCTCTACCGCAAGGCGAAGACCGGCGAAGGCTGCTCGATTGAGATCCCGATGTTCGAAAACCTGGTCAAGTTCGTGCTCGAGGAGCACATGTACCTGAAGACCTTCGATCCGCCGCTGGGTGAGACCGGCGATCCGCGCCTGCTCGATCCGCTGGGCAAGCCGATTCCAACCAAGGACAGCTGGATCTGCATCTCGGCCAATACCAACGATCAGGCCTTCGCCTTTTTCAAGGCCATCGGCCAGCCGGAACTCAAAGACGATCCGCGCTTCTGCAACGTACCGGCGCGCTTCGCCAACGTGAAAGCCTATTTTGAAGTGCGCATGGCCGCGCTGAAAAGCAAGACCACTGCCGAATGGCTGGAGATCTTCGATGCGGCCGACGTGCCGGCGATGCCCTATCACACGCTGGACAGCGTGCTCGAGGATCCGCACCTGACCGACATCGGTTTTTTCGAAATGAAAGACCATCCTACGGAGGGCCGCACTCGCAGCATGCGTCTGCCGAACAAGTGGTCCTGCGGTACCCGCGAGGGCTGGAGCCCGGCACCGAAACTCGGCGAGCAAAGTGTCGAAATCCTGCGTGAAGCAGGACTGTCCGGAGCTGAAATCGAAAAACTGGTCGCCAGCGGCGTGACCATCGACGGCCGGCTCAAAAAACCTAGGGACTGACCGCGTGCGGCGCGATTGCGTTCAGGCATAATCGTCAGCCGGTCCTGTTCTGGAGATCCACATGCAATCGCGTATTCGTCACGTTTTGGTGACAGGTTTTGCTGCGGCCGCATTGCTGGCCACCAACCCGGCACTGGCGCAGTCGTCCGGTTCGGAATTCACGCCCCATGTCGGCCAGGCCGGCAAGGACGTGATCTGGGTGCCTACGCCCAAGGCGCTGGTCATGAAAATGCTGAAAATGGCCGACGTCAAACCCGGCGACGTCGTGTTCGACCTCGGATCCGGCGACGGCATCACCGTGATCACCGCGGCCAAGGAGTTCGGCGTGAACGCCACCGGCATCGAGTTCAATCCCGACATGGTGGAGTTGTCCAAACGCAACGCGCAGAAGGAAGGCGTCTCCGACAAGGCCCAATTCATCCGCGGCGACATTTTCGCCACGGACTTCAGCAAGGCCACGGTGCTGACCATGTACCTGCTGCC